>NZ_JAFATE010000359.1 GCF_019244115.1 Bradyrhizobium sp.
AAAGCCCCAGTCGCCATGCAGCATGGCGACCAGCCAGTGGAGATAGCGGACGAGAATCGGATCGTCCATGCCGAACTTCACCCGCAGCGCCTCGCGGACCTCGGGCGGAATGTTCGGATTGGTCGCGAGCTCGCCGAAGGGATCGCCGGGGGCGAGTGCGAGCAGCACGAACAGGATCAGGCTGATGCCGAGCAGGCTGGGAAGAGCGATGATGAGGCGTCTGAGAAGATAGTTTCCCACTCGCTTCCCCTCAGGACCATTGTTTGATCATGGCAAGGCGCGTCGCGCGGCTTGATCAGCTCTCCCGGTACCAGTTCGCGATCTGCCAGAGATCGTTGTCCCAGCCGCTTTCGTGAACCACCATGCCGTTCTTCAGCCCGATTGCGAGCTTGCGATTGATCTCCGGCAGGATGTAGCGGTCGGCGACGACGAGGTCGTTGAGCTTGATGAACATCGCCGCGCGCTTCACCGGATCGAGCTCCGTCTCGGCCTGGTGATAGACATCGTCATATTCCTTGTTCTGCCAGCGCACGATGTTGCGGCCCTGCCACTTGTTCGCCTTGCTGGCGATTTCCCACGAGGTGAACTGGTTCATGAAGAACTGCGGATCGGCCTGCGGCATCGTGGTCTGGTACATCTGCATGTCGCAGTAGAAATGCGAATAGGTGTCCGGATTGGCGGTGTCGCTGGAGAAGAACACCGACGCCACCACCGACTTGAGCTCCACGTCGATGCCAGCCTTCTGGCAGGCCTGTTTGATGATCGCCTGGTTCTTCTGCCGCGGCGAATTGATCGAACTCTGGAACACGAATTTGAGCTGCTTGCCGTCCTTGGCGCGGATGCCGTCGCTGCCCTTTTTCCAGCCGGCTGCCTCGAGCACCTGGTTGGCCTTCTCGATGTTGAACTCGAACTTGTTGTTCTTCGATCGGAAACGCTCGGGGTTGTTGAGGAAGTCGGCCGTCGCGACGCCGGCGCGGCCATAGATGAACTTCTGCACCGACGCGCGGTCGATCAAAAGGTTGATCGCTTCGCGCACGGCCGGATCGGAGAACAGCGGATGCTTGGTCTTGACGCTGGCGCGCTCGCCGTCGACCTCCACCGCTGGATCGGTGACGTTGAGCTGAATGTGTTCGATGTTGCCGCAGACGCTCAAGGACGCCTTGCCCTGGCCGCCGGCCTCCAGCTTCGTGAGGATCTCGTCCTCGACCTGGATGTTGAAGGCGTAATCATATTCGCCGGTCTGCAGCACCGCGCGCGCAGCCGACACCGCATCCCCACCGCCCTTCAATTCGACGGTATCGAAATAAGGTCTGCCTTCCTGGTGGTACTCGGGGTTGCGCTTGGCTGCCACGCTGTCGCCCGGCTTGAAATCGACGAACAGATAGGGGCCGGTGCCGACCGGCTTCAGGTTCGCCGGCGCCTCGCGGGATTTGGCGCCGATATAATCGGCGAACAGGTGCTTTGGGATGATCAGGCCGTAGGAGGCGACGAACGCGTTGGCCCAGAACGGGGTCGGCTGCTTGAACGTCAAGCGCACCGTGTGGTCATCGATCTTCTCGATCTCCTTGATGTCCTTGTAGCTGCCGATCGAGACCGCCGCGGTATCTGGATTGGTGGAATACTGCCAGTTGAAGATCACGTCGTCCGCGGTGAAGGGCACGCCGTCATGCCACTTGGCGTTCTTCTTCAGCTTCCAGACCATGGACAGGCCGTCTTCCTTGAGCCCGTCATTGTCCTTGCTCGGGATCTCCTCGGCGAGGATCGGGACCAGATTGCCGTCCTTGTCCCATCCGGCCAGCGGCTCATAGAACAGCCGGCAAGCTTCCTGGTCCTTCGTTCCCGTTGCGAAATGCGGATTGAGCAGGGTTGGAGCCTGCCAGAACAACAGCTTCAGCACCCCGCCGCCGCCGGCTTTTGGCGGCTTGTAGGAGATCGCGCCCTCGGCCCTCGCCACGCCCGCATCGGTCAACATCATGCCCGCCAGCGGCGCCGTCAGCCCCAAAGCGATCATGCGTTGCACAAAGCTGCGGCGCGACATGCGCCCGTCCTTGACGTCCGCGATCAGGGTTCGAAGTTCCCGCTCGTTCATGGGGTCGGCTCCAGGGGTGAATGCGTCATGCTCCACTTCACCGCTCTTTAAGGACAGGTTTGAGGGAGCAGGACGAAAGTGGATCAGCTTAGGTCGCCCCTGTCAAAGCAGAATCCGGGCCAACTTTCGACCAAGAGCCGGCCATGACGACGCAGCGGCCGCTCATCCCTGAGCCATGTCACGCGGCGGAAAATCGGCTGCGGTCCGCGGCGCAAACGTCATGGTGGAAGAGTCGGCGCTGCGCCGATTGCCGAACGGTGCGATTTCAGCACAACCGCCGAGTGCTGCGCCATTGCAAGACGCCCGTCGGCGGTCCGTACATTCACCGACAAACCAGTACGGGAGTTTTCGCGTAGGCCAGCACTTTGCTTGTCACACTGCCGATCAGAAGCGTGGAAAGTCCGCTACGTCCGTGCCATGACATGACGATGCAATCGCAGCCCTTGTCCTCGGCGGCTGCGATGATGGCCTGGTGCGGCGGCACGTTCTCCACCTGGATTGTCTCGCAGGGAATGCCAGCCTCCCTGGCTGCATTTTCCGCGCGATCCAAAACGCTCGCAAAGTCGCCTGTCACTGCAAGAAGCGGCTCCACAACGTAGATGATGAATACCTTGGCTCCGATGGATTTCGCGAGCGCCAACCCATGCGTCACCCCACGCTCCGCCAGCTCCGACCCATCTGTCGGAATGAGAATATGCCGATACATGCTTCACCTCCCGAATTGTCTGGACGTATCGCTGCCCTCCGAAGGAAGCTGGGCCCGCGCTTCGGATACGGTCTGAGATAAATCAAATCTGTCGGACCATCGTGCTCAGTCCGCGACGGCTCACCACACACTGCACGATCACCTATGCCCGATCATGCATGACCAGCACGGGCACCCTTCCGTCGATCGACGCGCTGGTGACGCGAGACGAGCATCATGAGCGCGTACGGCGTGCATGACAACGTCTGCTGTTTGCTGCCAGTCGGACTGCGGCCGAGCCTCGCCGACAGCCGTCCGTGTACCCAGCCGGATTGGTTTGGAGCAAGGAGAAGGGGCAGGCGCATGATTGAGTGTCTGCTCGCGTTCTGTTGATCCGCGGCGTGCGCAAAAGGAGTAAACTTTGAGTTGGCTGAGGGAACTTTCCCAACCGGGGAGTTCAGATGCGCGACCACAGCCTTCAACGCGTTCAATCGCGGTTCGCTCAGCAAAATTCGCGGCTCCGATCTCGAAGCGCTCAGGAAATGCTGCGGAAAGTGCTCGCGCGGGGACTTGGTGTTGCATTTCTGGCAACGGGGTGTCCACGGGATTGATCTGGCATGAACGCTCGCCTGGGTGCAACGCTCGCAATCGCAACTACACCCTAGCCAACGGAGAAAGCCATGCCGTTCCTGCACATGCTGCCTGACGTGGGCATGAACTACACGTTCAACCGGCCGCTGCTGGATGGTCAGTCACCGCCGCGCCTGAAGGAGCTGAGTGCCATTGCGCCCAGGATCAAGGATTACGATTCCTGGTACACGGTCTGGCTCGAGGTCGCCAAGAAAGCCGAGGCCGAAAAGCGCTACCTGGACGCCGCCTCCTACTATCACGGCGCGGAGTTCTATCTGCCCGCCGGCGACGTGCGCAACGGGCTCTACGACGACTTTGCGCGCAATTGGGCGCTTGGAATGAAAGGCGTCGCCGGTTACGAGCGTATCGAAATTCCATATCCCGGCGGACACCTGCCGGGCTTCAGGCTCCAGGCCAAGGGCAAGGAACGCAGCACGTTCATTTTCACCGGAGGATACGATTCCTTCGTCGAGGAGTTCTACAACTTCCTGCTTCCGCTGACCGAACTCGGAATGACCGTCATCGCCTTCGACGGGCCCGGCCAGGGCGGCGCCCTGCGGCAGGGAATCTACATGGATCACGCCTGGGAAAAGCCTGCCAAGGCGGCGATCGATTACTTCGAGCTTGACGCTGTCGATTGGCTCGGCGCCTCCTGCGGGGGTTACATGTCGATCCGTGCGGCCGCGTTCGAACCTCGCATCAAGCATGTCATCTCGATGCCGACGTCGTATTCGGGCCTCGACATGACCCTCAAGCAGATGCGGCCGGGCAAGGCCCAGGAGCTGGTCTCGCGGTTCAAGGCCGGCGACCGCAAGGCAACCGAGGCCGTGGTGGCCGAGGAGCGTCTGCCGAGCTCCGTGTTCGAATGGTGCATCGTTCAAGGCATGCACATTACCGGCACCAGGACGCCGTTCGACTTCCTCACCGCGATCGCGAAGCAGTCGCTCGACGGAATCCTGCACAACGTCAAGCAGGACATCCTGCTGACCGAAGGCGAGCAGGATCACCTGTTCGATGTCGGCTGGGTCCATCGAACCATGCGCGAGCTCGTCTGCGCCCGGTCGGTGACGACACGGATATTCACGGCGCGCGAGGGCGCGGAGCAGCATTGTCAGCTCGGCAACTCGGCGGTCGCGCGTCACGCGATCGTCCACTGGCTCGCAAGCTTCTATCCCGGCATGCCGGTCGGCGAGGAAGTAACCGGCATCGCCGCTTGACATGGATCTTGAACTGACAGCGATCACGTCCTTGCAAAAATGGTGATCGAAATGAACCTGTCATCCTTGACAGCAGCAGCACTGGCCGCGGCGCTTGTCGCCGCGGCCTCCGTGCTCGCGTTCTCCGCAATGCCCGGGCTGTTTGTTTGGGCGGCTTTCATCGGCTGGGCGAGCTGCGATCACTCGGGAGCTACTCTTCAGGCCGCGTTGCGCAGCTCGGCCGCTCTCATATTCGGCGTCGTTATGGCATGGGTGGTCGCCGTTGTCGTCGCTGCTGGCGTGCTGCCGCTCAGCGCACCGCTTGCAACCGCCGTTACCGCCGGCGTCGCTTCATTCCTGATCGTCTTGGCGGCTGCAGAACCAATCCTCAGTATCGTCCCCGCCGCGTTCTACGGCTTTGCATCAACGTTCGCTTATCTCAGCCTCGTGCCGGGAGCATTCACGCTCAAAGCGATGATGGGGCTCGACTGGGAGAATGTGATTGTAGCCATGCCGCTCTCGTTGCTGATTGGAACCGGTCTTGGCATTGCGCAGGGTTGGTTGGCGAGCGTGCTCGCGGCGAGCAAGGCGCGTGCGGCACCGGCCCGCGCCCTTCGTCTCGATGGCTCACCGGTCGGAGATGGCAACACCCTGAAGGCACGTTGAGCTGCCAGGCGGACCGGAACTTACGAGGATGAAATCGGTCAACGCGCATGAAAGGAGCTTGGCCGGCCTGGGGCGATCGTTGCGGGCAGCGATCGCGGTCCCATCGCTGTTCGCATTGGCACTGATTGTCTTCAGGCAACCCGAACTCGCCGGCTTTGCCGTATTCGGGACTTTCGCCCATCAGGTGCTCGTCAATTATGACCCGGCAGGAAGAGCCCGGTTTGTTCAATCTGCCATGCTGACGGCGCTGGGCGCGATCATGTTGAGCCTCGCCACGCTTGCTTCGGCAAACCCCTGGCTCGCAGTCAGCGGCGCTGTTGCGGTGGGATTTCTGTCGGAGCTTCCTCCGCTGACCGGGGGTCGGATTGCAGCCATCCGGAGCGCGTTGCTCCTTGTGTTCATGCTCGCGGTGGCAGTGCCAGCCCCCGCGACCTCCGTGTTTCCTTATCTCGCGGGCTGGCTCATTGCCGGCTTCGTGGCGCAACCGGCATTACTCTTGATCTGGATTCCAATTCGGTCCAGCCGTGCAGCCGCCGACGAAGCGAGTTCAGCCGACGCCGCGCTGAAACCCGCTGCTGCCGCCGGCCGGTCGAACTGGAGGGAACGTGCCCTCCGCGCTGGATTGGCGTTCGGTTTCGCCGTTCTGCTCACGCGGCTTCTCAAAGTGGAGCATGCCTTCTGGGTGGTGCTCGGCGTGCTTCCCGTCCTGAGCGGCGCCGGAGGATCAGCGGTTCGGACCTTCTGGCAGGAACAAGCCGGGACGCTGGCCGGCTTTCTGACGAGCGCAATCGTGGTCGCGATCATCGGACCGCACCCGGCCTGGTACTGGTCGATCTTGCCCTTTGTCGTCTTTGGTTCGACATATGCGGCCAGCACCCTGGGCCTCATGGCCGGACAAGCGGCATTCACGCTGTTCGCGGTGGTGCTGTTCAGCATTCTTCTGCCTCAACAAGGGCAGACCGGGCTGCTCCGGCTCGAAGACATCGCCATTGGCGGTGCAGTCAGTTTGACGGTCGGCGCACTGCTACGGCTGGGGGAGCGCAAATCCGCAGGCCATGGGCCGCGCCAGTCGGTCTTTGTCCTGTGACCTCCCGGCAAAGCTGATGGGCGGAGCCACCCGAAATCGACGACAGTACGAGGCCTGAGACAATTGAACTGATTTGCCCGGACAGGCAGAATGCCTCAACGCTGGAAGGCGCAGCGCGACGAGCGGAGAGCCAAAATCGCCTGCGCGAAAAATCGAATTTCGTGAGCCGAACCACAGGGTGTGTCTTGGTGGCGTCATTGCGAGGCGCGAAGCGACAAAGCAATCTAGACTGTTTGCCAGGGAGGAAATTCTGCGTTGCTTCGCTTCGCTCGCAATGACAGCGCACGCTCAGCCGTCGTCGAGCTTGTTGAGATCGCGGACCGACTGCATGATCGGCTCGAAGTTCGCCCGCGCATCCAGCGCGTCGAACAGTTGCGCGGTGTCGGCCAGCAGCGCGTGCGAGCGTTGCAGCGCGATGACGACATCGTCCTGCGGGGTGTCGGACAGCCGGCCGTGGCCGGACAGCAGGATCCTCGAATTGAGGCCCTTGATGCGCTCCAGCGACTGGATGTAATCGGCGATCGAGCCGGAGCCGAAGATGCCGCCCATCACGCCGCCCGGCATCAGGGTATCGGCGGCGAACAGCAGCCCCTTGTCCTGGTCGTACAGCGTGATGCAGGCCGAGGTGTGGCCCGGCGTGTGCATGACGTTGAGGCGGAAATTGCCGAGATCGATCAGGTTGCCTTCCTCGAGCCAGATATCGACATTGATCGGGACGTTCGGCTCGTTGAACATTTTTCGCAGCATCGAAAAATCGTCGCGCAGCATGATCTTGTTGGCGGCCAGGCGATGGGCCGCGACATAGGTGCGGCTCAGGTTGAAGTGGAAGGCCGCGCCGATGTGGTCGAGGTGCTCGTGGCTCAGCACCACCATGTCGATGGTTTCGGGCGGGCAGCCGACATGGTTCAGGCATTCGACGAGATGCGGATAATTGGTCGAAAGCCCGACATCGATCAGGATCGTCCGCGCGCTGCCGCGCATGAGATACGCGTTGGCGGCGCGGTTCTTGAAGCGGATCTGATAGACGTCCTCGTCCGCCTGGATCAGCGAGCACACCTCGTTGTTCAGGAGAATCGGAAAGGGGATAGGCTTGCGGTCGCTCATGAGGTCGTTGCGTTTCCGAAGTTGCGGAGATTGGAGGCGCGCAGGCGCTTGCTGAGTGCATCCATGACCATCAGCGCGAATGCCGGCTGCTGGCTGACGAGATACACGAAGCGGGCGTGGTTGATGCGCATCACCCGCGTGCCGGGCGTCGCCGCGATCGCGGTTGCCGAGCGCGCCGAGCCGTCGATCACGGCCATCTCGCCAAAAAATTCGCCCTTGCCGAGCGAGACGATCATCGTGCGGGATGCGCCGTCGGTCTTGGCGATGTCGACCTTGCCGTCGAGCACGACGAACAACTCGCGTCCCGTCGAGCCTTCCTCGAAAATGACGTCACCGGCGGAATATTCATTGATGCACTTTTCGATGGCCATGTTGCGATGCCTTGGTCTCGACGCCCGGCTCTTCCCGCCGTCGCACAATGCCCCATCGTCGTTTCTTATCGACCTGCGGTTGCCATGTTAGTCCGCAAAGCGGGCTTCAATCCAGCCAACGGCCCCTGAATGGTACCGCAATGCAGCATCGGCTCCCAATTAACCCAGCCGCTGCCACCTCTGCTCCGCTAATCGGACCAAATTTCGCCCCGGAAAAGTTCCTAACTTTTTCGCAAGCCGGCCACGGGGTAACGTTTTCGCAAGCAATGCATGGTTACCAAATGGTCAATCAATCCCTGGGACTTTGAACGTGTGTGAGTGAGCCGATGCCCGAACAGTCTCGCGTTGAACCCGGCAGCCTCTCCGGATCGACCCCTTTGAGCGCCCCGGAGCTGGCGAAGGGGGGACTGTCCACGTCTCCACCCAAGACGACTGCCAGCAGCGAACCGATCAGTATCGCATCGCTCGCAGCCAAGGCGCCCGAGGCGTTCAAGCCCTTCGACCTCGGCAAGCCAGATATGGCCCCGCTTGCCAGGCTCTCGGCCGTTTCTTCGCGTCCGAAGGACGGCACGGGGCCCCTAGGCAAAGCGGAATTCCAGCCACAACCAGCGGAGAAGCGCCGCATGTCTTCCATTGCGCCCGAGACGGCGAAAGCCGAACCAGCAAAGGCCGATGCCAAAGCCGACATGACCAAGGTTGAGACGCCGCGCATGCCCGGCGGCAAGGTCACGGTCACCCCGCTCGGCGAACGTGCCTGGGAAATCAAGGGCTTGGTGCCGCCGAAAGCGACCGAGCCGGCCCCGCCCGCGGAACCGGCCAAGTCCGAGGCGCCCAAGGCGGCAGCCGCGAAGTTCAATGTCTCCGGTCTCGCCGGCAAGGTTCTGGCCTTCGCCGCCTTTGCGGCCCGCGCATCGGCCAAAGTCAAGCGTCCCGCACCGAAGGCCGAGGCCGTCGCCAAGGCGGAGGCCGGCCCGAAGCCGGCAGCCGCCGCGGCGGCGAAGGTCATCAAGGGCAAGCGCCAGGTCAGCGCGCTGGCCGCCTCGGTCGCGGTGGCCGCCATTGCGGGCGCCGTGGGCGGCGCGCTCGCCACCTCGGTCATGATGCGCACGGGTGGCGATGTCGCCGCCTCGGCATCGGCCGATCCCGATGTGCAGGCCTCGGTGACGCGGATCAGCGGCGATGTGGAGACGCTCAAAGCCAATGTCGACCAGATTGCCAAGGCTGGCCAAGGTCTCATGACGGATACTGGCGACCGGCTGGACCGGCTCGAGCGCGAGCAGGCCGAGACGTCGGCGCGGCTGCTCAAATTCGGCGAAGGCACCACCGATCGCGTCCGCTCGACGCCGCAGAGCAATGCCATGGCCGCGGTCGCACCCGTGCTGCCGCGTGACACCACCGGCTCGGTGACCCAGTCGACCGCGAGCGCC
>NZ_JAFATE010000368.1 GCF_019244115.1 Bradyrhizobium sp.
GTCGAGCGGCGTGTGCGAGGTGGGTCCGAGCGTCGCCTCCGCCCAGGTGGCGCCCTCGGTCGCAAGCCAGCTCATGAGCCGTTGCAGGCCGATCGCGAGCACCGCGACCAGCACCAGCGCCATGCCGATCGAGCGCCACAGGATCGAGCGCATCGGCGGGGACAGGATCTGCGATAGCGCCCTGACGGCAGCATCAATCATTGAAGGTTCCAGCCTCTCGTGAAAACGGTCCCGCGAGAGGTAGAGATGCGCGCCGGCCTCGGCAAGTCCTTGAAAAAAGTCAGGCGTCGAGCGGCTTGCCGCGGACGTCGGGGCCGAACCCTGCGCGAGGCGATGCCGGACGAGCCGCTCTATGGCGGCGTCGCCCGCGCCGGCCTGCCACGCGCCACCGGCCGCGCGGCGTGAGATCGGGGTCACCTCTCCCCGCGAGCGGGGAGCGGGAGCGCACCTGCGATGCGGCCTGATCGAGCCTCAATTTCATCGCGCGCTTATAGCCTCGTCGCGCGCAGCCGCAGGGCGTTGCCAACCACTGACACCGACGACAGCGCCATCGCGGCAGCCGCGATGATCGGCGACAGCAAGATGCCAAAGCTCGGATACAAAATGCCGGCGGCGATCGGAATGCCCGCGGCATTGTAGATGAAGGCGAAGAACAGGTTCTGGCGGATGTTGCGCATCGTGGCCTGCGACAATTTTCGCGCGCGCACGATGCCGATGAGATCGCCTTTCAGCAGCGTCACGCCGGCACTCTCCATCGCAACGTCGGTCCCGGTCCCCATCGCAATGCCGACCTCGGCGGCCGCGAGCGCCGGCGCGTCATTGACGCCATCGCCGGCCATCGCGACGATCCGCCCCTGCCCGCGCAGCCTGTTCACGACCGCGCTCTTCTGGTCCGGCAGCACCTCCGCCTCGACATCGGCGAGGCCGAGGTTTCGCGCGACGGCGTTCGCCGTCGTGCGGTTGTCGCCGGTCAGCATGATCACCTTGAGGCCGTCGGCTGCGAGCGCCTTCAGCGCCTGCGGCGTCGTCGCCTTCACCGGATCGGCAACCGCAAACAATCCCGCGAGCTTGCCGTCGACCGCCATGTTGATGACGGTCGCGCCCTCGCCGCGAACCCGCTCGGCCTCCGCATCGAGCGATGCGGTCGCAATGCCGAGCGAGTCGAGATAGCGTGCATTGCCGAGCACGATCGACTGGCCGTCGACTTTGCCGGTGGCGCCCTTGCCCGTGGGCGAATCGAAATCGTGCACGGCGGCGAGGTCGAGCTTGCGCTCCTTGGCGGCGGCCACGATGGCGTCAGCCAGCGGATGTTCGCTGGCCCGCTCGACGCTGGCGGCGAGCCTGAGAATGTCACTCTCCTCGAAGCCGCCGGCCGGCACGATCGCGACGACTTTTGGCTTGCCTTCGGTCAGCGTCCCGGTCTTGTCGACGACGAGTGTATTGACCTTCTCCAGGCGCTCAAGCGCTTCGGCATTCTTGATCAGGACACCGGCCTGCGCGCCGCGTCCGACGCCGACCATGATCGACATCGGCGTGGCGAGCCCGAGCGCACAGGGGCAGGCGATGATCAGCACGCTGACGGCCGCGACCAGGCCGAACGCGAGGCGGGGCTCCGGGCCGAACCAGCTCCAGGCGGCAAACGCGAAAATCGCCACCGCGATGACGGTCGGCACGAACCAGCCCGCGACCTGGTCGGCGAGGCGCTGGATCGGCGCGCGCGAGCGCTGCGCGTCGGCCACCATTTTCACGATTTGCGACAGCAGCGTGTCGCGCCCGACCTTTTCTGCACGCATCGCAAAACTGCCGGATCGATTGAGCGTGCCGGCGATCACCTTGGCGCCGGCCTCCTTGGTCACCGGCATGGATTCGCCCGTGACCAGCGCTTCGTCGAGCGACGAGCGGCCCTCGAGGAGGATGCCGTCGACCGGCACCTTTTCGCCGGGCCGTACGCGCAAGCGGTCGCCGACCTTCAGGCTGTCGATTTCGACCTCATGGTCCGTGCCATCCTCGCTAATCCGCCGCGCGGTCTTTGGCGCAAGCTGCAGCAGTGCCTTGATCGCACCTGAGGTCGCTTCGCGCGCGCGCAATTCGAGCACCTGGCCGAGCAGCACCAGGACCGTGATGACGGCGGCGGCCTCGAAGTAGGCGGCAACAGCGCCGTCATGTTCCCTGAACGCCGATGGGAAGAGTTGCGGCGCCAGCGTCGCAAATACGCTGTAGACATAGGCGACACCCGTGCCCATCGCGATCAGCGTGAACATGTTGAGATTGCGCGTGACGAGCGACTGGGCGCCGCGCACGAAAAACGGCCATCCCGCCCACAGCACGACCGGAGTCGCGAACACGAACTGGATCCAGTTCGACAGCGTAGGATCGATCCAGTTGTGCGGACCGGCGAGATGGCCGCCCATTTCCAGAACGACCGATGGAAGCGCCAGCAGGCCGCCGATCCAGAACCGCCTGGACATGTCGATAAGTTCGTGATTGGGCGCGGCATCGAGACTCGCGACCTCGGGCTCCAGCGCCATGCCGCAGATCGGGCAGCTTCCCGGTCCGACCTGACGGATCTCGGGATGCATCGGACAGGTGTAGATCGCATCGGGTGAAGCGTCCTGCGGCGGCTCTCGCTGGTCGAGATATTTTGCAGGGTCGGCCGCGAACTTGGTGCGGCACCCGGCCGAGCAGAAGTGGAATGTCTCGCCGCGATGCTCGAAGCGATGTTTCGATGTCGCCGGATCGACGTTCATGCCGCAGACGGGATCCTTGACGGTTGCTGCGCCGGCCGCGTGATCATGATGATACGCGTGACCAACGCGGTCGCCCTGCTCGCCGCGGCATGCGGCTTTGCCGGGCTCGGCGGTCGCCTTGGAACTGCATTCGCATCCTGAAGGCACTCCGAGCTCGTGTCCGGTTTCGTTCATCGAAACATTCCTTGAAACCCATACCCTGTAGGGGTATATAGAGACCATGCGAAAAGACATCAAGGCATCCGTGCAAAAACGCCTCGGCCGGATCGAGGGCCAGGTCCGCGGCCTTTCGAAAATGGTCGAGGAGGATCGCTATTGCATCGACATCGTTACGCAGATCTCGGCGGTGCGCGCGGCGCTCCGGCGCGTCGAGGAGGAGGTTTTGAAGGACCACGTCGCGCATTGCGTCGAACACGCCATAGCCAGCGGCGACAAGACCGATCAGCGGCAGAAGATCTCGGAGCTGATGGCGGTGATCGGCCGTTCGGACCGGTAGCGTGCAACGAGGTCGGCCCGGCTGGATCGATCAGGCGAACTTCAAGGGGCGCAGGTGGACGCGCGAGAATGGTACGTTCGAGCCTGAATCCAGATCTGTTTCGTTCATGCGTGGTCGCCGAAGGCCAACGGCCGTCGTGTCGGCCCGTCCCCGGATCCGCGATCCGATCGGGCAACCATCAGCCCGGGGTCGTGGTGCTGGACTTCGCCAGTTCAGGCTGACTTGCGCTCCGCCGTTTCGCCGCTCTCCGTTTCTTGGTCGCGGTGTTGAGCGATCGCAGCGGCTGCAGTTGGGTATTGAAGGCGCCCTTCAGCAGATTGTTGAGACGATTCTGATATTCAGATTCGCTCAGTCGATTTTTCTTGTTCATCTCACGAACTCCGCTGACAAAGGCCTATCGCGCAAATTGCTTCGTAACGAGAGCGGTCGGCACGCCATGGCACCCGGACTGGACGATCGGCGCCGCAGGCAACTCGAGCGGCGCCAGCCGGTAAGTCAGCGAAACAAAGATGGAAGATGTGGTACGATAGTGGAGGCGCGGGGGGATATGCACGAGACGCGCCACTCATGCATGAACTGCGACAGCATTGCTGTCTGATCGGCGCCAACTCTGGCTGCTGTCCGCGCGCGCGGCGAGGCGTCGTCCCGCGCCAGGTTTCGCATCTCGCATGGCGTTAGTTGCCCGCCGCTAACGGTTACGTCCCATTTCCGCTTTGAGTAGACCGATCGGGAACGGGTTGGCGCGCGCGGCGCTTTCATGACGCGTCAGGTTGGCGTGTCTATGTTGTCCCAGTCCGTACTGCGATCATTTTGAAAACCCGTTATCCAGTTCAGCGCATGATGGCGTTCCATCACGACGCTCGGATTGAGCGTTTCGACTTCGACGCCTTCCAGACGAGCCTGACGGGTGATCCAATGTTGTCGCCAGGTCAGGTCCAGCGCATCGAGAATCTCGGCGGCTGGTCGCAAGTTCAGCTCTCGAACCTCGGACTTGTCGTTCGCGATGTCCAGGACCCGCTGGACCAGCGCGTTCACATCGGCGATTTCTCCGGCCGGATCGAGATGATCGGGTCCGATCGACAGCGTCCAAAGCAGCACGTTCAGCGCTTCATAACGCCAGCTCATCTGGACGGCGGTCTGCGCGTCGGGATTCTCGGCTTCCAGAAAAATTCTCTCCTGCGGTGTCAGCGCATTGATCCCGATCGGGTTCTGCTCGCGCATGAAAGCAAGGACGCTCTTATCGCCATTTTCCACTGCCACGCCTTGCGCTGCCACGCAGAACAAGCCGAGGGCGCGCTCGAAAACCTCCGAGGCGGGGCGGAGAGCGGCCTCCGCTTCTCCGAAGCAGGGCGGCATGCTGGCTGGCGGCGCGGGCCTCGTGTTGCCCAGGAGTTTGAGCGTTCGCGCCCGTCGCGCGATTGCGTCCGGCGGATAGGGCAAACCGGCCTTGTCGTTGAACACGCCTTCCGCGTTCATCAGCATCGCCATGTCGGGAGCGCGCACGGAGCCATCGCCGAGAAAGAGGATGGCATTCGCGCTTCGCGCCCAGGCGGTCACGGCCGGAAGATCGCCGAGCGCCACGACAAAATTCACCTGATTGCGGACGCGTCGGATGTGCCCCCACAGATGGTAGTGCATCGCCGTCATCTGGCCGTCGCCACGGCCAAAGACGTATCCTACAAATGCGTCGAGATCGGAGGGCATGTCCGGGTCCGATAGATCACGCTGCCCCATCAGCCGATGTGGAAAATCGAGTGCAGGCAGATCACGGACGGTCGCATAGGCGTTGACGAGCAGTTCGTCCTTTCCTCGATCATCCGCCTTGCCGTCCAACTTCTCGTCTCGCCCCAAAATCGTTCCGAAAAGACTCACGTCCATGTCCTCTCTGTCGAAGGGTCCACAACATAAGGCCGAATGACGTGGACTCCAATTTTTGATGGGTTTTGCCTCCGACCTTTTGCTCAGCCACAGAATAGAAATTTATAGCGGCGGCTTCCAGCGCCCGGTGCATCGACTGTCCATCTTGGCGAGGCAGAGATGGCATCTTGGGGCCCGTGCCGACGCATCGTGATAAGCCGCTGCGAGGGCGAGCTCGACAAAGCCGCGCTGCACGAGACTATGGCGCATCCGTCGTAGGCCGGCGAGGCGCTGGAGCCCGGCGCCGTGTCCTGACTGGTCGGGTGTTCCGGCCTTAAAGGCGTAACCCGAATCAGTTGCCTCTTCCGCATCGACAGATCGGTTTTGAGCTTATCGAAGCTCAATGGTTGCGTCGGCCCAAAGACGAAATTCGCACGTCGAATCAACGGGAATCGCATCGCTACCGCTCTTGCGAAAACACGGCTTGACAATTTCCGAAAAGCGGAAGTATGATCCGCGCATCCCGGGCTCGCTCAGGAGGGGCGCTTCGCGATCGTCACGAACGTTGAGCGCGGGATGCGGTGGACGCGGCAGATCAGCGCGCAGGCTTTGCGCGGACGACTGATCCTTTCGCGGACGCAGAAGTCGTGTGGTCCTGACACCCCGACGCTGGTGTCAAGTTCGCGAGCTTGCGATGCTCACGAATGACAGGGGCAAGAAAGCCCGGTTCCCTGGGGAGAGCACGAAGGACAGCGTTAAAACCATCGCGCAGGGAATGCCGGATGTTTTGGCTGAACCTGTGGTAACTGCCGCCAGCTTTTCTTGTTGCTGGCGGGCCATGGGTGCGGCCAGCACCCGGCATTCCCTGCGCCCTCTTCCAATTCAGAGGGTGACATCTGAAGCAAGACTCGGGCATTTCGTGCCGCGAGAACGCGAGCTCACACCCTCAAAGCTGTTTGAACCGTTGAATGGGAAGCTGACGCCGCCGCCGAAGAGCGAGCGCGATTTTCGTGGAGTGGGCAAAGACCCAGCGCCGCGCCCACCAACCTTCCGCGGGTGTGGTCTGCAACGGTGGGCACGCTGCGCTCAGCCCACCCCACGGGCCTCGTCGCTTCGCCTCGCAATGACGAGCCTGATGCCATCCCGCGCAGCGCCTGCACCGGCGCTCACTTCCTAAACCGTAAGCGGCGCTTCCTGGTCAGCCTCTTCAGGAACAAGCGGCGGCGATTTCGCTTCTGGAAACACACCGAACTCGCCCGCTACCTCCGGGAGCGGCTTCTGCTTGTCGGCCCAGTGCAAGGCGGTGTAGTCGAAGCCGTGCACGATGGTCGGCTTGACGACTTCGAAATAGGGCGAGATGTCGAAGTCCCGGGGCATGTAGAGCGAGGAATCGCGGATGTGCAGGATCTCGCGGCGGGCGCGGCGGGAGCCGGCGCGCGTGATTTTTGGCAGGATCGGATAGCGCACGGCGTCGAACGCCTGCGCGATCAGCGCCGAGCAGATCATCTTGGTCGGGTCGCCGGAGCCGAGCGCGATCATGCGCCGCCGCCAGCGCTGCGGCACCGGCAGCGGGATCAGATAGCGCATCAGGTCGGTGATGTTCTTCGTGTCATAGCCAAAACCGATCCGGTTGATGGCGTAGCGGCAGACGGTGTGGCGGTCCTCGTAGGACAGGCCGACCGGGCGGCAGATCCTGGTGTGATAGGAAAAATATTTCGACAGCGGCGCCGACATCACGCCTTCGCCGACATTGGCCTCGATCAGCACATGCTGCTCGCCGTCCGCTTCGCGCGCGCCGTCGACGGGCCCGACATAGAGCGCCGCATGCGACCAGGTCGATTGCGTCAGGTATTTGATGATGCCGGAAATGCGGCTGTTGCCTTCGACCAGCAGCACGTCGCCCGGCTGCATGTCGCCGCGCAAATGGTCGGGATCGCTCGGGGTGAACGGCTCGTAGCCCGGCACCTCCTTTTCGAGGTAGCCGGCGATCAGCTTGCCGATCTGATCGAGCATCACGCCCATGGGTCTCCCCGCGGCTGTTCCACGCCGCCTCACCCATCTCTATCATGGTCAAGAGCCGTTGCAATTTGGTTCATTCGGGTTCCCGCGCGGGCGCTTTCCGACCGCCGCGCACCATGCCTCGCCGCATCTGAAGAGGCGGTCATCATGACGATCATGAATTTCGAGTTAGGTTGTCGCGGCATCCGCGGTCGGAATCCAGGGTTGTTACGGGCACTGGAAAATCCCAAGCTCAATGTGATTCCGGCCACGAACTCCCTTGAATGATCATGGCAAACGCAAAGATAATTTGTCACCGTGGGCAATTGCCTGCTGGCATCTTCAGGCTCCGGAAACCATGACATGAACATCACGCGCCGCGACGTCCTCATCGCGTCCGCAGGTTTTGCGGCTGCCCCTTTGTTCAGCCCACCTGGTCTGGCTGCGCCGTTGCCGCGCGAGGCTGACATTGTCGTGATCGGCGCGGGAGCCGCGGGCATCGCGGCGGCGCGCCGCATCATTGCCGTGGGTCGCAGGGTGATCGTGGTCGAGGCGGCGAATGAGATCGGCGGCCGGTGCCTCACCGACACGACGACATTCGACGTGCCGATCGACCGCGGTGCGCGCTGGCTGCACAATCCGGACGCCAATCCGCTGGTCAAGCTCGCCCGGGCGCTCGCGCTGGAAATGGTCGTGGCGCCGGTCGGGCAGAAGATCCGCATCGGCCGCCGCAACGCCCGTCCCGGCGAGACCGAGGAATTTTTGGCGGCGCTGGTGCGCGCCAATCGTGCCATCGAGGACGCCTCGCGCGGCAAGGGCGACATTGCCTGCGCGTCAGCGCTCCCAAAAGACCTCGGCGATTGGGCAGCCACGGCCGAATTCGTGCTCGGCGCGAGTGCAACCGGCAAGGACCTCAGGGATCTCTCGGTCATCGACAAGGTGCGCGGCGGCGACCGCGGCGCGGTCATCGCCTGCCGCCTGGGTCTCGGCACCATGATCGCCAGGCTTGCCGACCAGGTCCCGCTTGCGCTGTCGACGCCGGCGAGCCGCATCGCCTGGAGCAATCGCGACGTCGCCGTCGAGACGGCGGCGGGGCGGATCGCAGCACGCGCTGCGATCGTGACGGTCTCCACCAACGTGCTCGCATCTGGCGCGATCAAGTTCGCCCCCGAGTTGCCCAAGCGCCAGCTCGATGCGGCCGCAAGGCTCGGGCTCGGCAGCTTCGATCATATTTTCCTGCAGCTTGCCGGAAATCCGCTCGGCCTCGCGCGTGACGATGCCATCGTCGAGCAGAGCAGTTCGACCAAGACGGCGATGCTGCTCGCCAATATCGGCGGCTCGTCGGTATGCTCGATCGATGTCGGCGGCGCGTTCGGCCGCGATCTTTCGAGCCAGGGCGACAAGGCGATGATCGCCTTCGCCGTCGAATGGCTGATCAAGCTGTTCGGCAGCGAGGTCGGTGCTTCCGTGAAGAAGTCGGCGGCGACGCACTGGAACGCAGCGCCATTCGCGCTGGGTGCGATGTCAGCGGCGAGCCCTGGCGGCCAGCCGTCGCGCGCCGTCCTGGCCGAGCCGGTCGGCGCGGTGTTCTTCGCCGGCGAGGCCACTCACGATACGCTGTGGGGAACAGTCGACGGCGCCTGGGAAAGCGGCGAGCGTGCGGCCGACGCGGCGCTGAGGAAGATCGGCGCGCTGAAGGACACGACACCGGCGGCGCCTGCACAGCCGGCAAAGCCGCATCGCCGCTCAGCGCCGTCGCGATCGGCGCGTTATTGATGCGATGTCGGCGAATGCCCCGCCCAATGCTGATGATGATCGGAGCCGCGAGGGCATGGAGACGTACGGACGGGAGTTGACCAAAATATCGCAATATGCGATATTCCGTCATGAAGCCGATTGTCTTCACAGCATCGAGCACTCGCCAATGGGCAAAGCTCTCGCCGGAGGTGCGCCGCCGGATCGACAGGCGGTTGACCGAGTTTGCCACATCCGGGCATGGCGATGTGAAGCGCCTCAAGGGCCGCGACGGCATGCGGCTTCGCGTCGGAGACTGGCGAGTGATCTTCTTCGAAGACGGCGAGACCATGGTTATTGCGGCGGTGGGACACCGACGAGATATCTATGAATGAGAGGACAGCTATGGGCGTTCGGTTCCAAAAAACCCCACGGGGCGAAGTCGCGATTCTTCCAAGAGAAGAGTATGAGCGCCTCGTTGCTAAGGCTTCCGAAGCGGATGAGGATACGGGCACGGCGCGGATTGTTGCGCGCGCGCGCAAGGAGATTGAAACCGGTGGTCCGCTATTGCCAAAGGATATCGTCGATCGCTTGGCAGACGGTGAAAATCCAGTCCGGGTTCTACGCGAGTGGCGCGAACACGGTAGGCCCGAAGGCATGACCCAGATGTATCTTTCGTTCAAAACGGGCCTGAGCCAGAGCTACATTTCGGACATCGAAAATGGCCGACGGAAGGGTACTGCCGCCGCGCTCCGCCTGATCGCAAAGGTGCTGGACGTCCCGCTCGACCTGCTCGTTCCAGACAACTAATCAGTGGTCTCTCAGGACGCCATCCAGCGCCGGCAGGCCGACGATGAGCGCGAGCGCGATCAGGCCATAGCAGATCGCCCGGAACAGTTGTTCGCTGGCGCGGCCGAACAGTTTTGCACCGAGCCAGATCGCCACGGCATAGACCGGGCCGACGATCAGCGAGAAGCCGATCGCCTGCGGCGTAATCAGTCCGCTGACGGTATAGCTGACGGCGCCAAACACGTCGGAGGCGCCGAAGAACAAGAGGATGTTGGCGCGAGCGGTCTTCGAGGCAACGGGCCGGCCGAGCCAGTAGCCGACGATCGGCGG
>NZ_JAFATE010000420.1 GCF_019244115.1 Bradyrhizobium sp.
CCTCGTCGTCGGCTTCGGTCTGCAACCATCCGAGGACCGCGAACTGCCGATCGAAGTGGCGGCGGCGGATGCCGAGTCGGCGCGCCACCGCGGCGTGCCGGCCACTGGCGTCGATCATCCAATCGCAAGCGACCTCCTCGCCTTCGACGCGGAGTCGCCACTCGCGTGGACGGGCGAGGGTAAGGAGACGCACCGGCTGGCGCAGCACCGCCCCGGCCTCGACGGCACGCTGGCGCATCTGCGCTCCGAAGATGCGGCGGTCGAGCAGCCATCCGTGGCCGAACGGACGAAAGACGAAATCCTGATGGCGGAGAGTCGCTGTCCGCCACGCGGCGCGAACCCCGACACAATCGACATGCCCATCGAGCGGCAACAGCCCTAACTGCTGCAGAAGCGGGCGCGCTTCGGGAGGCATCTGCTCGCCGATACCATCGCGGCCGTCGCTGAGCAGCACCACCTCGGCCCCGAGCCGGCAGAGCTCGACGGCCGCGGCGCAGCCGGCTGGTCCCGCTCCCACGATGGCGACGCGCATTACTCCGGGAAGTCTCTCTCGGTCTCGACTCGCATCACCGTCGGGAACGCGTCATCACCCGGACCGGGTCGCTCCTCCACAAGGCCGAGGCGGAACCAGTTCTCCACCATACTCGCCAGCGTCTGCTCCGTCGTCGGCTGATCGATATCGCGAAAGAACGCGGCGCGGGTGTGAAACGCCTGCTGTCGTACGACGAGCGGCAAGGACCGGTCGAGGACGATCTCGTAGCTCTCTCGCGTGAACACGTGGTTCGGAACGCGAGCCGCCCAGAAAGTCGGCAGATAGGGATCGATCTGCGGCTCATAGCCCGAGCGGCAGCTGGCAGTGTCGGTCTGCCAGGGCACGGCCAGCCAGCGCGTGACCGATCCCGGCACGCAGCCATCGAGCGGTCCGTTTGCTGCCCGCGCCTGCTCCGGCGTGAGCACGTCGCCGTAGTCGGGCTCGGGCTCCTGGCGGTGTCGCAGCCGGAAGAGGCCCGAGTACATCGAGCCGATGCGCATGGGCCATGTGGTCTCGCATCCAGGGTGGAAGGCGTCGCCGAGACAAGCCTCGAGCGCGGCGCGATCGAGCGCCAGCGGCTGTGCCTGGAGGGGAAGATCTTCGAGGCGCTCGGCGCTGAGGTCGGCGCTGGCAAGATCGTTCCCGAAGTCCCCGTCTGCCCAGCGCGCGAGCTGGGCGTACTGCACGGCGGTGACCGCCAGCCAATCGCGCGGGCTGTTAGCCGGAAGGGCGACCGCATCGCCGTAGAGCGGCGGCCAGGCATCGGGTTGCATCGTCGCGTAGTCGGGATGGCGGAAGCGGTCGAAGAGCCCGCGGCGTAACGGCTCGTTCTCCGGGGAAGAATCGGCGAGCCGAGCGACCAGGGCGGGATCGAGGAAATCCTCCGGCGACTGCCAGCCGTAGCGCTCGAGCATGCCCTGATTCACCCATTGAAGCTGCGACAGGCGATCGAAGAGCGGATAGATGTCGCTGAGAAAGCTTACTCTTGTTGGCGGTGACAACCGCCCGAGATCGATCATCGTCTGTGTCATGACGTCATAGAGCGTGCGGTAGCCGGTGGCCAGCGCAGGCCCGTAGTTAGGCGGGCCAATAATGACCCAGGCGGGCGCCACCGGCAGCCATCGTCTACCGAGCCGGACGCTCGCGGTCACCGGGCCGTCGGAGGTGTCGTCGCACCAGCCGTCGTTGTTGGCGAAAGTTGTGAGACGCGCACCGAACGGCGAGAACGACTGCCCGCCTCCGCCGAGCACGAGCAGACGGCCGGCCTCGTCGGTGCGCAACTCGCCGAGCGGCGCTTCGAGGCCCAAGAAGCGGCCGCCATCGAAGACCACCGGGCCGCGACAGCGGCCCGAGATCGCGCGCACGCCCGGGTCGATGACCAACGCGGCACGCTCCGCGCCGACGTAAGTCGCGTTGCGGCGCGTTGTCGGCTGCGCCTCGGGGATGTCGAGGGCAGTATGGAAGTCGTACCAGGCTGCTTTGGCATTGGTCAGATGCACGCGCCAGGTGATCTCCGCCTCCTCGGCGGTAAGCTCCCGTACGACGCGACCGTTTCGATCCAAGCCGTAGAGGCGGAAACGCGCTGCCTGTCGCTTGAGGGCGCCGCACGCGTCTTTGAAGCCGTCTGGGGCGAGCGGCACGGTGCCGGGCAGCTCCGGGCCGAGATAGTAATCGCTCGTGCTGTTGCCGATCCGGGCGATGCCGATGGCCGGATGAATCGCGGCGCTGGTGATCTCAGCGTCGGAAGCCGAGGCACCACTCCCGCTACCAGGGCTGACAAGCGCGAGAACGGCCGAACTGGCACCCGCCTTAAGTAACTGTCGTCTACTGAGCTTTGAATGGAACATAGCGCCTCCCTTACTACTCTCCCAAACGTCGGGCGCGTGTTCTTGCTCCGTGCCAGGCGTCGTCTCGTCTTCCGTCGTTAGCGCTTGGCTATCGCTGTGGTCTGTTGCCCATAGGGTCCTGTTGTGACCGGCTGACCTCGGTAGTAGTACCGAATCGAACGTAACGGCATTGTCACATTGCGGTATGAGGGCCGGTGCCTATCGAGCAGAATCGGTTTGCCATCGGTTTCGGCGAGTACAATACAGCCACATTCTCTGCTTTAGAAGGACGAAGCGGAGGCGGTAATCTCTCGCCAAGTCTCAAATCGACCTTCTCGTTCTGCTCGATATTGCTTTGCTGAAAGCCGATGCCGTTTCGGTCGGAAGTGAGGAGCAATGACGTCGTGTGTTTCACAAAAACGTTGCGCGTGCTGAGGAGATTTGAAGCGCTTCCTGCGGCGTTCCCGTTGTCGGGTGGGCTGATGCGAGTTTTCCGCACGATTATTCAGATACCGACTCTGCCGGTGAATCACACGAGACAAAACGACCTTTTTCGCT
>NZ_JAFATE010000181.1 GCF_019244115.1 Bradyrhizobium sp.
CAGATGTCGCTCTTGCTGCGCCGTCCGCCGGGCCGCGAAGCCTATCCGGGCGACGTGTTCTATCTCCACTCGCGCCTGCTCGAGCGCGCTGCGAAGATGAACGACGAGAAGAAGGCCGGTTCGCTCACGGCGTTGCCGGTCATCGAAACCCAGGCCAACGACGTGTCGGCCTACATTCCGACCAACGTGATTTCGATCACCGACGGTCAGATCTTCCTCGAAACCGATCTGTTCTATCAGGGCATCCGCCCCGCGGTGAACGTCGGCCTTTCGGTGTCGCGCGTCGGTTCATCCGCGCAGACCAAGGCGATGAAAAAGGTCGCGGGCAAGATCAAGGGCGAGCTCGCGCAGTACCGTGAAATGGCGGCTTTCGCGCAGTTCGGCTCGGACCTCGACGCCACGACCCAGCGCCTGCTCGCGCGCGGTTCGCGCCTGACGGAATTGCTGAAGCAAGCGCAGTTCTCGCCGCTCAAGATGGAAGAGCAGGTCGTTGTGATCTGGGCCGGCACCAACGGCTTCCTCGACAAGCTCGAATTGCCGCAGGTGCGCAAGTTCGAGAATGGCCTTCTCTCGCTGCTGCGCAACGAGAAGTCGATCCTCGAGGACATTCGCAAGACCAACGATCTCTCGGGCGACACGGAGAAGAAACTCCGCGCGCAGGTCGAGAAGTTCGCCGGCTCCTTCGCTTAAGGGATAGAGACGAAGAACTCCGATGGCTTCTCTCAAGGACATGCGGGTCCGCATCGCCGCCACAAAGGCGACGCAGAAGATCACCAAGGCGATGCAGATGGTCGCGGCGTCGAAGCTGCGCCGCGCTCAGGCCGCCGCCGAGGCCGCGCGTCCCTATGCCGAGCGCATGGATATCGTCCTGCAGAACATCGCGTCGGGCATGGCCGGTTCGGACGGGGCCCCGCGGCTGCTGGCCGGCACCGGCAGCGACAAGGTCCACCTTTTGATCGTGGCCACCGGCGAGCGCGGCCTCGCGGGCGCTTTCAATTCGTCGATCGTCCGTCTCGCGCGCGAACACATCAATCGCCTTGTCGCCGAAGGCAAAGAGGTGAAAATCCTCACAGTCGGCAAGAAGGGTTACGAGCAGTTGCGCCGCAATTTCGAGAAGATGATCGTCGATCGCGTCGATCTGCGCGGCGTTCGTGTGCTCGGCTATGCCAACGCCGCCGAGATCGCGCACAAGGTCACGGCTATGTTCGAGAAGGGCGAGTTCGACGTCGCGACCTTGTTCTATTCGCGCTTCAAGTCGGTGATCGCGCAGATCCCGACGGCGCAACAAATCATTCCGCCGAAGTTCGAAGCCGCGCAGGCACAGGGCCCGGTAGCGGCTTATGAGTATGAGCCGGAGGAAGACGAGATTCTCGCCGACCTGCTGCCCCGTTACATCGCAACGCAGATTTTTCGCGCGCTGCTCGAGAACAACGCCTCGTTCTACGGCTCGCAGATGTCGGCGATGGACAACGCGACCCGCAACGCGGGCGACATGATCCGCAAGCAGACCATCAAGTACAACCGCACGCGTCAGGCGATGATCACCAAGGAACTGATCGAGATCATCTCCGGCGCCGAAGCGCTCTAGCGCATAGATAAAGAGAGTAAGAGGACGAACATGGCAGCACAGACTGGCTCCAACCGGACCGGCAAAGTCACCCAGGTGATCGGCGCGGTCGTCGACGTGCAGTTCGAAGGCGCGCTTCCGGCGATCTTGAACTCGCTCGAAACCAAGAACGGCGACAACCGCCTCGTGCTCGAAGTGGCGCAGCATCTCGGTGAATCGACGGTGCGCACCATCGCGATGGACGTCACCGAAGGCCTCGTGCGTGGTCAGGAAGTGACCGATACCGGCCTGCCGATCGCGGTGCCGGTCGGCCCAGGCCTCCTCGGCCGCATCATCAACGTCATTGGCGAGCCGATCGACGAAGCCGGCCCGGTCAAGTCCGAAGACAAGCGCCCGATCCACGCCGAAGCGCCGAAATACACCGACCAGTCCACCGAAGCGCAGATTCTCGTCACCGGCATCAAGGTCGTGGACCTGCTCGCGCCATACGCCAAGGGCGGCAAGATCGGCCTGTTCGGCGGCGCCGGCGTCGGCAAAACCGTGCTGATTCAGGAGCTGATCAACAACGTCGCGAAGGCCCACGGCGGCTATTCGGTGTTCGCCGGCGTCGGCGAGCGCACCCGCGAGGGCAACGACCTCTATCACGAGTTCATCGAATCCGGCGTCAACAAGAAGGGCGGCGGCGAAGGCTCGAAATGCGCCCTCGTGTTCGGCCAGATGAACGAGCCGCCGGGCGCGCGCGCCCGCGTCGGTCTTACCGGCCTGACGCTCTCGGAATATTTCCGCGATCAGGGTCAGGACGTGCTGTTCTTCGTCGACAACATCTTCCGCTTCACGCAGGCGGGCTCGGAAGTGTCGGCGCTGCTCGGCCGCATTCCTTCGGCGGTGGGCTATCAGCCGACGCTCGCGACCGACATGGGCGCGCTGCAGGAGCGCATCACCACGACGACCAAGGGCTCGATCACTTCGGTGCAGGCGATTTACGTGCCGGCCGACGACTTGACCGACCCGGCGCCGGCGACCTCGTTCGCCCACCTGGACGCCACGACTGTGCTGTCGCGCGACATCGCGGCGAAGGGCATCTATCCCGCGGTCGATCCGCTCGACTCAACGTCGCGCATGCTGTCGCCCCTCGTCGTCGGCGAGGAGCACTACGCCGTTGCGCGCGCCGTGCAGCAGGTTCTCCAGCGCTACAAGGCGCTGCAAGACATCATCGCCATTCTCGGCATGGACGAGCTTTCGGAAGAGGACAAGCTGACCGTGGCGCGCGCCCGCAAGATCGAGCGTTTCCTGTCGCAGCCGTTCCACGTCGCCGAAGTGTTCACCGGCGCGCCGGGCAAGCTGGTGTCGATCGAAGACACCATCAAGGGCTTCAAGGGCCTCGTCGAAGGAAAGTACGACCACCTGCC
>NZ_JAFATE010000582.1 GCF_019244115.1 Bradyrhizobium sp.
AGCGCCTTGACCGTCCGATGTCCGCACGGGGAAGGTGCGGCGGATTGAGAACTCGGACGAGGGCGAAAACCCTTCTGGTTTCCTGTTCCGGACCCCTGTCGAACGGAGCTGAGCTTGGTTCGGTTCGAGAATGTTGGACTGCGCTACGGGCTGGGAGCGGAGATCCTGCGCGACCTCACGTTCCAGATCCCGGCCAATTCGTTCCAGTTCCTCACCGGTCCCTCCGGCGCGGGCAAGACCTCGCTGCTCAAGCTTCTGTTCCTGTCGATGCGCCCGACCCGCGGGCTGGTCAACCTGTTCGGTCATGACGTCTCCCTGCTCAACAAGGAGGAGATCGCGGACCTGCGCAAGCGGATCGGGATCGTGCTGCAGGACTTCCGCCTGCTCGATCACATGACCACCTATGAAAACGTGGCCCTGCCGTTTCGCGTTCTCGGCCGGGATGAATCGAGCTATCGCAAGGAAGTGATCGATCTGCTCAAATGGGTCGGCCTCGGCGAACGGATGGACGCGCTGCCGCCGATCCTGTCCGGCGGCGAGAAGCAGCGGGCCGCGATCGCCCGCGCGGTGATCTCGCGGCCGCAGTTGCTGCTGGCGGACGAGCCGACCGGCAACGTCGATCCGACGCTCGGACGGCGGCTGCTCCGGTTGTTAATCGAATTGAATCGATCGGGCACTGCGGTCATTATCGCGACCCATGACATCTCGCTGATGGACCAGTACGAGGCGCGGCGGCTGGTTCTGCATCAGGGACGCTTGCACATCTATGAGTAGGACCGAACAGCACGGCACCTTGGTGGACCTGGGCTTCGAGCGCCCGCAGATCGCGGCGCGGGCGCGGAACCAGTCGCCGATCGTGCCGCGCAACTCGATTTCCGGCCGGGCCCTGGTCGCGGTCGTCGCCATCATGACCTTTCTCGCTTCGATCACGACCGGCACGGTGCTTTTGGTCAGCGCGTCCGCGGCCGACTGGCAATCGGAAGTGGCGAGCGAGATCACGGTGCAGATCAGGCCATATGCCTGGCGCGACATCGAGAAGGACGTGGCCGCGGTCACCGACGCGATGCGCGCCCAGCCCGGCATCGTCGACGTCAAGCCGTTCACCAAGGACGAATCCTCGAAGCTTTTGGAACCGTGGCTGGGCAGCGGACTCTCGCTCGACGATCTGCCGGTGCCGCGGGTGATCGTAGCCCGCGCTCAGCCCGGCGCCGGGCCGGATCTCGCCAATTTGCGCAGCAGGGTGAACCAGATCGCGCCGACCGCCAGCGTCGACGATCATCGCGCCTGGATCGAGCGGATGCGCTCGATGACCGGCGCGACGCTCGCGGCGGGCTTCGGCATTCTGGCGCTGGTGATCGTCGCAACCATCATTTCGGTGTCGTTCGCGACCCGCGGCGCGATGGCGGCCAACCGCCCGATTGTGGAGGTGCTGCATTTCGTCGGCGCCGGCGACCGCTACATCGCGGGCCGCTTCCAGCGGCATTTCCTCAGGCTCGGTCTCGAGGGCGGGCTGATCGGCGGCGGGCTTGCCATGCTCGCCTTCGGTTTTTCGGAATCCATTGCGGGATGGTTTTCCGGCACCGCGGTTGGCGACCAGTTCGCGGCGCTGCTCGGCACCTTCTCGCTGCGTCCCTCCGGCTATCTGGTGCTGGCCGTGCAGGCCGTGCTGATCGGCGTCATCACGGCCTGGGCCTCGCGGCGCACGCTGTTCGCCACCCTCAACGAGATCGAATGACGCGCGGCAGTTCACCCTCCAGGGCAGGGTGATAACGGAGTTCGTGGATAGGTCGTCTCGCACGACTGATCGACGACCGGGCGGGCTGCATATCTGTCGAAAACCCTCTACAATTGCTCGAACCGGCGAACGCGCCCCCTTTCGGCGGGCTTCGTTTCGCACAGCAGAAGGATCGACGCGCGCCGCATGCCGCCCAAGCCCGACCATATGACCGAGCGCGGTCCCGCCTATGTCTGGCTCGCTCGCTCGCGCGCGCTGGTGTCGGCGGTGCTGGCGATCGTCTTCGCCGCGGCGGGCATCGGCTTTCTGGCGTTCCTGTCGCAGCTGCGCGAGGCCGAGGCGAGGCCCGACCGCAAGGCCGACGGCATTGTCGTGCTGACCGGCGGATCCTCGCGCGTCTCCGATGCAGTGGAACTGCTCGCGGCCGGCTACGGCAAGCGGCTGCTGATCTCCGGCGTGCACCCTGCCAGCGCTGCCAGCGATATCTCCCGCGCGCTGCCGGAGAATCAGTCGTTCATCAGGTGCTGCGTCGACCTCGATCATTCCGCCCAGAATACCCAGGGCAATGCCGAGCAGGCGCGGCTCTGGGCGCGCGAGCGCGGCTTCCGCTCCGTGATCGTGGTGACGTCGAACTATCACATGCCGCGCGCGATCGTCGAATTCTCGCACGCGATGCCGGACGTGGTCCTGATCCCCTATGCGGTGGTCGGCGAGAAATGGCGCGACGAACCGTGGTGGGCGAACGGCACCACAATGCGGCTCGTGCTGTCGGAATATTTCAAATACGTCGCCGCGGAAGTGAGGGTGCGCCTGGCCGCGCTCGGGCTGGATTTCGGCCCGGAGCTCTCAGAGCCGCCCGCCAGCGTGCTCTCGCACCGGCCCGCGACGGCGCAAGTCAACTGATCGGGTCTCCTGATGGTCGCCATTTTCCTCCGCTCGCTGGTCTTCAATATCCTGTTCTATCCGGTGTTCCTGTTCTGGGCCGTCATCGCGCTGCCGACGCTCGCGATGCCCCGCGCGGCGCTGATGCGGGTCGCGAGCTGGTGGGCGCGCAGCAACATTTTTCTGATGCGCGTGATCTGCAACATCAAGGTCGAGTTCCGCGGCGTCGAGAAGATTCCGAAGGGACCGCTGATCGTCGCCGCAAAACATCAGTCGATGTGGGAGACGATTTCGCTGCTGCGCTTCTTCGATGCGCCGTTCTTCGTGCTCAAGCGCGAGCTGAAATGGATCCCGCTGTTCGGCCTGTTCCTGATCAAGTCGGACATGATCGCGATCGATCGCGGCGCCGGCGCGCGCGCGCTGAAGGCGATGATGCGGCGCGCCGCGGAGGAGGTGCGCCACGGCCGGCAGTTCGTGATCTTTCCGGAGGGCACGCGCAGGCCGGTGGGCGCCCCGCCGCATTACAAGACCGGCGTCGGCCTGATCTATGCGAACTGCGTGGTGCCGTGCCTGCCGGTCGCGCTCAACTCCGGCCTGTTCTGGCCGCGCCGGACATTTTTGCGCTATCCGGGAACACTGGTCGTCGAGTTTCTCGATCCGCTGCCGCCGGGCTTGCCTCGGGATCAGTTCATGATGCGCATCGAGGCCGTGATCGAAGAGGCCACCGGTCGTCTCGTCGCCGCCGGACAGGCCGAGCAGGCGGAGCTGTTCGCCCGCGCACCGGCGGCCGCGAAGGCGTAGTTAGTCTTGCTGCGTCATAAGACCCTCATGGTGAGGAGCGCGCCCTTGCGCGCATCTCGAACCATGAGGCCCCGATGCGGATTTCCGGGCCTCATCCTTCGAGACGCGGCGAAGACGCCGCTCCTCAGGATGAGGGGATATAGCTGTTTCCGACGCAGAAGTATTAACGCCTAAAGATCGCGTTCGATTGGAGTCGCATCGAGAGTGCGCCCCCTCCAGCAAGCGGGAGTGGTGTGGCCAGCGGTTTCGTTGTCACGCCTCGCTCGCGGTCTCCGGCGGCGGGGCGTGCAGCGCATGCCGATCATCGTGCAGCATCAGCGCGAGCCGATGCAGCTGTGCGTCACGAAATCCCTCCGCCTCGATCGCCTTGACGGTTGCGATGACATAGTCGCGATTGGCGCCGGACTGGCCGTGTCCCTGCCTGACGAGGCGCAGCTGTTCGGCAAGCGACAGCCGCCCGGCATATTGGCCATGGCCGCGATCGACCACATAGGCGAGCGCGCTGACGCGCTCGCGCGCCGCATTTTCCAGCCAGACCGAGCGCATCACTTCGCGATAGACCGATGTCACCTGTTCGCGCGCGCGCAAATAGGCGACGGTCTCGGCGCGGTTATTTTCGGCAACCCGGAACGCCACGCCGCGGCAGGCTCCGCCGCGGTCGAGCCCGAGCACCAGCCCGGGTTTTTCCGGGGTGCCACGATGCACGAACGAATAGACGCAGAGGGCGCGATGTTCGCCGACCAGCCGGGCCGGGACCTGCTCCAGGAAATCGAAGCCCGGCCGCCACATCAGCGAGCCGTAGCCGAACACCCAGAGGTCGCCTGTGGAAAAATCCTGCTCGGAGAGGTTCATTGCGGCCATTTCGAGAGAACAGCTAGCAGAATTTGGCGGGGGATGAAAATGCGTTAACTTGATTGCTCAACCCGCGATCGCTATTGAGCGGGATTTGACGACCACAGGCGATGGGCTTGGGCCATCGTGCCCTGGGTTATTATTTGAGCATGATCTTTTCGGAAGACCGCTTCGCACCTGTCCGGATCATGCTCGAGGGGAGCGCCGATGTCCGTTAACGTTCCAGCGCCGCGCCGCCATGCGCGATGGCCCATCTTCATCGCGCCCGTGCTGCTTCTCATCGTGGCGGTCGCCTGGAGCGCGTTCTGGTTCTACGCGGCCTCCCAGGTCGACGTCGTGACCGACGCCTGGCGCGCCAAGGAGGCGAAGGCCGGCCGGGTCTATGATTGCGGCCGCCGCTCAGTCGCGGGCTTTCCGTTCCGCCTCGAAGTGCGTTGCGATGATGTCAGCGTGCAGCTGATCTCGCAGACCGCGGACCGGACGGCAAATGCGACGCCGATCACGGCGAAGCTCGGCGAGATCCTCGTCATCGCGCAGGTCTATGATCCAAAACTGGTGATCGCGGAATTTTCCGCGCCGGCAACGATTTCGGACCCCGGCGGGGCCGCATCCTATGTCGCAAACTGGAGCAAGGGCCGCAGCAGCGTGGTCGGATTGCCCGGCGTGCCGCAGCGCGCCTCCATCGTGTTCGAGGATCCGACGCTCGACCGTGTCGACCGGTCAGCGCGGCAGGCGCTCGCCGGCGCCAAGCATGTCGAACTGCACGGCCGTCAGGTCGAAGGTGCGCCGCCCGATCGTCCCGTCGTCGAGGCCGTGCTCGAAATCGCGGCGGGACGGATCCTCGAGCAGCATCCGCTGCTGGCTACCCCGTTCGAGGCCGACATCCACACCACGGTCAGTGGCTTGAAGGACCTGTCGCCACGCCCCTGGCCAGAACGGTTTCGCATGATCCAGGCCGCGGGCGGACATCTCGACATCGTGCAGTCGCGCGTGCAGCAGGGCGAGGTGATCGCGGTCGCCACGGGCACGCTGGGGCTCAGCCCGAGCGGATCGCTCGATGGCGAACTGCAGATGACGGTCGCGGGCCTCGAAAAGATCGTGCCCGCGCTCGGCATCGACAAGATGCTGGAGCAGGGCGTGCCGCAGGCGACGCTCGACCGCGTTGCCCCCGGCGTGAAGTCACAGGACATTAACAAGCTGATGGGCGCGCTCGACCGCGCGCTTCCCGGGCTTGGCAACGTCGTCCGGCAGAACGCCACCATCGGTGTCGCGGCCGGTCTCAATGCGATCGGCAAGGAGGCCGTGCTGGAAGGCAGGAAGGCGCGGACATTCCCGCTGCGCTTTGCCGATGGCGCGGTGTATTTCGGGCCGTTCAAGGTGGCGCAGATTCCGCCGCTGTTCTGATCTAGGCGCTTCCCTCCGCCTTCTTCGGACGCTTGCATGATCCGCGCGTGCGC
>NZ_JAFATE010000645.1 GCF_019244115.1 Bradyrhizobium sp.
GCGACAGGCAATTATCCCACAGCCAACCATCCGCTGCTTGCGTCACTGCAAACGGACACTCCGCAGGCATCTCTACGAGCCTCCACGAAAACGTCGATATCAATCGATGCCCGTGCTATCTTAACGCCTATGGGGAATGCCGGGTGCTGGCCGCAACCCATGGCCCCCGTGCAATAAAAAAGCACGGGGAAGGAACCACAGGTTCAGCCGAATCATCCGGCATTCCCTGCGCGACGGTTTTAACGCTTATGGCGCGCTCTCCCCAGGAACCGGGCTTTCTTGCTCCTGTCGCCCGCGAGATCATCGCTCGCGGGCTTGGCCTCAGCGTCGGGAGGCCAGGACCACACGCTTTCACGTCCGCCTCGGTGCCGTTCGTCCGCACGAAGAACTCGCGCGGGTCACCGAAACGTCCATCGCATCCCGCACTCCACGTTCGTGACGACCGCGAAGCGCCCCTCGGTATCGAGCGCGGGACGGTGCGGATCATGCTTCTGATTTACGAGAATGTCAAGCCTGATTTCAAAAATCAGAAATCAACGATCTGCGACGGATTGGCACGACGGGCAATTCGCGCATGGCAGGCACGCGTAATCCGCCCGTCGTGCAGTCATCAGGAGCGACCACCTGCGAGCGTGGGGATTCGCAGGGTGGGTTAGCCGAAGGCGTAACCCACCCTGTCACCGCGGAAAGAAGATGGTGGGTTACGCTTCGCTAACCCCCAGCAAGACCAGACTCGCCCTACTCCGCCAACAAGCGATATTCTTTTTGGAAGCTCGCGACTTGAGCAGTGTTGTAGCAACTCCCACAGATATCCGAACAGGACAGGACAGCCGGAACAGCCGCGACCGACAGGCAAACGATAATCGCAATTCCAATGATTTCCGCATCGGGCAATTCAGCTCCCACGCAGACTTTAGGTTCCGGGCGCGGCGCGATGGTGATACCCCACTTACCTTGATACATCGACCATACTTCCCATTGTCAGTGCGCCCGAAGCCAGTAGGCTTTGCCAAATTTGCGCCTTTTAGAGTGCCACGCGAAAGCGGCGCGCCACAGCGGTCCGCTCGACAGATGTCACCTGCAGAAAATGGGAGGGAACGATGCAACGATGTTGCGCAATATCTTGGCTGATCACGATCATCACGGTGTGCATCTCGTCAGCCGCCTTCGCACGCTCGCTCGACGATATCATCTCCGCCGGCAGCATTCGCGTCGGCGTGAATCCGAGCTTCGCGACCGCGATCTTGAATGACCAGAACAAGCTGGCTGGCTTCGATGTCGATCTGTCCAACAGGCTGGCGCAAATGCTCGGCGTCAGGGCCGAGTTCGTGACCCTGGACAGCCAGTCGCGCATTCCTTACCTCACTGCCGGACTCGTCGATATGGTGCTCGGCGGGATGACGCGCACCCCGGAACGTGCCAGGCTCATTGAATTCACCGTGCCGGTCATGACGGAAACGCTCGGCGCACTCACGGTAAAGGGCACTCCGTACCGGAAGCTTGCCGATCTCAACCGCCCAGACGTGACGCTCGCAGAAGTTCGCGGTACGACACCGGTGCCCTGGATTCAACAGCATTTGCCGCAGGCCAAGCTGCTTCTGCTCGACAATCATCCTGACGTGCTGCGTGCCGTGGCAGACGGCCGCGCAACCGCCGTCGTGGACGATCTTGCTTCGATCGGCGCCATCGCACGGACGATCGATGCGCAATGGTTGCCGCTCGCCGATCACGCCGACGAAGTCGATTGGGACTGCATCGGCGTTGCCAAGTCCGACGTGACGCTGCGGCGGTGGCTCAACCTCGCGCTGTTCTCGCTGCACACGAGCGGCTTCGTGGAGGACACCTACCGCATGTGGTTTGGATTCAACATGGCGGCTCCCATTCCGGCACAGCCGTATTTCTGAGAGTGTCAGGAGATCGTCCTCGCTTCCCCGAGTTCGGCTTTGTCGCTGGCCGGCAAGGTAAAGCAGAAGACCATGCCTCGCGGTACGTTCGCCTTTGCCCATATATGTCCGCCATGGGCTTCGACGATCGTGCGGCTGATGCGCAGTCCCATGCCCATTCCGGTCGGCTTGGTCGTGGAAAAAGCATCGAACAGCTGCTCGAAGCGCTCGGGCGCGAGCCCGACGCCGGTATCCGCCACGGTGACTTGCAAATTCCCCGATTCGTCCCGACCGGAGACGATGGTCAGCTCGGACCGTCCATCGTCGGCCGCTGCGATGGATTCGATGGCGTTGACGACCAGATTGATCATGACCTGCTCGACCTGCACGCGATCGCCTACCACCTGCGGCATCGTTTCATCGAGCTTGAGGATCAGCGCAATTTGATACCGATACAGCTCGCTGCCCGTCATGGCGGCGACTTCCTTGATGACGTCATTCACGCTGACCCAGCTCCGCTCGAGCGGGGCTCGTCTCGCCATGGCGCGGATGCGCTGGACCACTTCGCCGGCGCGCTGAGCGTCCTTGGCGATTGCCTCGAATTGTTGCCGCGCCTCTTCCAGATTGGGGGGAGACTGGGCAAGCCAACTGAGCCCGGCCTGGGCATTGAGGGTAGCGGCCGTCAGCGGCTGATTGACTTCATGCGCGATCGAAGCGGTCAGCTCACCGAGGGTCGTGACGCGCGCGAAACGTGCGAGTTCCGCGCGCGCGTCCAGAAGAGCCATCTCGGCCCGCTTTCGCTCGGTGATGTCGGTCATGAAGGTCTCGAAATAGAGCGGCTGGTTCTTGCTATCACGTATGATGGAGCTGGTGAGAAGGACGGTAATGGTTCCACCGTCCTTTCGCTTGAGTTCGGCTTCATAACCGCTGACGGCTTCTTCTTTGGACAGTTTCGCCTTCAACTCTTCACGGGCACCTGGTGCGGCCCAAATCTGCTCGCCCGTGCTGGTCACCTCATCCATCATCTCCTGTGCGGAGGCGTAGCCGAGCATCCGCGTGGCGGCCGGGTTGACGCTGAGCACGCGTCCCGAAAACGTCGTGCGGAGGATTCCTTCGAGCGCGTTTTCGACGGTGCTGCGATAGTCCGCCTCGCTCCGTCGCAAACTCTCCTCGGTGTCCTTCAGACTCACGGTCATGCGTTTGAATGCGCGCGTGAGCAGGCCGACCTCATCCTCGCGCTGCACCTCGGGGACATCCCGCCATTCGCCGCGCGCGATCGATTGCGCGACCCGCGTCAAGGTGCTCAGCGGCCGCAAGCTCCGCGCGACGAGCCAGTATCCCGCGAGCAGGGTGAGTGCCACGACGGCAAGGCTGATGCCGAACGAGACCAGCAGCGCATGTTGTGCCGGCCCGAGAAAGTCCGAGACAGGCATCGCTGCAATGGCGGTCCATGCGATCTCGCCCGGCACCTGGAACCTGGTGGCGGCCGCGTAAGTCAGGCCCAGCTCCTGACCTTCGAACTTGAATGTTTGCCTACCCGGTCCCGACAAGGGGCCCGACCCAGCGATGTGCGCCAGCAAGTAACCTGCCGTTTCGCGCACCACGGGATCGTCGGAGCCGACGGGCGAAAGGCTGCGTTGAGACGTGCCATTTGAGGCAGCGACCAATAGACCGCCGGGACCGAGAATGAACATCCGCCCGGTATAGCCAAGGCATCGGGAGTTCAACCGGTCGGCAAGTGAAGAAAGCAGGAGGCGGACACCGATCACGCCGGCAGCCGGTTGCTCCTTGCCGACCGGTGCGGTGAGAGCGATGCTGAGCACCGCCTCGTTTCCGCCGAGATCGGCTTGAGTCCAGTACCGCGCCTGCTGCTTGGCTGTCGCGTACCAGCTCTGCGCGCGGGCATCGAACCGGCCGCTCGATTTGAGCGGCTGTCCCGGGTGCCCATCGGGCGAGGCGTCGAACTGGCGCAGGACGCCGGCACGGAAATCATCCGTCATCACGAAGACCTTCGTGCCGTCCGCCAGCCGCCCGGCCGAGACCTGTCCGCCCGCTTCGTTCGCGAAGAACACCCAATCGACATCGGGCTCGTCGGTCAGCACGGCGTACAACGCGCGCAACATCGCGCTCGCATTGTCCAGCGCGATCGCCTGGCGGACGATCTCGTTCTCCATTCGAAACAATGTGCGATTTGAACGACGCAGCAGGTCCGCGATGCCGTCGCTGAGAGCGCCGACACAATGCCTGACCACCTGTTCGGAAGCGGCGGCCGCAATCGTGCGCGCTTGCCAATACCCGATGCCCGTGAGAGCAATGCCGAGCGCGAGCGCGACCATCGTTGCCGGGAGCACCAGGCGCCAGCGCAACATCAGCCCGACCCGTCGCAGCGCTTGGGGATAGCATCGGCACCAGCTGTAGGATCACCATTCATGACCCACCTAAGCTCTGGCCGCTCAGCCGGACGCAAGCATGACAGCCTTGCTGGGCTCTTGCAAGCTATTGGTAACGAACGAGGTGCTCACAGTCGTTCGTTGGGCGCGTGATACTCGGGATTCACCAGCTAAAGCAAATTGCTGTCTGGCGGCGCTTGTCGGAATCCAACCGGAGCCGGAATTGGTCAACAGGTCCGAGGTGCCGGAGGCGGTGATCCGCTGCGAAATCCCGGCGCCCGTGAAGGGCCCGTAAGTACCGGCTCCATGAGGCGTTCGGCACATCCGACTGCGGTGCCTGCGAGTATTTTCTTACCCGTCGCGGCCGGGTGCTGGCCGCACCGATGACCCACCAGCAACCATCGGTTTGGCCGGGCATCCGACCTTCCCTGCACGACGGTTTTAACGCTTATGGCGCGCTCTCCCTGGGAACCGGGCTTTCTTGCTCCCATCGCCCGCGAGATCATCA
>NZ_JAFATE010000697.1 GCF_019244115.1 Bradyrhizobium sp.
AACTAACCCAGCGACGACCGCGCCACGATCTATGGCGCGCCGCTCTGGATGAGCAAACTGCTTTTCGTCGGGATCGCCCTTCTGCTCGGCGATCTTTGCGGCGCCTAATTCCAGCATATCGCTTGTCGCGGCCTCCTTGATGAAATCCTCGGTCTTGGGCGCGATGCCAAGAGCCGAGTTGACGCCGGTCTGCTCGCCGACCGACTGTGCAAAGGCGGTTGAGTTCAATGCTGAGACAAGCACGGCCGATAAGATGAATTTTCGCATCACCGCCCCCTCAAGCCGCTTCGGCGTTGACCGCGCTGACGGCCAGTTTCGAGAGCGCATCATCAGTCTTCTTTTCCTCGGCGAGTGTTTCGTCGAGAAGCTTGGCGGCGTCCTTGTGACCAAGCTTGCCGGCCCACGTTTTCAGCGTGCCGTAACGGGAAATCTCGTAGTGCTCGACAGCCTGGGCGGCGGCCAACAAGCCGGCATCGAGCGCCGACGTGTCGGCATACTCGTCCATGATTTCCTTGCCTTCATCGAGAATGCCCTCGATGGCGTCACACTTCTTGCCGCGGGCGGGCTTGCCCAGCAGCTCGAAGATCTTCTCCAGCCGCTCGATCTGGCCTTCGGTTTCGTCATGGTGTTTCTCGAAGGCAGCGCGCAACTGATCAGAGTTGGCGGCTTTGGCCATTTTCGGAAGCGACTTATAAATCTGCTTCTCTGCGTAGTAGATGTCTTTCAAAGTGTCGACGAACAGCTCGTTGAGATCTTTCTCGGCCATGGTGTGCTCCGGGAGGAATGCGAGTGGACAATCTGCCGCTTAAACTCGCGCAAATGATCAATGTTCCTTGCTTCTGCGGCTTGCGCCGATCAAAGCGCAAATGCCGCGGCAGGGAACCGGTAGAACGCCTCTCGGTTAAATCAAAACCTTAAGCGAGGAGGAACCGCATGGATTGGAATCGAGTCGAAGGTAACTGGAAGCAGGTCAAGGGCAAGGTCAAGGAACAGTGGGGCAAGCTCACGGATGATGACCTCGATGTCATCAATGGCAAGCAGGATCAGCTCGAAGGCCGCCTGCAGCAGCGGTATGGCTATGCGAAAGACCAGGCCGCAAAGGAAGTGAACGACTGGTACGGCCGCCAGACATGGTAATAGGTCCGACCTGAATAAGGAAGGGCCCCGCTCGCGAAGCGCGAAGGTGCTTTCAATGGGATTGGTCGTCCGCAGGTGTTTCCAATGCTCGGCCGGAAAGTCGTAGAACGCCAGTAGCGCGTCTCGATGCTGGCTCAGGCAGTCCGCCGCCTTCGCGTATTTCAGCGCGTAGCTCTCCACGAACGCGTCGAACGCCAGTTCGGCGGCGGCCTTGGTTTCGGCCATCCAGATCTCCTGCAACTCGCGTTTGGCTTTGGACTGCTGGCTCTTCGGCAATTTGGCGAGCACGTTCGCGCTCTTGTGCACCCAGCAACGCTGCTCGCGCGTTTTCGGCCAGATCTCGCCGGCGGCCTTCCAGAACCCGAGCGCGCCGTCAGCGATGGTAAGCCGCGGCGACACCTCGAGCCCGCGCCGCTTCAGATCGAGCAACAGATCGCGCCAGTCGTGCGCGCTCTCACGGGCGCCATCGGTGAAGCCGACCAGTTCCTTGCGGCCCTCCGGCGTCGCGCCGATCAGCACCAGGATGCACATGCTTCTCGTCTTCGAGGCGCGCTGGAGATGGATGCCATCGGCCCAGATGTAGACGTAACGCTTGGCCGACAGATCGCGCTTCTGCCACGCGGTGTGTTCGTCGAGCCAACCGTCCTTCAGGCGGCCGATGGCGGGTGCCGACAACCCGGCGGCATCCTTGCCGAGCAGCGCCGCCAGAGCCTCGGAGAAGTCGCCGGTGGAGATCCCCTTCAGGTAAAGGATCGCAAGCAACGTTCTCGGCAAGCATGCCGATTTGAAGACCGCGGACGGCCACCAGCGCGTCGTCCGCCACTGTCACCTGCCGGAGCGCGAGGTGATGACCGGCATCGGTCCGGTCGCCGTCCGCCAGCCGCGTGTTCGCGATCGCGATGCGGACGCCGCCGATCCCGAGCGCATCCGGTTCTCTCCGTCGATCCTGCCGCCCTACATGCGCCGCTCGAAATCGACGAGAACCGGCGGAAGCGGGTCTGCTGCCCTTGCTGTAGTTGTAGTAGAGCGGATTGGGTTGGTCGACGCCGAACAAAGGACCGGCGGCAGCGTCGACGTCGAAGCGCCGAGGGGAAGGGGTCTTGCTTTGCGGTACCGCTGCCGCTCTCGCACGCGATCGACAAGCGCGCTTACTCGTCGCGTTTCGAAGCTCAGCGCCGCTGAGCCGGGCGAACTCTAAGCAAGACACTGAAAGTCTGCGGCCTCGGCCTCGACCGCCTGGGCCAGCAGAGCACGCGCCCCATTGCGCAAGATTTCGGTGAGGTGGTCGTCGACGTTTCCTGGCTGAATCAGCTTGATGATGTTATCCTTGGACACGGCATATCGCTCCTTCGGTGGAGAAGTGGAGGCGTCAAGCACCCCCACGGATATGCCGCCTTCCCGATTCCCGCCGTCACCAACTTTCAGCGATACCTCATTGGGCAATCCTGCCAAGGCCAACGATGCTGCTTTTTTCCAACAATCGTGAGGTGTGGCTGCGCCGCGCCGAGGCCTTCTCAGACAGCAGATCAGGCGTAGCGGTGCTTGCGGCAATCGCTTTTGCAGACAGTTCCGTTCTTCCTGTTCTGCCGGATCTGCTCCTCATCCCAATGTTGCTCCTCAAGCCAGATCGGACCTTCTCGCTGACCGCAACTTGCGCGGTCGCATCATCCACCGGAGCTCTGGTCGGCTACGGCATTGGGCATGTCGCCTGGGCCAGCCTAGCTGAGACCCTGGTCAAGATGTATGGGCAGGCCGACAATTTTCAGCGCTACCAGAGGCTGGTCGAAGACTGGGGATTGTGGATCATCATCGCCAAGAGCTTCACGCCGTTACCCTTCAAATTCATCGCCATTGCCGCCGGCGTCGCCTCGATGGATCTCTTGACCTTCACGTTGCAACCGTAATCGGACGCACCCTGCATTTTGCCATCCTCGCGTTGCTTGTGGCGTCCTGGGGTCAGCAATTTCTGCAACTGGTTGCAAAATATGAGCGTTGGCTTCTCGGCCTCGGAGTTCTCGGAGCGATCAGTCTAGGGATCGCCTACGTTACGCGGTGATCATTCCGCTTCAGAGAGGCGACGCGAGCGCACATTGTCCTTCGGCTTGCGGATGCCGTGGGCCGGATTACTTCTATAATGCCGGCTTCAACCGCATAGGTGAGGATGCCGCCGAGGAGGCCAACGGTCCGCGTGGCCGCGCCAGCACCCCCGCGCACGTTGGCCTTTCCGCGGAGCTTCTTGGTTTTTACGCTGACGCGGGTTTTTGCCGGCCATGATGTCCTTCAGGACCTTGTTGATATCGGCTTGACGAGGGCCTTGACGCGACGAGTGCCGATCAGCGGCACGATATGGCGATTGATACGACCTGTGTCCGTCACCATCGTCGTTGCCTTCTTTGGTCGTCCGCCTTTACCGAGAAGAAGGCTGGCTTCGAAGTCCTTAGTAAAGTTGGCAGAGCTCTTTGACCGCGACCGCCTTGTGGTCAAGTTGCCGCTCTTCCAAGCCCCTGCGATTTCGCTGCTTGTGGGGCTGGGCGTGCGCGCCGAGGGGCCCGGCGCAACCACTCAATTCGACAGATGCGACTCAATCGCCTGGATCGCCGTACTGAACAGCATGCTCATCGCGCTCGTGATGTCGTCGTCGGTCGAGACGGCGAAATAGAGACCGGGGCTGGCGCAGCTCTGCAGGTTCGGTCCGATGTTGCTCTGAAACGGAGCGACGAAACTTTTATAGAAGCCGTCTGTCGGTAGCGGATAATACTGCGTATAAAGGATTGCGATATCGATTCCCCGGTTCTTGATCGTCGAGCACAGGGAGATGTCGAAGGGCTGCAGGCAGCGGGTAATGCCGTGATGCGTGATGACGGGCTGGCTGCATGTCGAGGTCTGCTTGCTCTCGACCCCATCGGTGACGATGAAGAGCAGTTCCTTCGGCGCGCTGCCGGAAGCGCCGGTTCCCGGCGTCGTCATGATGCCGTTCATGCTGTTGATGGCCGATCCGAAGTCGGTATCGGTATCGCCGTCATACAGCGAGGAGGTCAGGTTGTTCTGCGTGTAGACCTCCAACACGTCTACCCCAGCGGCGGCCGTCCCCGCCTGCGACAGGTTCGAGGTCAGGGATTGCACGGTGGTGAGCGTGGTACCGAGGTTTGAGGTGTTGAACGTATAGACGCCCATCCGGAACGTGGTGTTGGTCTGGGCCGCGAGCGACGTTGCGGAGCTGGTGAGCGCTTTGGTGGCGGTTCCCATGTTCTGAATGCGCGTCACCACACTGAGCGACTGTGCCAGCCGGTAATTGTCCCAGCCAGTCGGATTGCCCGGAGTGTCGGTGCTGTTCGGATTGGACTGATGACAGGCGAAGGCGCAGCCGGCGCCGTTTTCCTGCTGGGGTGTGTTCGCCAGCATGGTATTGATGCCCGCAGTGGTTGCCGCAAGCGCCATTGACGGCGAATTGTCCAGCATCATGTAGAAGTCGATATTCGCTGCCGTGGCTGCGCTCGCGGTCGAGGTGCCGGATAGCGGCCACGTCGTCTGCCCCAACACATTGGGAAACAGATTGGCCGAGGTCGCCGTGAACGCGACGGTTGCGCTGCGGGCAAGGCCGTTCTGGGAGATGCTCACGGTGGGCGAGGTGAAGGTCACGCCCGCTACTGCCGAGGCCTGCGCGGAGAACACGTTGTTCGCGACGGTCTGCGCCTGCGTGGTCGACTGGCTCATCAACGACGGTGAGACCGCCGCGAGCGCCGCGGAATCCGCTGCGGCATTCAGGCGCTGCTGCCGCGCGACCGCCGTGGCGTAGTCGAGCGCCATGCCGATCAGAAACACGATCGGAACGATGCAGAGAGCGAATGTGATGGCGACATTGCCCTGGCGGTGGTGAAAGAGACGGCTCACGAGATCGCGAAACATGTCACGCCTTCAATTCAACAGATGGGCCTCGACGCGTTGGACGACGGTGTTGGACAGCGTGGTCAAGTCGCGTATCGAGCGGGTAATATTCGGTATAAAGGATCGCGATCTTAATGCTGCGGGCTCTTGATCGCTGTGCACATCGTCGTGTTGAACGGCTGGATGCAGCGCGAGAAGCCCGACAGATTGATCATCGTACACGCGCAGGATGTCGCTTTCTTGTCCTTCACACCGTCGGTCACGATGAACAGGATCGCCTGCAGCGAGGAGCCGGACGTGCCGGTGCCCGGCGTCGTCATGATGCCGACCCAGCTGGTGAACCGCGATTGCGTGAGGCCGAAATTTTGCGCCTGCCGGTGCGGATGGTTCGTCTCGCCTGGCTGACCCTCTCGTCGAGGAGCCTTCGGGCGGAAAACCACCATTGTCTGCGGGATGGCCTCGAGCAGCGCGATGAAGGGCGCCGCGACGAGCGCGAACTCGACGGCCGTCGCGCCGCTTTTCGGGCGTATCAGGCTCCGGCAGCGAAGAAACTGCGTGTCGTGGGATCGAGCTAGGTCTATCTACAACCATTCTGGCCTCGGTCGCGCGACATCAGCTGAAGCACACGCGGCAGTCTTCCATGCAGCGGATTCCTCGCACCAATTGCTGAAGCGAGCGTTATTTTGGCCCTGAATCCGTAGTTCTACGTGCGGCTCGCCCGTCAGGCCTGGGCGCGACGGATTATTGCGTGACCAGCTCGGTGTTCGCGCAGGTCGCGCATCGCATGCTCGCGCAGCATGCCGTGTTTGGGTTAGGCTGCGTCCTCATATGCGGCTTTGCGGCTCGACCGAATCCGATTTAATGAATCGAATCTTTTCCCTAAGATTTGCTTCGCACTGCTCGATCGGCGCTGCTTCGTTGCCGAACCTTGTTTTTCAATCACGCTCTTGCGGGTCCATCGCTGACCCTCTCGCCCTTGTTTTCCGGCCGGGCCGCTTGAGTTTTTCGGCTAGTGTGACGAAGAAGCTTTTCTTCACGACAACCGGCCTTCTGGCGTTGGCAACATCTGCCTTCGCGGCCGATCTGCCAGCCAACGTCCCGCTGGCGACCAAAGCGCCCTATGTGGCTCCAGTCATTTTCAGCAGGACGGGCTGCTAGGCCGGCGTCGAACGCAGCGGCAACTGGCACGAAGTTCGCAGACCACGACGACAGCACTGGCTGTGGGCGTGCCGATCGCGCGCAACGTCAATCTCAGCAGCGGAATCTCCGCTGCGCCGGCATGTCCTCGACCAGCTCCTGTCGGGGGATTCGGCGGCGAACGGCAATCTACTGCGCAATTTCACTCAACGCATCGAGCTCATGCGTAGTGGCCTAGCGCTTTAATGGCTTCGTGAAATCTTACTCACATTCGACAGCATCGAGACGTATTCGCAGCAGAACATAGCGCGCCAACTTCAGACGCGAAAACAGTCGCCGCACTCGTGCGCTCTGGGGGCCAGCATGCGTTGACTGTGCCGGCGCAAGCGATGCAGAGCCTCGCGCGAAAGTCATCTGGACAGATAGGCGCTGCTAGCAGCGCCGTTGGGGGACGACATCGATAGCGCACCAGGCGCAATGGTCCAGTTCAGCGGATCCAGGATCAAGGTCGAGAACACCATGGTGACGCTGTTGCTCGAAAGGTTCGATATTCCATTGAACGTGACCTCCCGGCTCGGCAGATAGAGCAGACCGGTGAAGCTCGAACTGCTGGTACCGTCGATCGCAAGCTGCGTATTGCTAAGACCTGTCGGCTCGAACATCAGGATGTTCGCATAGGTGCCGGTGGTCGGGGCCGAAAGATTTGCGGTTACGTTGCTGTTGAACTGGATGTACGAGTTCTGGTCCGCGAAATAGAATGTCACGCCCGTGCCGTTGACGGTCCAGCCCGAGTTGAGGATCATCGATCCGTTTTGGAGGACATAGAGGCCCGAATTCAGGGTCAACGTTCCCGAGCCGTTGAAATTAACTCCGCCGCAATAGGTCCCCGGGTTGAGCGTCACGTTACCACTTAACGGGCTCTGGTAGATGCACGTTCCTGGGGTCACCGTCGGCAGCTTGCCGGCGAAAGGATCGCTGATGGCGGGGCAATTTGTGACTGCCGGCGGAGTAACGCCGCCGTTCTCGATGATGGTCGAACCCTTGATGCAAATCCGCTTGACATTCAGCGTCGAATTGAAGATCGCGGCTGGACTCTGCGTGGAGAGGACGTCAATCTCGCAGCTCGGCGCGTTGAGCTGGACTCCGGAATTGACCAACAAGGCCTGCGAATACAGCGTGTTGACGAGCAGGATGCAAACCGGGGTCGTCGCCTGAGCGCCGGGGGTTGCGGTCGCGGCGGCGGTCACGGTCATGGAGGACATGCCGAGGACGGTCAGGAACGAGGTGCTGACGCTCGAACTTGCCGTGCCGCTCAGTGACTTGTCCGCGTTTTGCACGAAAGAGGTCGTGGCGGCCGTCCCAAACTTGCCAACGAAATCGCCGTTGAACACGCTACTCGCCGTCGAAATCTGGTTCGACGTCGGCTGCGCTACGCCTGCCAGCACCGCGGCATCCAGCGAACTCTGCAACTGCGTCTTGACGTCGCTTGCCTTCGACAGGTCGACGGCGGCGCCGATCGCGCCGATGACGGGAATGGTCGCCAGCGCAAAGATCACCGCCAGGTTGCCGTCACGAGCATGGCGGAACCCACGGATGAGATCGCGAAGGCGTTCAAATCTGCGATGAGCCGTCATGGGGTCGATCCTAAGAGATCCCGTGCATTTTGGGTGACGTCGGTCGCGAAGTTACGATCCCTGACTGGCAGCGTCCTACTTCAGCGACGAGCTCACGGAGGTAAACAAATTGTTGACCGTCGTCCCGAGACTGTTAACAGCCACAATTATGGCGATGGAGATGCCTCCAGCAATCAAGGCGTATTCGATCGCCGTTGCGGCCGATCGATCGGCTAAAAAGCCATGGACCAATTGTCGCAAGGCGCACCTCCTGGTGTTCAGCAAATGGGATTCTTCCGAAATTCCATTGATGATGCTGATCAACGGAACTCAACAATTCTAAAATCTTTATGGTTAATAAGAACGATCCCGTAATCATACGGCGCCCGGAAAGACGCTGGCGACAAACGGCGTGAATGGCGGGTCTGCGAGGACTCTTTCGAGGCGCAAGCGAAGGAAATTGGCGACGGCCGGCCCGTGCCGCGCGGTCGATCGGGTCCTGCCGACAGCAACTTAGATTGCAATTGTGCCGGCCCTGCAAAAGAGAAGATGTGTTTGCGCACACCTTGAGCGGATGCTCAAGCTTGATCGTTCGGGTTGTGACCGTCGAGCGCGCTTTCAGACTGCGCGGCCTCTCTTGCTCAGCATTCACAACCTGCGCGGGAAACCGAGTTTCCTTCGTCAGTGGCCGCCCAGCCACAGAAGGTTCACCGATAGTGCGGTAGCATGCTCTTGGCTGAGTGTAATGAGATCGAAAACGAATATGCGTTACGTCCTTTGCGCCTTCGTTGCCGTTGCGTCGGCCGTTGGCAGTCTGGCATCCGCGTCGGCCGCTGATCTCCCCCAAGCCATGCCGACTAAGGCGCCGATTATGGTGGCGCCGACATACGACTGGAGCGGCTTCTATATCGGGGGACATGTCGGAGCCGTGTGGGACCACCGGACAGTGACCACGAACAATATCGCCACAGGCGTGGCGGTGCCGCTTGCCACCGGAACCGGCAATCTGAACAGTGTCACCGGCGGCGCTCAGGCCGGCTTCAACTTCGTGTTGGCGCCAAACTGGATCGCAGGCGTGGAGGCCGATGTTTCCGGCGCGGGCCTCGATGGCACGACCGTCGTGACCGTCACGCGGTTCGGCTCCGACCAGCATCACAACGAGCTCGACCTCTACGGCACGGTGCGTGGGCGCGTCGGCTATGCCCTCAGCAATGTCCTGCTTTACGGCACCGGCGGCTTTGCCTGGGCGGACGAGAAGATCACCCGCACGCAGGTGACCGGCGTCCTGGCCAATGCGGTTGCGCCCGTCTCCGAAACCACCACGCAGACCGGGATCGGCTGGGCCACCGGCGCCGGCGTCGAATGGGGTTTTGCGCCGAACTGGAACGCTCGCGCCGAGTATCTGCATCTCGATCTCGGAACGCAGTCCTTCACCTTTCCGCTCGCCATGCAGCGCAATGACGCCAAGGTCAATCTCGAAGTCGTGCGAGTGGGCGTGAACTACAAGTTCGGGGGCTGGTGAGACCGGTCACGAAGTGAGCCGCGAATGCGGTCTGCCAGTCCGGAAGCGAAACATGCATCGCTGGCGATCGGCGGACAGATCAACGCAGCGGCTGCTCCCCGCTCGTCGATGCTCGTGCGCGAGTCGCGGAGGATGATCTGGCGTACCGCGCGAGTCCCGCGTCAGCAGGCCGGAAATTCGAACTCACCCTTGGCTCATCTGTGCAACGTGTGAAGTCGCTAACCTCGTCTCCGTCCTAAGGCGAAGGCCACACGTTCGAATCGTGTCGGGTGCGCCATTTCCGGTCCCAAACCACGAACGTTTTGGAGGGGGCTGGATTTGCCGAGAACAGCCGCTCTGACGGCCTCCTTGCTGCCGACGATTTTCACCGATTTGTCACCGACGATGATGGCGCCGATCAGCGTACGCAGATATACCTTGCGCGCGGGCGTTTCGCCATTATCGATCAGGTCTCTCATGAGTTTGCTGAACGCAGCGGTCCTTTCCGGGTCGATGCTGGCCGATGGCAGCCCTTGCGAGGCTGCGTGGTCATAGGCCGCGTGAGCCTTCTCGCGGTCGGCTTTGAGCTCAACGATACGCTCGCGAAGAAGATCGTCGAGTTCGACGATGCCTTCCTCAATCCCGCGATATAGCCGCTTGAGGCGATCGTCGGCGTGGACGACCTGAGATTTCAGCGAAGCGAGGCGGCGGTCAACGGCGGCGGTGCGCTCCTGGCGCCGGGCGGCAATCGCGGAAAGCAGTTCGGCCAGACGTTCGGGCGCAAACATGTTCTCCTTGAGCGCCGTCAGAACCAGATCATCGAGGAAAGCCATTCGGATCGTGTTCCCCCGGCAGGCCGTTGGTCCCTTCTGCGCAAGGCTGGCGCAGGTGTAATAGGCGTAGACGCGCCCCGTACTGGAGGTTCCGGTCCGCTGCGTCATCCCCCGCCGCAATGAGCGCATTTGGCAAGTCCAGTCAGGAGGATCGGGCCCGTGACCACACGCGGGGCTGTGACCTTGGGATTATTCCATCCTTCGGCATCAAGCGGCCGAAGGGCAAGGAGATCCGCGCCTGGACCGATCGCGAGTTGGCGTTCGAGCGGCGATGGCCAAATCGGGACGAAGCAGCGCACCGCTTACGCCTTGATGCTCAACATGGGCACCGCGCGCGTGATACCCATCTGCTCACATGGCACCAGGTGGACACGACGCCACCTATACGCGCCACAAGACCGGCGTTCCGGTCGAGATGGCGGTTGCCGAAGACTTGCGGAACACCCTCGAGGCGACGCCACGCAAGCACGTGACCGTCATCAACACCGAGTACAGCAAGCCCTTCACGGTGGACGGCTTCAGCCGTTTCATGCGGGGACGCGATCACCGCCGCCGGCCTACCGCTCGGCTGCCAACCCCACGGGTTGCGCAAGACACTCGGACGCCTGATGGCCGATGCGGGATGCACGGCGCACGAGATCATGGCCGCCCTCGGGCACACCACTCTGGCTGAGGCAGAGAGGTACACGCGAAGCCGATCCCAGACGCGGTGGCAAGCGCGCCGTAGCGAAGCTCAACGAACATCGAAAGAACGAAACTCCCAAACCACATCTGAGAATTTGGGGAAATCGCGAAAACAGGGAATCGAACCCCTGTTTCAGCCTTGAGAGGGCGGTGAAGGAAACAATCCTTCAGCTGACAATTCATTCGTTTCCCGAACCGGCGTTCGTTACCCTGAACCTTACCCTGTAAAACAGAAACCATTCTGAACTGAAGGAAATTAAGAAACTATCCAGCTACTTCAATGGTGGGGGAGGCAGGACTCGAACCTGCGAAGCCATGAGGCGGCTGATTTACAGTCAACTCCCGGCCGCCCGTAACGCCGAGATCGTGTATCGATGCCGCCCAGGCATTCCCTTGCCAACAAGAACCGGAACCTGCCCTGCCCCGTCCGTTTCACAATGAACGCGCCTTTCACCGCACCAGTTTCGCACCAGAAACGATGGTGCCGAGGTGCGACGAACGCGATCCATCGCCAACGAAAGTAGAAGAAACCAACGATCCTGATCTTTTCCCTACCGCTCATAGCGGTCCGGCTGCAGGTTCGATTTTCTGCCAACCCCGCAATAGCGTATACGGCGCGCCTGCCCGGACCCCTGTGGAACAGGGATACCGAAATCCAGGCCGGACCGGTCCAGCACCCGCGCCTCCCATCCCATTTCTACGCCCGGCTACTCAATGGACGCACGCGCGCTCCGTACCGCTTTTCTTTCGGCGACGTTTCGGTTTCGACTGGGCGGCAACAGACTGCGGTTCGAGCCTGAAGCATGACCCTCAAAGCCAAAAAAATTCAGATCGACGCGCTGCGGCCTGCGGTCGACTCCGCTAATGGCAAGGGCCCCATCAACGAGTCCGTACTACGCCTCGCTCGTCTCGTCGGGAAGCAGATCGCCCGCGAGCGTTTCGAAAAAGGACGCGTTGAAGGAGAAACCCGGCAAACAAGGACAAGGAGCCGACCTGAGTGAAAGAACAGGTGAGGTCCTTTAGTTGTCCTTGGCGTTCCCGCGGAAATGGATCCCGAACATACGCCATTCGACGACCTGCTCAAATGAGACGGCTGCGTCGCGCTTCTCGATCCCGGGCCTCGTGATCCGCTAGGCTGTCCGGGGTCTGGTGAGGCAACTGCCGGGCCATCAGAAACGGACCGCGCGCGACTTGCCTCATAGAAGCGGCACGTCGGCATCGAGACTCAGCCGAAGGTCAAGCGGGCGATTGGCCTCGATGATGCGCCGAGTTGTGTAATCGTTTCGGAGTAAATTGTTGACGAACGGCCGAACGCTGGGCTTGACTCCGATCCCTGGAAAGCCAGGAACGTTCAGCCGGGCTTGTCCGCGCAGATCAAGGCCAATTACCTCTGCAGAATAACAGCCGAGCAGTGCGCCGTTGATTGCGAGGAATAAGAAGGAAGACGTCAATGACTCGCGTTGGGCTCTATGCTCGTTACTCGTCCGACAATCAGCGTGATGCATCGATCGAGGATCAGCTGCGTATCTGCCGTGAGCAGGCGAAGCGGGAGAAATGGAGGATTGTCGCCACCTACAAGGACGCGGGGATTTCGGGCGCCAGCATGATCCTCCGGCCGGGCATCCAGACGCTCCTTCGGGACGCGCAGGCGAGGCAATTCGATGTCGTGCTGGCCGAAGCGCTGGATCGGATCAGCCGAGACCAAGCCGATATAGCCACCTTATTCAAGCACCTGAAGTTCGCCGGGGTGCCGATCGTCACGCTGGCCGAGGGCGAGATTTCCGAGCTGCATGTCGGCCTCAAGGGCACGATGAACGCGCTGTTCCTGAAAGATCTTGCTGCCAAGACGCATCGCGGCGTGCGCGGCCGCGTCGAGCAAGGTAAGTCAGGGGGCGGCCTTTGCTACGGCTACAAGGTGGTGAAGAAGCTGAGCGAGCGAGGCGACCCGATCCGTGGTGACCGCGAGATTGACGCATACGAGGCCGGCGTCGTTCGACGCATCTTCCGCGACTTCGCGGCCGGGGTTGCTCCTCGTGCCATTGCCAAGGCGCTGAACGACGAAAGTATCGCAGGGCCCGAAGGCAAGCGCTGGAACGACACGACGATCCGCGGCCACGTGAAGCGCGGAACAGGCATCGTCAACAATGAGCTTTATGTCGGCCGCCTGATCTGGAACCGTCTGCGCTACGTCAAGGATCCGTCTACCGGTAAGCGCGTGTCGCGATTGAACGCGGAATCCGAATGGATCGTGTCCGAGGTTCCTCACCTGCGCATCATCGAGGATGAACTCTGGCAGGCCGTAAGAGCGCGCCACGAAGCCATCGCGGAGAAGCATGCCAACCTGACCGAAGCTGTCCGGAAGCACCACAAGAAAAACCTCCTGAACGGTGGGCGGCGACCGAAGTCGCTTCTGTCGGGGCTGATCTCGTGTGGCTGCTGTGGTGGCACCTACTCACTTCGCACCGGCGACCGCTTCGCTTGCTCCAGCCACGCTAGCAACGGTTCGTGCTCGAACAGTCGAACGATTCCGCGCAATGAGCTGGAGCACCGAGTGCTTGCGGGTCTGAAGGACCGATTGATGGCGCCGCAAGTCGCAGCCGAGGCGATGCAAGCTTACGCGGAGGAAACCAACCGCTTGAATCGCGAGCGTCGTTCAAATGGCGCCGGATGGAGAGCGGAGCTTGCCAAGATTGAGAAACAGATTGGCGGCATCATCGAGGCGATCAAGGAGGGCATGTATCAGCCGAGCATGAAGGACGCCATGAATAGTCTGGAAGACCGCAAGGCGGAACTAACCGCTCTGCTCACCCATGTGCCCCATGACGTGCCCGACCTGCTGCCCAGCGCGTCGTCGATCTACGCCAAGAAGGTCGGACGGCTGACGGAAGCGCTCAACCGGCCGCAGGAACGAGCCGAAGCCGCGGAGGCGCTGCGCGGATTGATCGATAGGATCGTGCTCACTCCAGGTCCGAACAAGGGCGAGATCGACGCCATGCTCTATGGCGATCTCGGCACGATCCTGAACTGGGTTGATCGGCAACCCATTGGAAGGACTCCAAAAACGAACACCCCCGGAGCGAGGCTCACGGGAGTGTCGGTATCGGTGGTTGCGGGGGCA
>NZ_JAFATE010000742.1 GCF_019244115.1 Bradyrhizobium sp.
AGCAGCGCCACGACCGTGCCGGGCAAGGGCGCGACGATCTTGTCCTCGCCGACCTGCTCTTCGGTCTCGCCGCCGAATGGATCGACCCAGTGCAGCTCGAACCGGCCATTTCGCGTGCGCAGATAGAGTTCGTGGCCTTCGACGACAAAGGCGACTCGCGTTTTCGCACCGTCGAGCGTGAGATCGAGCGCACTGCCATCTGCAGTTGACCATGCGAAGGCGATCTCGCGTTCGCCGAGAGCGAGCGTCGGCGGCCCGTTACCATATCGCAGCACGACCTTCTGTTCGGCTCCCGGCCCCCGGCGGAAAACAAAAACACGCTGTCGGCGACCGACCGGCATCCATCCGGACGTGCGCCACGGCGACAGTGCCTCCGACGATGCGACCCTCTGCTCCTCGGCGAGAATGGCCGCCACAGCGGCGCAGAACTCGAGTTCACCCGGTGCGGCAGGCTCCGCGGTCAGCGCGGTCAATTCGCGCTCGATGAAGCCGGTATCGATCGCGTTGGCACGAACAGACGGATGCATCACCAGCCGCGACAGGAAAGGGATGTTGGTGACGATTCCCCTGACGTCGCTCTCGTCGAGGCCGCGGTTGAGGCCCGCGATCGCGCTCTCGCGATCGCCTGCCCAGGCGATCATCTTGGCCAGCATCGCGTCGTAATAGGGCGAGACGTGATCGCCCTCGCGATAGCCGGCATCGATGCGCAAGCCATCCGTGGCCTCAGGCATCCGCCAGGTCCTGATCTTGCCGACCGACGGCATGAAATTCTTGGCCGGATTCTCGGCATAGACCCGCGCCTCGATGGCATGGCCGTTCAGTTTGATCTGCTCCTGCGTCAGCGGCAGCTCTTCGCCGAATGCTACGCGCAGCTGCCATTCGACCAAGTCGATGCCGGTGATCAGTTCGGTGACGGGATGTTCGACCTGCAGACGGGTGTTCATCTCGATGAAGAACACGTCCTTGCCGTCGGAGACGAACTCGATTGTGCCGGCGCCGACATAGTCGACCGCTCCCGCCGCTTTTCGCGCAGCGGCGGAGACTGCCTCGCGCTGGGCCTCATTCAAGGTCGGCGACGGCGCCTCCTCGATCACCTTCTGGTGGCGGCGCTGCAAGGTGCATTCGCGCTCGAACAGCGACAGCAGATTGCCGTGGCTGTCGCCAATAACCTGCACCTCGATATGCCGGGGATTTTGGACGTATTTCTCGACCAGCATGCGGTCATCGCCGAACGCCGCCTTGGCTTCGCGCTTGGCGCTGACGATGGCTCCGGCCAGCTCGGCGGCCGATCCCACCACCCGCATGCCGCGGCCACCGCCGCCGGCGGATGCTTTCACCAGCACGGGAAAACCGATCCGGGCGGCCGCCTTGGCAAGTGTCGCCTCGTCCTGCGCCTCGCCGTGATAGCCGGGCACCAGCGGCACACCGGCCTTTTCCATCAGCGCCTTGGAGCCGGATTTCGAGCCCATCGCCGTCATCATCGCGGCGGTCGGCCCCACGAACACCAGGCCCGCGTCGAGGCAAGCCTGCGCAAATTCCGCGTTTTCGGAGAGGAAGCCGTACCCGGGATGCACGGCTTCCGCCCCGGTCTGCCGCGCCGCCGCGATCACGCTGTTAACATCGAGATAGCTGTCGCGCGCCCGCGCCGGTCCGAGCAGCACGGCCTCATCGGCGAGCCCGACATGCATCGCGCCGCGATCAGCCTCGGAATAGACCGCGACCGTGCGCAGGCCCATGGCCCTCGCGGTCCGGAGCACGCGCACGGCAATCTCGCCACGGTTGGCGATCAGCAACTTGTTGAAACGCCGATATAGGCCTGGCCGCTCCATGCTCACATCCTGAACAGGCCGAACCGGGTCGGCTCGATCGGCGCATTCGCGGCGGCCGAGAGTCCAAGCCCCAGCACGAGGCGCGTATCGGCCGGATCGATGACGCCGTCGTCCCACAGCCGCGCAGTCGCGTAATAGGGATTGCCCTGGCTCTCATACTGCGCCCGGATCGGCGCCCGGAATGTTTCCTCCTCCGCCGCCGACCAGCTCTCGCCCTTGGCCTCGATATTGTCGCGGCGAACCTGGCTCAGCACCAGGGAGGCCTGCTCGCCGCCCATCACCGAGATGCGGGCGTTGGGCCACATCCACAGGAAGCGCGGGCCATAGGCGCGCCCGCACATGCCATAATTGCCGGCGCCATAGGAGCCGCCGATCACCACGGTGAATTTCGGCACGCCGGCGGTCGCCACCGCCGTCACCAGCTTGGCGCCGTCGCGCGCGATGCCGCCGGCTTCGTATTTCCGGCCGACCATGAAGCCCGTGATGTTCTGCAGGAAGACCAGCGGAATGCCGCGCTGGCAGCACAGCTCGATGAAATGCGCGCCTTTCAGCGCGCTCTCGCTGAACAGGATGCCGTTATTGGCGATGATGCCGACCGGAAAACCCCAGACATGGGCGAAGCCGCACACCAGGGTCTGGCCATACAGTTTCTTGAACTCATCGAAATCGGAGCCGTCGACGATCCGCGCGATGATGTCGCGCACGTCGAACGGTTTTCTGCCGTCGACCGGCACGACGCCATAGATCTCCTCCGCCGCAAACAACGGCTCCCGCACCTCGCGCATGTTGAGCGAGGCTTGCGCCTTCGGCTTCAAGGTCGCGACGATGCGCCGGGCGATCCCGATCGCATGCGCATCGTTCTGCGCATAGTGATCGGTCACGCCCGATTGGCGGGAATGCACGTCGGCGCCGCCGAGTTCTTCGGCGCTGACGACCTCGCCGGTCGCGGCCTTCACCAGCGGCGGTCCGCCGAGGAAGATGGTGCCCTGGTTGCGCACGATGATGCTCTCGTCCGACATCGCCGGCACATAAGCGCCGCCCGCGGTGCAGGAGCCCATCACGATCGCGATCTGCGGAATGCCAGCCGCCGACATCTGCGCCTGGTTGTAGAAGATGCGGCCAAAGTGCCGCTCGTCCGGAAAGATCTCGTCCTGCATCGGCAGGAAGGCGCCGCCGGAATCCACCATGTAGACGCAAGGCAGATTGTTCTGCCGCGCGATGTCCTGCGCCCGCAGATGCTTCTTCACCGTCATCGGATAGTAGGTGCCGCCCTTGATGGTCGCATCATTGGCGACGACGACGCATTCACGTCCAGCGATCCGCCCGACGCCGGTGACGATGCTCGCCGAATGCACGTCGCCGCCATAGAGGCCGTGGGCGGCGAGCGGTGACAGTTCGAGAAACGCGGTGCCGGGATCGAGCAGCAGATCGACCCGCTCGCGCGCCAGCATTTTTCCGCGCGCCGTGTGGCGGGCACGGGACGCTTTGCCGCCGCCGCCGGCCACCACCTCGAGCTTGCCCCGCAGTTCGGCGACCAATGCGCGCATCGCCGCCGCATTGCCTGCGAAATCGGAGGAAGCCGGATCGATGCTGGAATGGAGCGGCATGGCTGTGTTGGGGTTTGCTGCGGCCCCGCGAAAGCCGGACCGGCGGCGCTCGTCAATGGGTCCAGGGCTCGCCGCGCCGGAACGAAAAATTGTCGGCATAGGCGATCTGCCGACGGGCCGATTCCTTGGGCTCGATCACCTGGTAGGGGATGCCCTTGCGCTCGCAATAGGCGACGGCGTCTTCTCTGGTCTCGAAATGCAGCGTGAGCTGCTGCTTCATGTCGGTCGAGGAGGTCCAGCCCATCAGGGGCTCGATGGCGCGCGGCTGCTCCGGCTCGTAATCGAGCTGCCATTCCCGGGTCTTGGCCCTTCCCGATTGCATCGCGTTTTTGGCGGGCTTAAAAATGCGAGCGGTCATGGATGGCGGTGCTCCCTGGGACATGCGATAGTGCAGCGCGTGGTGGAAGCATCCGGGACAGGCTCGAACCCGTTATGGGTCTCTAAAGCGGCGATTCCGGCCTTGGATGCTACCTTTTCAGGACCGGTATAGTCACTATGCCGCGCTGTGACAATCTCCGGCAATTGCCATCGCCGGGACGGCCGGTCTCGGGCGAAATCCTTTTCACCAAAGCATCACGAACTAGGCCCATGAAAATCAACGCAACCCTGCCCGACAAAGGACGTGACCTCCGGCTCGACCTGTTTCGCGGCATCGCGAACTGGGCGATTTTCCTCGACCATATCCCCGACAACGTCGTGAACTGGATCACCACCCGCAATTGGGGGTTCAGCGACGCGGCCGATCTGTTCGTCTTCATCTCCGGCTATACGGCCTCCTTCGTCTATGCGCGGATGATGATCGAGCGCGGCTTCATCGTCGGCGCCACGCGGCTGTTCAAGCGGGTCTGGCAGCTCTATGTCGCCCACATCGTGCTGTTCGTCATCTACATCGTCGCCATCGCTTTTCTCGCGGTCCGATTCGGCGATTCGGAGATCATCAACGAGTTCAACGTCGCAGGCCTGATCGACCACGCCACCGATACGCTCGGCCAGGGACTTCTGCTGAAGTTCAAGCCGGTCAATCTCGACGTGCTGCCGCTTTACATCGTGTTGATGGGCTTCTTTCCCCCTGTGTTGTGGATGATGCTGCGCCAGCCGAACCTGACGATGCTGGCCTCCATCGCGCTGTGGCTGGTGGCGCGGCATTTCGGCTGGAATTTCCGGGCCTATCCGGCCGGCACCTGGTATTTCGATCCCTACGCCTGGCAGGTGCTGTTCCTGTTCGGCTCCTGGTGCGCCCTCGGCGGGGCGCGGCGGGCCACGAACCTGATCATGGCGCCGATCACGCTCTATCTCTGCATCGCCTACCTGCTGTTTGCCCTGGTCATGACCATGGCCGGCCGCTTTGCGGATTTCGGCGCGATGTTCCCCGACTGGCTCTACTCGGCGTTCAACCCGAACGACAAGACCTATCTGGCGCCCTATCGCTTCATCCATTTCGTGGTCATCGTGATCCTGGTGATCCGCTTCATTCCCAAGGACTGGCCGCCGCTGGAGTGGAAGGTGTTCGATCCGCCGATCGTGTGCGGGCAGCAGTCGCTGGCCGTGTTCTGCGTCGGCGTCTTCCTGTCCTTCGTCGCGCACTTCCTCTTGAGCCTGAGCTCGGGTTCGATCTTCGTGCAGATCCTGGTCAGCCTTGCCGGTATCGCGATCATGACCACGGTCGCCTATTACATCTCCTGGTCGAAGCGGCAGGACAAGGCGCCCAAGGTCACGCCGGTGCCCAAGCCCGCGGCTTAGCGCTTCGGTCGCGCAGGCGACTTCGGCAGCGACTTGGGTTTTTTCGGCGCGACGACGACGCGCCCCTGCGAGGCAAAACCACCCCACGCCGCGGAGAAGCTCAGTTCAGGGGTCGCTTCCCCCGTCGCCCCCTCACCCCGTGGTCCCCGGAGCGCGAACATCGCACCCTGCGGATCGACGCATCTGGCGATGGAGAACCCGCCGGGCAACCCCATCGGGCCGTGGACGACCTGCCCGCCTCCCGCCTTGACCGACGCCATCGCCCGGTCGAGATCCGCAACGTTGAAGTAGTACACCCAGAACGGCACCGGCACGCGCGGCAGTTTGTTGAACATGCCGCCGATCGTATCGCCGCCTGCGGAAAACAGCCGATAGCTTGCAACCGGACCCGGCTCGCTCGGAACATCCTGCCAGCCGAACACGTCGGCATAGAAGGCGAGGGCCGTGCCGGAATCGGTTGCGAACAATTCGTGCCAGCCGACGCATCCCACCTCGTCCGCGTCGCGTGGCCGCGCCTCGGCCAGCTTCAATCCCTGAACCATGGCGAGCGTCGCGGTCTGCGGATCGGCGACGATCGAGATGCGGCCGATGTTGCTGTCCGTCGGCGGCACGTAGATCGCTCCACCGCGGTGCTTGACGAGGTCGGCCGCCGCATCCGTGTCTTCGACGGCGACGTAGCCGACCCAGCGCGGCCGCGCACCCATCCTTTGTCCCTCGGCAGGCAAGTCCATCAGCCCGCACACCGGCGCTCCCCGCGCGATCAGGACGCTGTAGGCAAAGTCTGCGGTCGATGCGTCGCGCGCGCTCCAGCCGAGCACGTTGCCGTAGAATTTCCGGGCGCCCGCGGTGTCCGTGCTCAGCAGTTCGTACCAGATGAAGCGGCCATGCTGGCTGTTCATGTCGATGCCTCCGCCCGTGCGATGGTCAGCAGACCGGCCGGGGCTTTTTCGCGCGTGCCGATGACCGCGATCAAATGCAAGAGGAGACTCCTCAGGACTTGTATCCGTTCGTTTCTGCCTCGCTTCACCATCGCTCAAATCAGTTCGCGTCAGATGACATGGATGTTAGGAAGCCGCCATCAGCATTACACGATTTTGCGGCACTGCACGCAGCATGACAATTTCTGCAAGCAGCGAAAAATATGGCGAATTTGTTGAACCAAATCACGCGTCTTTCGTTCATCAAAGATGATTCATCGTTCATCAAGATGAATGCTAAATCGCGATCACGAAGACGGGTTCGCAGCGCAAATACAGCAGCCTTGCACGCCATATTCGCCAAGCGTAGAATTATCTTAGGGTGGACTCGACAACAGATATCTCTTCTCTCTCTAAAGGTATGGAGGATGCGACTATGCCACGGGTGAAGCAAGCTTCTAAGCGGAAGCGTGTGACAAAGGCCGCGGTACCGGCGTTGGGTGCCGCCGGATTGACGTTCGGACTAGTAGGCGGCGCATCGGCAGCAACCACCCCCGCCCTCGACACTCCTCAGAAATTGGACTTCTCGCCGACGCACGCCGTCACCCTCGGCGAGGAAGAAATCGCGGATGTGAGTCTCGCGACCTTCCATCTCTTCGACAAGGAGAATGCGGGCGGCGGCTATGTGCAGGTCGCCTGGGGTTGCGGCGGCTGCCGCGGTTGCGGTTGTCGAGGGTGCGGCTGCCGTGGTTGCCGTTGTGGTGGTTGCCGTTGCGGCTGCGGCGGCTGTGGTGGCTGTGGCCCCTGCTGCCTGTCTTGGGGTGCTTGCCGACTGTGCTAACCGTACCTCTTTACGGACACATTGTTTGACGAAAGGCATAAGGCCGGGCTCGATGACGTCGACCCGGCCGCTTCTTATCCCGATAGACCATCTCCCGCTTCCGGCTCCCCGCGCTCATCCGGCATTCATTTTGATCCGATAAAAGCGTGCGGGCCCTTCAACTCCCATCGGACCATGGCAACGCGCAAAGCACTCGAGAAAGATCCGACATCTGAGGCCGACGC
>NZ_JAFATE010000788.1 GCF_019244115.1 Bradyrhizobium sp.
GCCGCAGAGATAGGCCGAAAGGGGGCCGATCCCAACTCCGCCGCCGATGAGCGCGCAAATCGTGAGCGCATCATTCACCTCAACACGCAAGTGCGGTTCAATCCGAATTTCCTCGTCGCCGCGCACGAGACGCCACGGACGGGGCCGGCCGTCGCGGGTTGGCATTTCGATCGCGTGATGCGACAGGAGATCGGCTGGCACTTCCGGTCGGCCATGGCGATCGAGATACGGTCGCGCTGCGCACAGATACTGTGTAAGCATGCCGAGCCGCGTCGCGACCAGGCCTGAATCGGCCAATGACCCCATGCGGATGGCAACGTCGACCTGCTCGGAGACGAGTTCCGCATCGCGGCTCGTTAGATCGATCGCCACGCTCACCTCGGGGTAGCGCGCAAGAAAACCTGGCAATTGCTTGCCGAGAACATTGATACCGAAGCCGATGCCAGCGCTAATCGTCAGCTTGCCACGCGGCGCTGCGGCAAAGCGCGCGGTAGACGCCACGGCATCGTCGATGCCAGCGAGGAGCGCACCGCAGCGCTCGCGTAGAGCCTCGCCGGCTGCCGTCAGGCTGACTTCGCGGGTCGTGCGTTGGAACAATCGAATTGCCAGCGTCTCTTCCAGCCGGCTGATCGCTCGGCTCACGCTGGATTTCGGCATGGTCAGGGCTTTGCCGGCCGCGGAGAAGCTTCCGAGCGCCGCCACCCGTTCGAAGACCCTGAGGTCATTGAGATCAACCGCCATGGGACATTGTTCCACCGAATGCACAATGTGTCCATCAGGCGGACCGAACTTGATCCTGCGGGAGGAGTTTGCCTCGGGAAGCATGGAGAGCAGCATGAAGACCGACCCTTCCATTCTTGTGGTCGGCGCGACCGGCAAGTTCGCCGCGCACGTCGTCCCTGCTATCGCTCGCCGGGGCGCGCGCGTCCGCGGCATGGTTCGCAAGCCGGCGCAACAAGCCGAAGTGCGTCGTCATGGTGCTGACGAGTCGGTGGTCGCAGATCTGACGGATCTGGCGAGCCTGGAGCGAGCCTTGGAAGGCATCGAGCGCGCGTTCTACATCGCCCCTGCCTTCATGCCGCATGAGGCCGATGTCGGCTGCCGCTTCGTCGAGACTGCAGTCGGAGCCGGGATAAAGCGGATCGTCTTTTCGTCGGTGGTCCACCCGGTGATCGCGGGGCTGGCGAACCACATCGCCAAGGCACCGGTCGAGGAAGCGATCCTAGACAGCGGCATCGAATACACGTTCCTCCATCCCGCGCTCTATTTTCAGAATTTCGCAGCAAGCTGGGACAGAGTAGTGCAGACCGGCGTCCTCGCTGAGCCATGGTCGTGCGACACCCAATTCAGCCGGGTCGACTACCGGGACGTTGCCGAGGTTGCTGCGATCGCGCTCACCGACGATAGGCTTCTGTACGGCACCTTCGAACTCGCCGCCGATGGCTGGCTCGATCGTCACGACGTCGCGGCGCTTATCGGGGCCGCACTTGGTCGCGAGATTCGTGCCGAGCGGATCGACCCGGCATCACTTGGCGATGCGCCACAGCCGATGCAGGCGATGTTCGCGCACTATGACCGAGTCGGCCTCAAAGCCAATCCGTTGGTGCTCCGCGCCATCCTTGCCCGCGAGCCGCGTACGCTCGTCGCGTTCTTTAAGGAACTTGCGAGGACGGAAACATCGTCACGAGAACCGGCCGCACTGTCGTAGTTACGAGCGCGGCGCGCCCTTCATACACCGGCCACCAAACGAGTTTGAAAGGAACAACAACATGACAGACCTATTCACACCGATGGATCTCCACGGCCTTCACCTGCAAAACCGCATCTGGATGTCGGCAATGACGCGCACGCGCGCCAGCGATGACAATGTGCCGACGGCGCTGATGGCCGAATATTATGCCCAACGCGCCGACGCTGGCCTGATCGTCACTGAATGCACGGCGGTCTCCGAGCAGGGCAAGGGCATCATTAACGGGCCTGGCATCTGGAGGGAGGACCAGATCGCGGGCTGGCGGAGGGTTACCGACGCTGTCCACGCCGCAGGCGGGCGCATCTACTGCCAGCTCTGGCACTGCGGCCGTGTTGCACACCCCGAAATGCGTGGCGGCGAGTTGCCGTCGCCCCATCGCCGCTGCCGGCTCAGGGCAAATTTAAATTTCCGGATCGGGAGGTCGATTTCCCGGTGCCGCGGGAGCTCGACGCGGCGGAACTCTGGGCTATCATCGAGGATTTCGCGCGAGCGACACGCAATGCGCGGAAGGCCGGTTTCGATGGCGTCGAGCTGCATGGCGCCAATGGCTATCTTCACGACCAATTCCTGCAAGATGTCAGCAACCGACGCACCGATGACTGGGGCGGTTCGATCGAGAAGCGTGCGCGACTGATGTTGGAGACTGTCGACGCCATGATCGCCGCCTGGTCGGCCGACCGGGTTGGGGTGCGGCTTGGACCCTCGATCTCGCTGTATGGCATGGGCGACAGCGATCCTCTCGCTGCCTTCGGTTATGTCGTGCGCGAGTTGGATCGTCGGCGTATCGGGTGCCTTACGATGCTTGAGCCCAACAAGAACGATCTGGAGAAGGGCGTGGCGATCGAGAAGGTCGCGAAGACGTTCCGACCCATGACCTCGGTGCCGTTCATCGCCAACACGGGTTTCGACAGGGAGAAAGGAAACCTGGCAATTGAGGGCGGGGATGCGGACGCCATCGCCTATGGCGTGCTTTTCCTTGCTAATTCCGACCTTATCGAGCGCTTCCGGCGCGATGCCCGGTTAAACAAGCCCGATCCCGCCACTTTCTACGGCCGCGGGCCAAACGGCTATACCGATTATCCCGCGCTTCCTGGTCAAAAGGCGCAAGTCGCATGACAGCCTGGAAGTGTCGACCGGCGCCTTGCTAGAGCCGTCCGGCGCAAGCCAGGTGCGATGTGCACCGGTGATGCGATTGGCAAGATCGGTCACGGCGGCGATCATCGCCGGTCAGGTCTCAGTCGCCGAACTGTCGTCCGGGCGATAGTAGCAGCGCGGATGAAACCGCAGCGCGCCCGGATCGTGGACAGCCTTGATGCCGCGATTGCGCAGGTACGTCTCGACGAGCGACCATGGCGTTCGGCTGCGACCTCCTACTTCAACTCGGCGTTGAAGTAGGTGAGGTCGAGGACGCGGCGCAGTTTCTCGTCGCGGGGACTGACGAACAGCGCTGCGGCGGTTCAGTTAGAAGCGCTTGCAACTCGGCCGCACGCGCGTCCCGAGACGACATCAGGCGCGAGCGCATTAGGGGATTGTCCGCCAGCAGATCCGGGCGCCGAAAGTCCCTGGAGAGCGATCTTCAGCGCACCGGCAAATTTTGGATAGAACAAATCCATGCACCTTCCCGTAACCGCAAGCGATCGATTGCGGACTGACGCAATCCGTCGCTCTCTTCGCCGAACGCCGAGACATAAGCGCGCGTCTGCTTACGCCGTCGCGGCCAATCGCGGTCCGCCAAGCCGGTTATATTCGGCGACAAAGTTCTCGTTGGGCGTTCGGCCGTCCGGACCGCGGGAATACTCAGGCTTCAACCCACCAAGCAAGAACATTTCATGCGCGCGCTCGTGCTTTGCCTCGATGGCCCCGCGCGGCTCTAAGTCAAAAAGACCCTGGACGTGTCCGGCCACCGTTTCCGAGACGTTGATGCGCCCCGCCACTCCATAGGCTTCCATGAACCATGCGATGTTGACCGCATCGCCCCAGATATCGAAGGTCAGCCTGCGGTTGCCCACGACACCAGAAATCACCGGTCCTGTGTGAATGCCAACGCGCAATTGGAGGGTCGATGCGCCCACATGCTCGCATTGCGCCATGAAGCGATCGACGCTCGCTTGCATTTCCAGCGCAGCCAGGCAGACGTCGATCGGGTGTCGCCGGTCGCTCGTAAGCACGCCGGCCACCGCCATGTAGGCGTCGCCAATGGTCTTGACCTTCTCCAGGCCATGGCGAGCCCCGATCCCGTCGAACGCCGAAAAGACCCGATCGAGTAGATCGACCAGTGTCGCCGGCTCGGTGCGTTCGGCGAGCAGTGTAAATCCTCGAAAATCCGCGAACAGAATTGTTGCCGAACGCGTGTATTTCGGCTGCACCCGTCCGGTCCGTTTTAACTCATCGACGATCGGCGCCGGCAAGACGTTGCCCAGAAGCTCTTCGGCGCGTGACCTTTCGGCGGCAGCCTCAAGCCGTGCCTGATCCAGCTCCTTGATGGTCTGATCGTATTCGATCAGTTTCCGGCGCAGCTCCAGTTGCGCTAAGACCTGGCGCGACAACCGACGCAACGCCTCCGCTTGCTCGAAGCTAAGCTGGCGCGGCTCGAAATCCATGACGCAGAGCGTGCCCAGCGCATAGCCTTCATCGGTGATGAGCGGCATCCCGCAGTAAAAGCGACAGGGAGGATCGGCGGCGGCCATCGCGCTATTCTCAAAGCGCGCGTCCTGCGTGATGTCGGCAACCGCGAACAGCTCGGTGCCGCAGATCGTCGTGGTGCAGACGGCTTTTGCGCGCGGGGCCCCCGCCATCTCGGGCGGCAATCCATATCTCGCTTTGAGCCAGCGCCGGTTGTCGTCAATGAAGCTGATATAGGCCACAGGGCAGCGACAAATCTGCGCTGCGAGTTCAGCGATCTCGTCGTAGGCGATTTCCGGCGCACTATCGAGAATGTTGAGCGCGCGCAGCGCAATCAGCCGGCCTGATTCATTGACAGGTATCGGGAAGGACAATGTGGCTCCCCTTGCGGCGGAAACCTGGCCGGGCCGGCCGCCTCATTGCGGCCAATCGGCAGTCAACAAGACTATCATCTGGGAAGCGGCAAATCATTTGGGAAGCGGCAAATGTGCGGAAAGTGCGGCGTCCTAGGGGGCGGCGGGAACTGCCTGATTTTTCGGCAGCGCGCTTGCGAGTGGAGTTCCGGTTTGGGAACACTGTTATTTCCCGAATCCCCGAGACCCGCGGATAACGCTCGACTCTGTTGCCGGGGCGGCTTTTAGCTTCCCTCGCTAATGGCGGGGCAGAGGCGGCGCTTTTGCTGGCATTCGCAATTTGGGCGACAAAGGCGCCGCCAAAAATCGCGTTCATCATGTAGATTGTCGCAAGAGACAACGATCTCGCAACAAGGCCGCAACGGCGGAGACAGCACGCTACATGTCCTCGGCCGAGGTATGGCCGTGTCGGAGTTGAGAAAGCCAACATTAAACAAGCCAACTTCGGCCATCTCGGCTAGTGCAACGTCCACGAGCTCGCGATCAGGCGCCTTCCCACGACAAAGGCCGGGGACCCGCCTATGAGATCTCCGCAGTTGCGGCCGTGATTTGTCCAAGCTCCGCTGATCAGCTAGCCATCGGGCCGATCATGACCTTCGGACAGGATCCGCTGCGCGGCACCTTCGAGATCGGCGTATTGGTCGTTTTTCAGGGTCCACATGAAGGACGCAAGCCCCGCCAATCCGAGGCTCCGCTACTCATGCAGGCGGTGTAGCGAGAGGCTCCCATCCTGTGGGCGGCGTGCCAATGACGGGCGAGGTTCAGCTCCTGCCGCCATGCTCGAAGATGTCGCGCGCGGAAGGTGCTCGCGACCGTCGATCGACTCGTCGATCATCGCGAGAGCGTACGCGCCAAGACGGCTGCGCGCGTCGAGGCCGCGGTCAACAAGTCTCGGTTACTGCGCCGATCTCGCGGCCGCGCGGCCCGCGCGGGGCAAGGCTTTCGCTTTGCCATCGTGCTGCCGACCGGCAGTAACAGCTTCATGATCGCAACGGGACGGTTCATCGCTATTCCTCGATATCGACTGCCCGCCGACGGCTGCCTCTATCGCAACGTCGCCGGAAGGCGATGGCCATGCTGGCGCGCCAGCATGGCCATCGCGGATATTCCAGCGGTCGCGCGCTGACATTGTTAAGTGTTTCCAGTTCCTGCCTAGCCGCCTGTCGTGGGCAGCTGATCGGATCGTCGAATGGTGCGGACTAGGGCATTTGAGGCGGGATTAGATCGCGGGGATCGAGACCTCAAAAAATAAGTCTGTCTGATGCGGATTCGAATCAACCGGTCTGTGCCCAGGCTGTACCCTGGGAGTTTCGGGGCACAGTCCGCGGGAGACTTTCATGTAACTAATTGATTATATTTGATTTATGGTGGTCGCACAAGGGATCGAACCTTGGACCTCTCCCGTGTGAAGCTAGCGCCGGACGCTAGGCGGCTTTTCGTTGCCGTACGATGGTGTAAATAAGCGCGAGGGGGGAGGGGGGAGTCGGATGAAACGCCCCCCCGCTACCACCTTTCCCCACACTCCTTTCACCCGATTTGGATAGGCCTCCTGGCCCAGCAACGCATTTAGTCGGCCTGCTATTTCCACCGCCACACCACCTGGACGCGCAGGGTCTCGAAACACCGTGACGGTTTCGACGAGATCCCGGATTGCCTCCGCAGCTTCGGCGTCTCCAGCGTTTACACCCCTTCCCAGAGCCTTTTCGAGTTGCTGCAATTGCTCCTCATAGCGTTTGAGGATCGCCGGATGGAGCGCGACGGCCTTCGGAGCGGGAGGTTCGTTTTGCAGTTCTTCGGAGAGGCGTTTTCGGTCGGCATCCAAGGCCGTGGAACGAGGGCCAAGTACGGCCGGATCTCCGTGGCCTTTCGCTATCGCATCAATCAATCGATCGATTTCGCGGTTCAATTGGCCAAGCTGCTGTTCCAGTCGCTGCCGTTTCGCGTTCGACGAGGCCGCGAGCCTTTTCCTCTCTTCGAGATAGATCCGAACGTACTCAGCAATAACCTTCGGCGCGCGCATCTCCGCTCTTAGTCCACCGAGCACGGCTTTCTCGACGGAATCCAGGTAAAACGTTTTGCCATCAGAGCAGGTCCCGCTCTCCTTAGCGGCGGAGCAGCGAATGCGAACGCGCCCCGACTTATCTTCGCCATTTGTCGACATGCCCGCCCCGCACGCACCACAGCGGAGCAGCCCCGACAGCATACGACGCGGACGACGCTGAAGGCTCGGATGCGTCTGAGTCCGCTCCTGCCTTCGTTTTTGGGCCGCCTCAAATAAGTCTGCGCTCACGATTGCAAGATGCGGCACCTCAGCGATCCGCCAGTCGGTCTTCAGGTTTGGCCGTGACAAGCGCTTCCCTGTGTCGGGATCTTTCACCATTCGGACCTTGTTCCAGACAAGGCGCCCCACATACAATTCGTTTTGCAGAATTCCCGCGCACCTGTCTCGCGTGCCATTCATGGTCGAGGCGTTCCATGCGCGCCCGCGCGGCGGCGGCACTCGCTCCTTGTTTAAGTCGTGCGCAATTTCACGAGGTGTTCGGCCTTCGACGTATTCCCGGAAGATGCGCCGAACAACTTCCGCCTCACCACTGACGATGACTCGTTCGCCACTTCTGCCTGGAACGGGAGCGTATCCGTAAGTTAGGCCGCCTCCGGCCAATCCTTGTGTCACTCGGCCCGCTTGGCCCCGGCGCACTTTATGAGCGTTGTCCTCCCGATAGAGCTGTCCGACAAGCCCACGAAGTCCAACGAGAACCGTATTGACAACACCTTCGTGAACAGCCCGGATTTCAATGCCAAGAAACGACAGTCGCTTGTGGATGCCTGCAAGATCCTCCATGTCGCGCGAGAGACGATCGAGCGCTTCGACAACCACTACGTCAAAAGATCTCTCCCGCGCCTGGTCCAGCATCCGCAACAGGCCGTCGCGCCCCATGACCGAGCCGCCAGAACGAGCTCTATCTTCATAAGTGCAGACAACGTGTAGGCCTTCGCGCTCTGCATAGCTTTTACAAAGGGAGGTCTGATCTTCGATCGAGCGTTCATTCTGAAGGTCTGTCGAGAATCGAGCGTAGATTGCCGCTCTCTTCGTTGTCGGTTCGACCGACGTGCTCTCTTTCATGATCTTCCCTCGCAGCCTGACGAGCAAGTGCGCGCGCGAGACGTAAGATCGCTTCGTCTGGATTCGACTGCAAGGACAATTTTCGGCTGACGTCCCGCATGATGCTGCCTTATGACGTCACGAAAACTGACAAGGCATGCGCTACCTTGGCGTTGTGCATTGAGCGGATGTCGGAAGTGTTGATCATTCCGAGCATCGTGTTCAGGCAAGCCCAAGCCGGAAAGTGCGGAAAGAATTCGTCGTACGATTAGATGCAACGGCGAAGAAAAGGAGAGCCGCCCCTTGCTACACACGACTCCCTCCCTAACCACCGACCTTACCGAACCTCATGGCCCTCGCGTTTTGGACGCCATCCGACTGGATCCGCTATCCAGCGACTGATGTCCGATTCACGCCACCCGGTCCCGTTGGTGCTGATCTTGAGCTGAGCCGGGAAGGTGCCCTCGGCGATCTTGCGGTAGATGGTGGACCGGGACAGCCCGGTCCTGGCGAGGACGTTTTTCAGACGGACGATACGGTCTGGCTCTGGCATGGCCTCGCTGGCTCCTGCTGGCTGTTTCTGACGGCTGCTGATCCAGACAGAACATCAGGTGCAGGCGCGCAAGGGCAGTTTAGGAGTCCCAGTACTCTGGCGTTCAGCCGGCGGCAAACAGGATAAATCAAATTTCGAGGCCCCGATCTCTGCCAAGGTCGAGGCCGTGAGTGAAGGCCAGTTCGAGGCCGAGCCGCCGACCCGATTCGAAGGCGATGCCGAGCTCCCGCTTGCGGTTGGCGAGGATGGATTCCATTTGCG
>NZ_JAFATE010000828.1 GCF_019244115.1 Bradyrhizobium sp.
CGCGCCCCATACACCCTCCTAGCACGCCGTCACACCTGTGGCGAATACCGAGACGCCGTTCCGGACACGTTTTGATTCAGAAAATTACAGGGGACAACGCGTTCGAGCACCCAACTGATTCGGCTCCGATGGATAGCACGAAAGCCCCGCTTGACGGACTGCAGATCAGATCACGATCATGGATTGGCGGGCTCGGCTGACGGCCCATTCGAGGCACTCCATCGTCCTAAGCAATGCGGGCGATGACGTTCATGCTTTCCCCGTCCGCGATCAAGCCCTGCAACTCATCCGCTCTTGACGGCAATCGCTTCTCGGTTTCCTCTGCAAACAGCGCGTATCCGTGCGGAACGAAGAAGGACAGCAGCTCGGCAAGTGAAGACCCTCGCTCCTCGAGCACATAGGGGGCCAGCTCCATGACAAAGATCGGCCGATCGATGCGGAGCATCCGGCTCGCCCCGCGAAGAACCTGACATTCGTAGCCATCGACATCAAGCTTCACCAGCTGCACCTTCCGACCGGCGTGTTCACTGAGCGCGGAATCCAGACTTTGCGCCCGCGCCGACGCTGTGCGCATCTCCCGCCCAAGATGTTTGGCGTGCAGCTCTGTTCCTCCGACCAGAGGCCAGCTTGAGTAAATCGCACCCGGGACATCAGTCTCGCCGCTCTCGGTCAGAAAGCAGTTGAAAGGGAGAACCCGAGATGCGAGCGATGGGTTGAGACTGAGGTTGCGCTGAAGCTTGCCAAAAGCAAAATCCGTCGGCTCAAAAGCAAACACCTGGCCGTTCGGGCCAACAAGGCTGGCCAGGCGAAGCGTGTGCGCCCCCACGTTGGCCCCGATGTCAAGAACCAGCGAGCCAGGCTCGGTCAGTCTCCTCAGAGCGCGAGCCGTGGTCCGCTCGAACTGATCGAGATAAATCGCAAAATCAATTCCCTGCGACAGGTCCAACTCATACGACACCCCATCTCGCACGACGGTTGTGTGATCCGTGCGACCGAGAGCACTTCGCCCCATGTGAACCAGGCGATAGAGCGCGCGGGCGGCCGCTATTTTATGAACAGTTTTCATCTACGGGCACGTTGTGGTCGGATCGGCCAATTGATCCGCGCCTTGCAGGTCGAGGCCGAGATGCGGCAAAGATGGTCTCATTGGCGCCACGGCTCCGCTCTTGTCACCAAGAACCAATATCGACCGGGCGCATCGGCCTTATATGCCCGGGGTTCAAGCCGGAAATGCCAGGCCTGCACGTCGCGGCTCTCCATGACCTCTGCGGGCACGATGAAGATGTTCGGCGCGGTCATGCCGGTCCCGAGGGGCGCTGCGAAGACAAAGCCGAAGGGCAGCGCAGGCGAGACCGGATGGATCAGGCCCTGATAGGACTCGACGCCGCTTTGTGCGACCACCGCCTCAAAATCGCTGACGTGCAGGGTCGGAATATCGGCGCGCAGAGGCGCCTCATCCGCGAGCACGAGAAAGCCCGACATCTTCGCCCCGCCCGCGACCGTGATTTCGTCGGATCCTGATGCCCGATATTTCGGATCGTCCTGAGTGGACGAGAGGCGGTGCGCCGTCCACGGAACGGAAACAGCCAGCAGCGCGGCGATGATCAGCCCCGACGCACCGTAAGCGACCAGCCTGCCGCCCGGTTCGGACTGGCCGGCCGCCAGTCGCGGATCGCTCATTCCCATCGCGATGAACAGCGCGATCAACGGCTGGCTTGCGGCGAGCGTGCGCGCACCGTCATCGAGATAGATGAGTGCGGACGAGAGCAGGATGCTTGACCCCACGAGACACCAGAACGTGACTTCGACTTCGCTGGTCCCGCGTCTTGCGAGCCAGGCGAGGCCGATCAGGCTGATCACCGTCAAGACGGTCCCGAACGCTCCGAGCCGTCGGTCCGGAACGACCGCATAACCCTTCCACATCACGGCCGGAAAGTGCGAAAGAAAGCCTTTCACGCCGGCCGTCAGCCTTGCGAGAAACACCGTGGGTTTTGCGGCAAGATTCTGCCACGCGAAGCCGTAGAGCCTCTTCGCAATGGCGGCCTCATCGCCAGTCAGGCGCTCGCCGCGCTCTGCAAGCTTTGCAGGACAGCCTTCCCAGCCGGTGCCGATGGAGAGCCCGCACAGCACATAGGCAAAGTTGCTGCCGGTCTCAGCTCCGCCCGCCCCAAAGGCTCTCGACAGCAGCGTGTTGACACTGATGACCGCGCCGACAATCGCGATCGCCAGGATTGCGATCCTGAGCTTCTCCGACACGCTCCGCCCAAACTGCCAGACCAGCCACAGGAGCAATGCCGGAATGGTGAACAGGCTGCCCATGCGGGTCATCAGCGCCACGCTCGTCATCGCAAAGCCGATGAGAGCGGAGCCGGCGGCGCGGGTGCGGAACGCAGCGATGAAAAACGGGATCGACAGCAACGCCCAGAA
>NZ_JAFATE010000414.1 GCF_019244115.1 Bradyrhizobium sp.
GGCCGTCTTCACCGGCGCTGACCTCGTCCGCGACGATGTCGGCGCCATTCCGACGCTTGCGATTTTCAAGCGGCCGGACGGCAAGCCGATGACGGTGCCGCCGCGCCGGCTGCTGGCGCATGAGGTGGTGCGCTTTACCGGCGAGCCGGTCGCAGCCGTTGTTGCGTCCTCTCGCTTGATCGCGCAGAACGCAGCGGAGGCGGTCGCGGTCGAGTATGCAGTCTTGCCTGCGGTGGTCGATCCGATCGAGGCGACCAGACCGGGCGCGCCGGCGGTCTGGCCCGATGCGCCTGATAACATCGTGGCGGCGATGAGCTATGGCGATGCGGCCAAGGTCGACGAGGCGTTCGCGTCTGCTGCGCACAAGGTGTCGCTGGATCTGGTCAGCCAGCGCCTGGCGCCCTCGGCGATGGAGCCGCGCGCGACGATCGCGGAAATCGAGAAGAAGACCGGGCGGCTGCTGCTGCATGTGCAGTCGCAGACGCCGGGCTCGACACGCGACCTGCTCGCCGAATCCATCTTGAAGCGGCCGAAGGAGAGCGTGCGCGTGCTGGTCGGCGATATCGGCGGCGGCTTTGGCCAGAAGACCAGCCTTTATCCGGAGGACGGCCTTGTCGTCTATGCGGCGGTGAAGCTGAACAGGAAAATCCGCTGGCGCGGCGACCGCACCGACGAATTTTTGGGCGGCACGCACGGCCGCGATCTCACCTCGACCGCCGAATTTGCGCTCAACGAGAAGGGCCGCGTGCTGGCCTATCGCGTGCGCTCGGTCGGCGCTACCGGCGCCTACATATCGGGCACCGGCAACATCATCCCGCTGGTGCTCGGCCCGTTCGTGCAGACCGGCGTCTACGACCTGCCGCTGGTGCATTTCGAGGTCAAGACCGTGATGACCCACACGGCTCCGGTCGGCGCCTATCGCGGCGCGGGACGGCCGGAAGCGGTGTTCATCGTCGAGCGGCTGTTCGATGCCGCCGCGCGCCAGATCGGGATGGACCCGCGCACGATCCGCAAGGCGAATTACATCAAGCCCGCGCAATTGCCTTACACCAATGCCACCGGCCAGGTGTACGACTCCGGCGCTTTCGCGCACATGCTGGAGCGCGCGACCAAGCTCGCCGACTGGGACGGTTTTGGCGCGCGCAAGCGCGAGGCGAAGAAGCGGGGCATGCTCTATGGCCGCGGGCTGACCAGCTACATCGAATGGACCGGCGGGCGCGCGCACAATGAAAAAGTCTCGCTGCATGCGACGGCCGAGGGCCGCGTGATCCTGCATTCCGGCACCATGGCGATGGGGCAGGGGCTGCAGACCACCTACACCCAGATGATCTCCGACTCCCTGGGCGTTCCGATGGACCGGATCGACGTCGTGCAGGGCGACACCGATCTCGCGCTCGGTTTCGGCAGCGTCGGCTCACGCTCGCTGTTCGTCGGCGGCACCGCGGTTGCGGTGTCGTCCAGCGATCTGATCAACAAGGCGCGCGAGAAGGCGTCGAACCTGCTGGAGGCATCAAGCGGCGACATCGAATATCAGGGCGGCTGGCTCACGGTGGTCGGCACCGACAGGCGCATCAGCCTGTTCGAGATCGCGGGGAAAGAGGACGGCGCAAAATTGTCGGTCGACAGCGAGGGCGAGGTGGACGGGCCGAGCTGGCCGAACGGCACCCATATCTGCGAGGTCGAGATCGATCCGGAGACCGGGATCAGCCGCGTCGTGCGCTACACCACGGTCGATGATGTCGGAGTTGCGGTCAATCCGATGCTGGTGACCGGGCAGGTTCATGGCGGCGTGGTGCAGGGCATCGGGCAGGCGCTCTATGAGGCCGTGGCCTATGACGGCGACGGACAATTGCTGACGGCAACCTATCAGGATTATTGCATCCCGCGCGCGTCGGACGTTCCGCCGATCAGCGTGACGCTGGACGATAGCGCGCCCTGTCGCACCAATCCGCTGGGCGCCAAGGGCTGCGGCGAATCCGGTGCGATCGGCGGCCCGCCCTGCGTCACCAATGGCGTGATGGATGCTTTGAGCGAGCTCGGCATCCGCCAGCTCAATACGCCGCTGACGCCGCAAAAGATCTGGCAGGCGATCTGCGATGGGAAAGCGGCGGCTGAATAAGTCCTCGGTCATTCCGGGGCGCCTCGCAGACGCGAAGAAATCTCAAGGTTCCGGTTCGATGCTTCGCATTGCCCCGGAATGAATCCGCTGGCGGTCAAGCCGACCTCGCAAGGCGTACTGGCTGCCCCGGGAATGCGATTTTCGCCGCTTACCTGACCGGACCATTCTGCTAGATACGTCAGGGAGCACCGTGACGGGAGTATTTTTCATGCGCCGATTTTTCACCGCGCTGGCGGCGGTCATGTCGTTGAGCCTCACCAATTGCGGCTACAACGCGATCCAGAGCAATGACGAGCAGGTCAAATCGAGCTGGTCGGAGGTCGTTAACCAATATCAGCGCCGCGCCGATCTGGTGCCGAATCTCGTCAATTCGGTAAAGGGCTTTGCCCAGCAGGAGAAGGACGTGCTGCTCGGGGTCACCAATGCACGCGCCAAGGTTGGCAGCATCCAGGCGACGCCGGAGGTGCTGAACGATCCCGCCGCGTTTCAGAAGTTCCAGCAGGCGCAGGGCGAATTGACCAACGCGCTATCGAGGCTGCTGGTGGTGACGGAAAACTATCCGCAACTGAAGTCGGACGCCTTGTTCCACGATCTGATGTCGCAGCTCGAAGGCACCGAGAACCGCATCACGGTGGCGCGCAATCGCTACATCAAGGCCGTGCAGGAGTACAATGTCGGCATCCGCACCTTCCCGAACAATCTGACTGCGCTGGCGTTCGGCTACAGGGAGAAGCCGAACTTCACCGTGGACAACGAGAAGGAAATCTCGACCGCGCCAAAGGTCGATTTCGGCCCGAGCCCGACGCCCGCGCCGCAGCCGGCGAAGTAGGCGGGGAACGAATCCAGACTCTGAAGAGATGAAGATGCACTGCCTCCACGGCGAAGCTGCGCTCCCTCTCCCCTTGCGGGGGAGGGCTGGGGAGGGGGGTACCACACGAACAGCTGAGTCTGTGGACCCCCATCCCCGACCCCTCCCCGCAAGGGGGAGTTGAGAGAGCGGCATCCAACGCGAGAATCGCTGCGATGAAGGCTTTGCGCTTCCTCATTCTCGCCTTGCTGATCGCCTGGGCCTCTCTCGCCCGTGCCGATGTCGCGATTCCACAGCTCACGGGGCGCGTGGTCGATCAGACCGGCACGCTCACGAGCGGCGATATCGCCGCGCTGACGCAGACGCTGAAGAATCTCGAGATGCGAAAAGGCAGCCAGGTCGCGGTGCTGATCGTGCCGACCACGCAGCCCGAGACCATCGAGCAGTTCTCGATTCGCGTGGCGGAGGCCTGGAAGATCGGCCGGCGAAAGATCGATGACGGCGCGCTGCTGGTGATTGCCAAGAACGACCGCAAGCTGCGCATCGAGGTCGGCTATGGGGTCGAGGGAGCGCTCACTGACGTGACCGCAAGGCGCATCATCGATGAGGTCATTACCCCGAGATTCCGCACTGGCGATTTCGCCGGCGGCATTGCGGCCGGTGTCAACCGGATCATCGCGGTCATCGACGGCGAGCCCCTGCCTGCGCCGCAACCGGAGGCATCTCAAGGCGGGGATCTCGATCTGGAGTCCATCGTTCAGTTCGCACCTTTCATCATCATCGGATCGATCATGGCCGGCGGCATGTTGCGTGCGCTGTTCGGTCGCCTGCTCGGCTCGGCGGCGACCGGCGGTCTCGTTGGCGTGGTGGCGTGGGCTTTCGCGGGATCGATGCTGGTCGCGTTGCTGCTGTTCGCCGTCGCCTTCGTCATCGCCTTTCTGAGCAATGGTTTTGCGACCGCCGGTCCGACCTATCGCGGCCGCTCCGGTGGATACGTCGGCGGCGGAGGCTGGGGTGGCGGTGGCGGCTGGAGCGGCGGCGGCAGTTCAGGCTCGAGCGGCGGCGGATTTTCCGGCGGCGGCGGCAGTTTTGGTGGGGGCGGCGCCTCCGGAAGCTGGTAAGGACGTGTTCGAGACATGGGCATCAGGCGGATCGGCAGGCATCTCCTCGAGCACCATTGGCGGGTGCGGCGGATCTTTGCGCCGCCGGTGCTGGTGCGGATCGAAGCTGCGATCAGGGCGGGCGAAGTCACCCATTCCGGACAAGTGCGCTTCGTCGTCGAGGGCGCGCTCGATGGTTTGCCGCTGTTTCGCGATCAGCACCCGCGCGAGCGCGCGCTCGATGTTTTCTCGCATTTGCGGATCTGGGATACGGCGCACAACAATGGCGTGCTGATCTATCTGTTGCTCGCCGACCGTGACGTCGAGATCGTCGCCGATCGCGGCATCGACGCTTACGTCGGCGCCGCCGGCTGGGAAAACATCTGCCGCGACATGGAAGCCGAATTCAGGAGCGGCCAGTTCGAGGCCGGCGTCGTCAGCGGCATCGCCGCGGTGTCGCGAGAGCTCGCGAAACATTTTCCGCCACAAACCCCGCAGCGCAACGAGCTGCCGGACAAGCCCGTGGTGATCTAGCGCCGCGAACGCGGTTCACCTGGCGACGACCGGGCCTGAGCCCCTCATGCTCTGATTCACCGGTCGAGCTTGTCCAGGGTAATGGGCAGATCGCGGACGCGCTTGCCGGTCGCGTGATAGACGGCATTGGCGATCGCCGCGGCGACGCCGACGATGCCGATCTCGCCGACACCCTTGATGCCGAGCGGATTGATCACGCTGTCCGGCTCGTCGACGAAAATCACCTTGATGTCGTGCACGTCGGCGTTCACCGGCACGTGGTATTCGGCGATGTTGGCATTCATGATGCGGCCGAAGGCGTGGTCGGTCAGGGCCTCCTCCTGCAATGCCATGCCGATGCCCCACACCACGCCGCCCATGATCTGGCTCGCGGCCGTCTTGGTGTTGATGATCCGCCCGGCGGCGACCGCGTTGACGATCCGCGTCACGCGGATGACGCCAAGCTCTTCATCCACCTTGACCTCGGCGAAGACGGCCGAGTGCGTGTTGTGCGCGTGCTTGTCATCTTCCTTGAAATCGGACGAGCGCTCCTTCTCGATGCGGTCGAGCTTGCCGTGCCGCATGACGTCCGCGACCGCCACCGCCCGGCTGCGGTCGTTCCGGGCCATGAGCATGCCATCCACCAGCGCCACATCGTCCAGCTTCAGACCTCCGAGGGGCGTGTTCGGCATGGTCTGCGCGAGGCCGAGCAGCTCCTTTCGGATGTCGGCTGCGGTATTGACGATTGCATGCGCGATCGAGGCGGCCGTCCACGATCCGCCTTCGACGGGGGCCTTGGGCAGGCTCGAATCGGCGAGCTTCACGGTCACGCTGTCGATCGGCAGGCCGAGCGTGTCGGCGGCGACCTGCGCCACGACAGTGTAGGTGCCGGTGCCGATGTCTGACGCGGCAGAGGAGACTTCCGCATGACCATTGGCCGTCAGCACGATGCGGCTGGCAAACTGGACCTGCAGCGCCTCCCAGACCCCGGTCGCCATGCCCATTCCCAACAGTTCGCTGCCGTCACGCATGGAGCGCGGCGCCGGGTTGCGCCGAGCCCAACCGAAGGCCTCGGCGCCCTGACGGTAGCATTCTTTCAACTGCTTGCTGGTGTAGGGCAGCCCCGCGCCCTGGTCCCGGTCCGAGTAGCAGCGCAGCCGCAATTCCATGGGATCGAGCTGCAGCGCGACCGCCAGTTCGTCCATGGCGCATTCCAGCGCATAGACGCCGCTTGCCGCCCCCGGCGCGCGCATGTCGCAGGGCGTGGCGACATCAAGCGACGCGAGCTTGTGCGTGTAGCGGGCATTCGCCGACGTGTAGAGCTGTTCGGCCCAGCCGGTATCGTTGCGCGAGAAATCCTCGTAACGCGACGTCATCGCGATCGCATCATAGGTGATCGCATCGAGCCCGCGGCCGTTTGCGGCGAGCGCAATTCGCTCGACGGTCGCAGGCCGATAGCCGAGCCCGTACATCTGGGCGCGGCTGAGCACGAGCCGCACCGGGCGCCTGAGATGGAGTGCACCGAGGGTCGCCAGCACCACCTCATATTGCGGGCGGAGGCCCGAGCCGAATGCGCCGCCAACGAAGGGCGATATCACGCGTACGTCCTCCGGCTTCAGTCCGAACACCCCGCAGACATAGCGCTGCACGTTCTGTACGCCCTGCGTTTTGTCGTAGATCGTGAGCTTGCCGTCGCCATTCCAGACCACAGTTGCGGCAAACAGCTCCATCGGATTGTGATACTCGGGCGGAATGAAGTAGTCCGCCTGGTGCCGCACCGTCGCTCCCTGCAGCGCCTTTAGCGCATCGCCGCGCGGTTTTTCAGGTTTGTCGACCGCATGTGCCGCGTCGATCCCCGCGTGCAGGTCGGTGGCGAAGGCCTGCTCCTCGTACTCGATGTCGACCAGCGTCGTCGCAAAGACGGCGGTCTCCCAGTCTTCGGCAAGCACCAGTGCGATCGGCTGATAGTTGAACCTGATCGCCTCGTCATAGAGCGGCCGGAATGGCGAGCCGCCTTCCGGCGCCACGTCGTCGTGATAGTCCTGATCGGTCGACCCCATTTCTGGCCTGACATCATGGGTCAGGACGTCGAGCACGCCTTCGACGGCACGCGCGCGGCCTATATCGATGCGTGCGATGCGCCCCTTGGAAATGGTGGAAGTCACGACGGCCGCGTAGGCGAGATTGGGCACGTTGAACTCGCCGGCATATCTGGCGGTGCCCGTGACCTTGGCGCGGCCGTCGACGCGGGAGGTGGAAGTGCCGATGGTGGCTGCCATGACGTTCACCGGATTTTCTTGACGGACTGAATCTGCGGCGTGGCATTCGCCGCCTGTGTGAGCGTGCGCAGGATTGCGCGCCGGCCGAGGCCGATCTTGAAGGCGTTGTGGGAATAGCCTCTCGCGCCCTTGAGCAGTATATCCGCTGCCTTCGCAAAGACGGTTCTGTCGGGCGCCTCGCCGCGCAACGCGGCCTCGGCATCGATCCTGCGCCACGGCTTGTGCGCGACGCCGCCAAGTGCGACGCGCGCCTCTCTGATGCGGCCGCTGTCGATCTCCAGCGCCGCGGCGACCGACACCAGCGCGAAGGCATAGGAGGCGCGGTCGCGGATTTTGAGATAGCTGTAGTTCTTGGCAAAGCCTTTGGACGGCAGCTCGATCGCGGTGACGATCTCGTCCGGTTCGAGCGTGGTGTCGATGTGCGGCGAGTGCTCCGGCAGCCGATGGAAATCCGCGAACGCGATGCTGCGCGCGCCCGCCGGGCCCGTGACATGCACGCGCGCATCGAGTGCCGCCAGCGCGACGCACATGTCGGAGGGATGGGTTGCGATGCAGGCGTCGCTGGTGCCGAGAATCGCGTTGATCCGGTTGATGCCCTTGATCGCGGCGCAGCCCGAGCCGGGCTCGCGCTTGTTGCAGGGCGTCGCGGTGTCGTAGAAATAGAAGCAGCGCGTCCGCTGCAGCAGGTTGCCGGCGGTGGAGGCCATGTTGCGGAGCTGCTGCGAGGCGCCGGCAAGGATCGCGCTCGCCAGCAGCGGATAGCGGTCGGCGATGAGCGGATGATAGGCGAGGTCGCTGTTCGGCACCAGCGCGCCGATGCGCACGCCGCCGTCCGGCGTTTCCTCAAGGGATTTGAGCGGCAGCTGCGTGATGTCGATCAGCCGTGCCGGCCGCGCGACGTCGTACTTCATGAGATCGACCAGGTTGGTGCCGCCGGCGATGAATTTCGCTGCCGGGTCGGCCGCGATCTGCCTGATGGCATCGGCGACGTCGGTCGCACGCGAATACTCAAAATTGTTCATGGCTCGCCTCCCATCCGCTCCATCACCTGCTGGATGGCGGAAACGATGTTGGGATAGGCACCGCAGCGGCAGATGTTGCCGCTCATCAACTCGCGGATCTCGTCTGCCGTCCTGGCCTTGCCCTCGGCGATCAGGCCCGCGGCCGAACAGATCTGTCCCGGTGTGCAGTAGCCGCATTGAAAAGCATCGTGATCGATGAACGCCTGCTGCAGCGGATGCAGCACATCGCCATCGGCGAGCCCCTCGATGGTGACGACATCGGCGCCGTCCTTCATGACGGCGAGCGTCAGGCACGCGTTGACGCGGCGTCCGTCGAGCAGGACCGTGCAGGCGCCGCACTGGCCATGATCGCAGCCCTTCTTGGTGCCGGTGAGATCGAGACGGTCGCGCAGCAGATCGAGCAGCGTCGTCCAGGGCGCAATTTCGACGGTGAGCCTCTGGCCGTTGACGGTGAGGGAGATGGAAAGTTTGGCGGGCTTCGATGTGGTCCGAGGCCCGGAACGGGCTGGGGATGGGCTCATGCAATCCCTCCGGAACGCAAGCGCAGTCCATGCGCGATGGGCTGCGGCAATGAGGCTGGAGGATAAGTCGCGGCCGGGATGATGGTTCAATCACGAAAATGCCGCCGCGAGCGGCGCTCACCCTCCGGGAGAGTCAACGAGTTCGGCGGATTTGCAGCCGA
>NZ_JAFATE010000448.1 GCF_019244115.1 Bradyrhizobium sp.
TCGAGGTTGTTATCCAGGATCTTTTCGCCGCCAGGCCCGATTTCGACAAGTCCGGCGCGCTCGGCTGCTTCCCAGGCGGCTTGAGGTGTGGGGAAGCTGCGCGTCAATCGTTCATCTGCTTCATATAGCGCGTATGGCATCACCGTCTCCGGATCGAACCTCGCCAGCTGTGGATGGCTGGCGAGGCTTTGAGCGGCTAGCTCGGGGCGTCATCTACTCGCGTTGACAATCCGCCCGCACGCTTTCCGTTCCAGAGGAGGCTCGGCGCCGTCGGCGCCTACTGGCAAGGATGGCGTCGGCCATCCGCGCCCTTGATCCACGTCCCCGGACGACAGGCGAAATTGGGGTCGGAATAGGGATCGGCGCCATAAGGGCCATAGGCATTGTAGGAATTGTGGAACGGTGCGGTGGCGATCGCGCCCGCAGTCCCGATCGCGGCGCCCGCGATGCCGGCGGCAGTATCGGCGGCGGCGCCGACCGGGCCGCGGTGGTAGCAGCGATGATGGTCGCAATAGTTCCGCGCCATCGCCGGAGCGGCCATCGCGGTGGAGACGAGTGCTGCGGCTGCAATGAGGGTCAAGCTCTTCATGGCTTCCTCCTGGTTGATACCGCCGATCAATCGAGCGTGAGACCGGAATGTTCCGGGCGGGCGAATTCACAGCGAGGTGATATGTGAGGCGCCTGGCCTCGCCCGATTGATCGCTATTCCACGGAAACGCGGATCACGCCTGACTTCAGCATATGGAGTGCGCGTGCCGCACCAAGCGAGACATCGATGACGCGGCCGCGGACAAAGGGGCCGCGGTCGTTGATCCGGCAACGTATGGAGTAGCTGCGGGAGGACACGGTCACAAACGTTCCGAAAGGTCGTGTCCTGTGGGCGCAGGTCATCTCGCCGCGCTTTCCTGCACCGCCATAATAGGAGGCGAGCCCGCTCTCGGCACGAACGGGATCTGGTCCCACAAAGACAAACAGCAGGAGAGTCGAGAAGAGGCCGGGACGACGCATGCTGAACCCTCCCGCTCGTTGCAGAGCGGCGAGACAAGTTCCGGCATCAACAAAGGTTCCTGCGAACGCCGATGCACTCATCGGCGCGCCGGTTTTCGCGGAGAGGCCCGCCTCTGTGGCGGCAGGATTGCTCGGTTCAGGTCCGGAAAAACACGAACCAGACGATGGCGAGCGCTATGATCGCGAGCGCCGTGCTCGCCACCAGGAGATTGCGGACGGACGGTCCCCGTTCCGCCTGCCGGGCCTCTTGCGCGTTTTCAACGACCTGTTCGCCGCGCTTGAACGCCATTGCATCATCCCTTTTTCTGTTCTTTGGCAACGGCCAGGTCGTGACCTTGTTCCGGCGCGGGTGGCGCGCGCCGACCACGTCGCGCGCGGCGGCGCCGAAATCTTTGGAACCCTGGTGCGGCATCGCGCTTGTCTGCATGCAATGCTGCTGTGAGCGAAAGGGCGGGGTCGGTGCCTCTGGTTCGATATTTTGTCGTCGTCACCGGCGTCCTCCTTGCGATGCTTACGGTGGCGAATTGGTCTTTGCCGAGTCCGCCGCCGCTGCCGAGCCAGGAGACCGAAGTCGACAAGTCGACGCTGCGGATCCGGTCCGAGCACAAATGGCCACAGAAGATCGAGTTCGACACGGCGATGCATCCGTTCATTGCAGCGTCGGCGCCGCGGGCTGTCGCAACGGCAGCGCCGCCCGCGGCCGCTGCGCCACAGAAGCCGGCGCTCGATGCACTCGCACAAGCGAAGCTGCCGGAACCAGAGATTGCGAAGCCCAAGTCGAAAATGAGGACGGCGCGGCGCACGCCGCGGTCTGCACCTCGCGTCGTCGTCGCGGCCAATCCGACGGCGCCAGGGTGGTCGTTCGGTTGGGGAGAGCCAGCTCCCGGTCCGCAGAAGCAATCTGCCGACACCCGCACATCCGCGCGCAACACCTGGTTCGGCGAGCGCACCCGCCAGAACGTCGCATCATGGAATTGGGGTGGCTCTAACGATTGGTGAAGCGGGCGTTACCGAGCCCCGTGCCGACCGTCAAGATCCCCCAGCGTCGGCAATCCGTCATGAACGGCGCTTCCGACAGGCCCTGCACGACGGCGTCATTGTGCATCAGAACGGATGTATCGTGCCTGCCGATTTCGGGAATCGACTCCACGATCACCTGGGGTAGATTGAACCGGCTGCTTTCCCAGTTGCCCGGCAGATTTTGTGCGCCTTTCTCGATCGTGCCGTCCTCATTGATGACCCCGGGACAGGCGACACCGACAAAGGGAGCCAGTTTGATCGAACTGGATTCAGCCTCGGCGATCAGCTTCTCCAGCATATTGAGGAGCCGTTTCACGAGGCTGTCGCGTGAGACGTCCTGATCCGCGTGGCGCCAGAGATCGGACTTCCAGACCGAGGCCTTGGACGAGTCGGGGGCCTTTTTCAGCCGCATCTCCACCACGCCGCAGCGGATATTCGAACCGCCGATGTCGATCGCGAGGATGCCGTCATGAGCCTCCAGAATCCAGGAAGGCGCAAGGTGAACGCAGCCGATCAGGCCGGCTTCATCGGGATGAAAACGAATGGGGCAGAGCGTCGTTTTCGCGCCGTCGGCCTTCAAGATGATATCCGCGCGCGCGATGGCCAGTTCGCCGAGCCGGCTCTGGCGGAATCCGCCGCCGACGATGATGCGCTCGGTGTTGGCCCAGGATTTCAGCTTCAGAAAGCGGCTGACGACCCCGGCAAACTCCTGCGCGAAACCCTCCACCGCGCTATGCACGACGGCCGCGGCCTCGACGTCGTCGCTGACGAGAATCTTGTCCAGCTCTTTCTTTGAAATGTCTTCGGACGACTTGTTGCCGAACGGGTCGTCGCCTGCCTTCTTCAGCGGCTTGCGCCACCCATCCAGGATGGCCTGGAAGGCTCCCTTGCTGGCGCGATCGCCGAGAAAACCGTCGTCGTCCTTCAGTTCGAGATTGTAGCTGTCGATGTCGACCGCCGCGAGCCGCGCCGCTCCGTGCCGTCCTATCCGTGCATTCGCGACATCCTCGGCCATTCAGCCCCCTTCAGGATAGTGACAACGGCCATGATGGGGATTGGTTGCACCGGCGCTTGCGCCGAACGGCGCGGGAATCACATCGGAGCGCGAAACGGGATCATGATGCCGCTCGCTTCCCTCTTCTAGTCCTTCGCATCCTTCTACTCCTTCGCATCGCATCAATCGCGTTTTGCCGCCGGGGATCGACTTTGCGGAACTTTCATTGTCGTCGCGCGTCATCTGTCAGGTAAATACGATGGAGGAAGTCATGGGTCTGGGAAGAGGCGCACTGCTTTGGCTGCTCGGCGTCCCGCTGCCAATCATCATTCTGCTCGCGTTGTTCTGGCATCACTGACGGGAGCCGGGCGATGAGCATTGGCACAATCATCTTGATCATCCTGATCATCGCCCTTTTGGGCGGGTTCTCCGGAATCGGCGGAGGCCCGTTCTATGGGACCGGCTACTATGGCGGTGGTGGGCTCGGACTCATCATCGTCATCCTGCTCATTCTCGTGCTGCTTGGCCGAATCTGAGGATGAGGCTTGGTCGAGGCGGCAACAGCAAAGCCCCGTTCAGCGGGGCTTTCGCTTCTGAGGGGTGGATGCGGCGAGGGGCCTGATCGCTTACGTTCGGAAGAACCGCTCATGTCCGTAACCGCACTCCCGCCACGGCGAGGCTATCGCTCCCCCAAGCGAAACGGGCCGCCGCGGCGGCGGAGCAGCCGGGATGTTCTGAAAGGTCTTCTCAAGACCCTAGGGCCGGGACTGATTACCGGCGCGTCCGATGATGATCCTTCGGGCATCGGGACGTACAGCCAGGCCGGCGCCCAGTTCGGTTTCGGCATCGGCTGGACCATGCTGCTGACCTATCCGCTGATGGTCGCGATCCAGGAAATCTCGGCGCGGATCGGCCGCGTGACGGGTCATGGCATTGCCGGCAATGTCTGCCGGAATTTTCCGGCGCCAACGGTCTGGTTCCTGATCGTTCTTCTGTTCATCGCCAACACCATCAACATCGCGGCCGATCTTGGGGCAATGGCCGATTCCCTCAAACTCCTGATCGGCGGACCACAGTTTCTCTACGTGGTGCTGTTCGGCACGGTGTCGGTGCTCTCGCAGGTCTTCGTCGAATACAAGCGTTACGTCTTCCTGTTGAAATGGCTGACGCTTAGCCTGTTCGCCTATGTCATTACGCTGGCGGTCGTTCACGTGCCCTGGCTCGAGGCCGCCAAGGGCCTCCTGATTCCCAGGCTTTCCTTTGATGGGCCGTTCCTTACCACGCTGGTTGCCGTTTTCGGCACCACCATCTCGCCCTATCTCTTCATCTGGCAGTCCTCGCAGGAGGCCGAGAACAAGCGTATCGAGCGAAAGCGCGAGCAGGTCGAAGCCGACACAGCGAGCCAGGCGAGCGAGTTGCGCCGCATCCGTGTCGATACGCAGATCGGGATGGCCTTCTCCAACGTGATCGCCATCGCGATCATCATGACCACGGCGGCGACGCTGCATGCCGGCGGCGTCACAGAGATCCAGTCCTCCGCGCAGGCGGCTGCGGCGCTGAAGCCGCTCGCCGGAGATCTCGCCGAGCTGCTGTTCGCCATCGGCCTCATCGGCACCGGGCTTCTGGCGATCCCGGTGCTGGCGGGCTCGACGGCCTATGCAATCGGCGAGGGGCGGAAATGGCCGGTCGGATTATCGCGCCCGCCCCGCAAGGCCGTGGCGTTCTATGCTGTCCTGGCCTTATCCGGCACCCTCGGCATCATCATCAACTTCACGGCCCTTGATCCGATTCGAGCGCTTTATTGGAGCGCCGTCGTCAACGGCGTGCTCGCAGCACCGGTCATGGTGATGCTCATGGTGCTGGTGCGCAGCAGGGCGGTCATGGGTCGTTTCGTGGTGCGGGGCTGGCTCTATTGGCTCGGCTGGGTGTCCACCGCGCTGATGGCGCTTTGCACCCTGGCGATGGCGGTCAATTTTGCGATGTAGCCTGGCCCGGCGCGTCATCCTTGCAACCGGGGCTCACGACGTTTGTTGATGTGCAGCCGAGCCAAAGGAGACCGATCATGGGACTCGCTCAATACGCCATTGTTGCGGTGCAGGACCAATGGGGCGTGCTGCATGATGGTGAGATCAATGGCGAATATGCCACCAAGGAATCCGCATTCGAAGCTGCGGCGATTGCCGCCTCCCTCGCAGTGCGACAAGGGCACGAGGTGCATCTGAGCGTGCCGGGCCTCGACCAGGGCGGTTTTGATCGGCCGGCACAGCAAGGCACCGATTGAATGCGGGCAGCTTGCAGCGCCAGTGTTCCAGACGAGTCCGTTGCTATTTGCAGCGGGCCCGTAACCTAAGTAAACGACCGTTGGCCGGCGATCGCGCGAAGGTTTCTCTGTCATAAGCAGGAGGCTTTCATGACAGCGAAGCGAAACCGGCACAAGCAAACGACTCCCTTCGACGAGCGTTTGCAAACCGCCGCACGCGAGGCGCGCGAAGCCGCCCGGCGACTACCGCCGGGACCCGATCGCGACTCGCTGCTGAAGAAGGCGGGTCAGGCAGAGACTGCATGCCGCATCAACGAATGGCTGACATCGCCGGGCCTGAGGGCGCCGCGGTGAAGTCGTGAACCGCAAGGAACTCTGCCTCGTCCAGCCGGCGGCCTGCCCGTGAAAGGCCAGGGTCGATCCGGGCATCGCAAGCGACCACGCAAGCCGATCAATGGCTGCCATTCGCTGAAGCACCCTGCTGGGCTCACCTGACCGCCGTTTGCAGGGACTCCTCCACGCTGTCGTACCGCTCGCTGCGGTGATGAACCGGCCCACGCTCGGTCACCGGCACTTCCAGGCGGCAGATGAGGCCTTCGGGCCGCCAGTTGAACGAAACCTGACCGCCAAGCTGCGCCTCGATGCCTGCCAGGATCCCGCGCGTGCCAAAACCGCGGGTTGTCGGCTCCCGCACCACGGGCCCGCCGGTTTCCTCCCATGTCATGGCGAGCATGTCATCCACGGTCTGCCAGCCGATCGACAATTGTCCCGAGCGCGTGGAGAGCGCACCATACTTCGCCGAATTGGTGAGCAGTTCATGCAGGACGAGCGCGAGCGTCTGCGCGGTCGCCGGCTGCAAGCTCACCTCCGGCCCGCCAGCCCGCACCTGGGTCCCCGAGGCATACGGCGCCATTTCGTCGGCGACCAGTCTGCCGATCTCGGCGCCGCGCCAGCTCGACAGTGAGAGGATGGTGTGAACCCGGGCTAGCGCGTTGATGCGGCCCTCGACGGCATCAACATAGGCATTGATGGTTTCGGCGCGTGTCAGCCGGACGATCGACTGCGCCAGCGCCAGCGCGTTCTTGGCGCGATGGTCGACTTCGCGTGCCAGCAGGCTTTGGCGCTCCTCGGCGCGCTTGCGTTCGGTGATGTCGATCGTCACGCCGCTGACCCGGATCACCCGTCCGCTGCGGTCGACGGTCGCCGCCGCGGTGCCGGCGCACCAGCGCTGCTCGCCGTCCGGCCGGTTGATCCGAAATTCCGCCTCATAGGTTCGCACGCCTCGCGCGAATTCGCCGACCAGCTTGCGCAGCCGGTCGACGTCTTCCGGATGCATCAGCGCCTGGACATTGGTCGACGTCACCTCGAAGCGCTCCGGGTCGACGCCGAAGATGCGATACTGGCCTTCGTCCCACATCCAGTCGCCACTGACCCAGTCCCAGTCCCAGGATCCCATCTTGCCGGCCGCGAGCGCCATGCTGCGCCGCTGCTCGCTCGCGACCAGTTGCGCCGTCGAGCGTTCGAGCTCCGCCGTGCGGGCGCGGACCCGGTCCTCGAGCTCGAGATTGAGCCGTTCCAGTTGCCGCGTCTTGCGATAGAGCTCCGCGAACACCTTGATTTTCGCACGCAGCACTTCCGGCACGACCGGGACCGGAACGTAATCGACCGCGCCCATCTCGTAACCGCGAAGGCGGTCGAGATCGCTGACCTGGATCGCCGAGATGAAAATCATCGCGGTCTTTTCGAAGCGCGGATGCTCGCGGATCATCGCCGCGAGCTCGAAGCCGTCGAGCTCCGGCATGCACACGTCGACGAGAATGACGGCGATGTCGTTCTTGAGCAGAATCTCCAGCGCCTCGCGGCCCGAGGTCGCGACAACCAGATTCTCGCCCAACTCCTTCAATATGACTTCATAAGCCAGAAGTTTTGCAGGCTGGTCGTCGACCAGGAGGATGTTGACCTTGTCATGTTCGCTCATCGCGGCACCGATCAACGATGAAGCCACATGCGGATGGCCAGAAGCAGCTGCTCGGTATTGACCGGCTTGGCCAGATAGTCGGATGCGCCGGCCTCCAGGCACTTCTCCCGGTCTCCCTTCATCGCTTTCGCCGTCAATGCGATGATCGGAAGGCGCGCAAATGACGGGTTCTCCCTGATGACACCGATGGTCTGGTAGCCGTCCATTTGCGGCATCATGATATCCATCAGCACGATTGCGATCTCCGGGTTCGAGTTGACCAGCGTGATGGCCTCGCTTCCGGTCGTCGCGGTGAGCACCTTCATGCCTCTGCGTTCGAGAACGCTGCTCAGTGCGAAGATGTTGCGGGCATCGTCGTCGACCAGCAGCGCGGTCTTGCCGAGCAGATCCTCATCGGAGCTGTTGAGCTTCTCCAGCATCCGCTGCTTCTCGACTGGCAGTTCGGTGATGATCCGGTGCAGGAACAGCGAGGTCTCGTCGAGCAGCCGCTCGGGCGATTCGACCCCCTTCACGACGATGCTGCGCGCCATGGTGTGGAGCTCGGCATCCTCTTCCGCCGAGAGCTCCCGTCCGGTGAAGACGACGACGGGCACGTTGGCGAGATGATCATCGCTCCGGATGCGGTCGAGCACCTCGAACCCGCTCATGTCGGGAAGTCGCAGGTCCAGCACGACACAGTCGCAGGGGTTTTCGCGGAGCACCGAAAGCGCGCCGGCGCCGGTCTCGGTGGCCACGATCTCGATGTCGTCGTGATCGAGCAGCTCGCGAATCGACATTTGCTCGGCGGCATTGTCCTCGACGATCAGCAGGCGTTTGCGGCGGGGCCTCGCATATTCCTTGATCTGCGCGAGCGCCGCGCTGACGCCCTCGGTCGTGGTCGGCTTGTTGACGAAGGAGAACGCCCCGCGCGCCATGGCGTGCTGGCGGTCCTCGTCGAGCGTGATGATCTGGACCGGGATATGCCGCGTCAGCGGATTGTGCTTGAGCTGGCTCAGCACCGTCCAGCCGAGCATGTCCGGCAGGAAGACATCGAGCGAGACCGCGGCCGGCTGATATTGCTTGGCAAGGTCCAGCGCCTCGGTGCCGCGGGCCGCGACCAGCACCTTGAAGCCCTTGTCGCGTGCCAGATCGACCAGGACCCGGGCGTAGTGCGGATCGTCCTCGACGATCAGAAGAATGGTGTCTCCGGGCTCCAGGTTGAGACGGTCGTCGGCCGGCGGGTCGACGGCGCGCTCCTGGGGCGCCGGCGGCAAGACCGGGGCCGGGCTGTACTGCGGCGCGGTCTGGATGCGAGGCCCCGCCGCCGGGCCGGAATATTTCAATGGCAGATAGAGCGTGAAGGTCGAGCCCTTGCCGGGCGCGCTCTTCAGATGAATCTCGCCGCCGAGCAGGCTCGCGAGCTCGCGGCTGATCGCAAGGCCGAGGCCCGTGCCGCCATATTTGCGGCTGGTGCCGGCGTCCGCCTGCTGGAACGCCTCGAAGATCAGCTTCTGCTTGTCCAGAGGAATGCCGATGCCGGTGTCGGAGACCTCGAAGGCGATAACCCCCGATACGGCGTTCAGCACCGGGTGATCGGCGCTCCAGCCGTCGGGTGCCGCCCTGACCTTGAGCCGCACGCCGCCTTCGGCGGTGAATTTGAAAGCGTTGGAGAGCAGATTCTTCAGCACCTGCTGCAGCCGCTTGGAGTCTGTCACGATGCTGCGCGGCAGACTTGGATCGACGTCGACGGTAAAGGAGAGCTGGCGGTTCTCGGCCTCATGCCGGAACGGCCGCCCGACCGTTTCCAGAAGATTCGCGGCGAGGATTTCCTCGGCATCGACGGTCACCGTTCCCGATTCGATCTTGGAAAGGTCGAGAATGTCGCTGATCAGATTGAGCAGGTCGGTACCGGCGCCGTGAATCGTCCGGGCAAATTCGACCTGTTTCGGGGACAAATTGCCGTCGGGATTTTCCGTCAGCTGCTGGCCGAGAATCAGGATGCTGTTCAGCGGCGTGCGCAGCTCGTGCGACATGTTGGCGAGGAATTCGGACTTGTATTTCGACGTCAGCGCGAGCTCGGTCGCCTTCTCCTCCACTGCGCGACGGGCCTGCTCGATTTCCTGGTTCTTGCGCTCCACCTCGACGTTGCGTTCCGCGAGCTGCTGGGCCTTCTGCTGCAGCTGCTCGTTGGTCTGCTGCAATTCCCTCTGCTGCGCCTGCAGCTCGCCGGCGAGTTGCTGGGACTGCTTCAGGAGGCCCTCGGTCTGCATGGTGGCTTCGATCGAGTTGAGCACGATGCCGATGGAGTCGGTGAGCTGTTCCAGAAAGTTCATCTGCGAGGTCGTGAACGCGGAGACGGAGGCGAGCTCGATCACCGCCTTGACCTGGTTCTCGAACAGCACCGGCAGCACGACCAGATTCCTCGGCACCACGCGCAGCAGGGCCGAGTTGACCGGAACGGTATCGGGTGGAATGTCGGAGACAAGCCGCCGCCGCTTGTCCATCGCGCATTGGCCGACCAGCCCGTCGCCGAATTGCATGATCTGCTGGTGCGGCGCGAAGCCGTCGCCGGCATAGGTCGCGAGCAGGTGCAATTGCGGGCTGTCCTCGTTCTCGACCTGGTAAATCACGCCCATATGCGCGTTGACCAGCGGCGTGAGCTCCGTGAGCAGCAGACGGCCGACGGTGGTCAGGTCACGCTGCCCCTGCAGCATGTTGGTGAATTTTGCGAGGTTGGTCTTCAGCCAGTCCTGCTCGGTGTTGACGTCGGTGGTGAGCCGAAGGTTGGTGATCATCGTATTGATGTTGTCCTTCAGCTCGGCGACTTCGCCGCGTGCGTCGACCTGGATCGAGCGGGTGAGGTCGCCCTTGGTGACTGCGGTCGCCACTTCGGCGATCGCGCGCACCTGCGAGGTCAGGTTGGCGGCGAGCAGGTTGACGTTACCGGTCAGGTCCTTCCAGGTGCCGGCGGCGCCGGGCACGTTGGCCTGGCCGCCGAGGCGGCCCTCCACGCCGACCTCGCGTGCGACGCTGGTCACCTGCTCGGCAAAGGTCGCGAGCGTCTCGGTCATGTTGTTGATGGTGTCGCCGAGGGCGGCGACTTCGCCCTTCGATTTGACGGTCAGGTTCTGCTTTAGATCGCCATTGGCCACGGCGGTCACGACCTTGACGATGCCGCGCACCTGCTCGGTCAGGTTGGCGGCCATGAAGTTCACGGTATCGGTGAGGTCCTTCCAGGTGCCGGCGACGCCGGGCACCTGCGCCTGACCGCCGAGCTTGCCTTCGGTGCCGACCTCGCGCGCGACGCGCGTCACTTCGCCGGCGAAGGCATTGAGCTGGTCGACCATGGTATTGATGGTGTTCTTCAGCTCCAAAATCTCGCCCTTCACGTCGACGGTGATCTTTCGCGAGAGGTCGCCGCGGGCGACCGCGGTCGTGACCTCGGCGATGTTGCGGACCTGCGTGGTCAGGTTGGCGGCGAGCAGGTTGACGTTGTCGGTCAGGTCCTTCCAGGTGCCGCCGACGCCGGGCACCACCGCCTGGCCGCCGAGCCGGCCCTCGGTGCCGACCTCACGCGCGACGCGCGTGACCTCGGCGGCGAAGGAGCGGAGCTGCTCCACCATCGTGTTCAGCGTCTCCTTGAGCAGGAGGATCTCGCCGCGCACGTCCACGGTGATCTTCTTCGACAGATCGCCGCCTGCGATCGCGGTTGCGACCTCAGCGATGTTGCGCACCTGCGCGGTCAGGTTCGAGGCCATGAAGTTGACGTTGTCGGTCAGGTCCTTCCAGGTGCCCGCGACTTCAGGCACCTGGGCCTGGCCGCCGAGCTTGCCTTCGGTGCCGACCTCGCGCGCCACGCGCGTCACTTCGGACGCGAAGGCGTTGAGCTGGTCCACCATGGTGTTGATGGTGTTCTTCAGTTCGAGGATTTCGCCTTTGACGTCGACCGTAATTTTCCGCGACAGGTCGCCGCGGGCGACCGCGGTCGTGACCTCGGCGATGTTGCGGACCTGCGCGGTCAGATTGCCGGCCATGGAATTGACGCTGTCGGTGAGGTCCTTCCAGGTGCCGGCGACGCCGGGCACGTTGGCCTGGCCGCCGAGCCGTCCTTCGGTGCCGACCTCGCGCGCGACGCGCGTGACCTCGCCCGCAAAGCGGTTGAGTTGGTCGACCATTGTGTTCAGCGTTTCCTTGAGCCGCAAAATCTCGCCGCGCACGTCCACGGTGATTTTTCGCGACAGGTCGCCATTGGCGATCGCGGTCGCGACCTCGGCGATGTTGCGGACCTGGGCAGTCAAATTGCCGGCCATCGAGTTGACGCTGTCGGTCAAGTCCTTCCAGGTGCCGGCGACGCCGGGCACCTCGGCCTGGCCGCCGAGCTTGCCGTCGGTGCCGACCTCGCGGGCGACGCGCGTCACCTCGCCGGCGAAGGCGTTGAGCTGGTCGACCATGGTGTTGAGCGTTTCCTTCAATTGCAGGATTTCGCCCGACACGTTGACGGTGATCTTCTTGGACAGGTCGCCGCCCGCGATCGCGGTCGCGACGTCGGCGATGTTGCGCACCTGCGCGGTCAGGTTCGAGGCCATGAAGTTGACGTTGTCGGTCAGGTCCTTCCAGGTGCCGGCGACGCCGGGCACCTCGGCCTGGCCGCCGAGCTTGCCCTCGGTGCCGACCTCGCGCGCGACGCGGGTCACCTCCCCGGCGAATGCGTTGAGCTGATCGACCATGGTGTTGATCGTGTTCTTGAGCTCGAGAATCTCGCCGCGCACGTCGACGGTGATCTTCTTCGACAGGTCGCCGCCCGCGACCGCGGTCGTCACCTCGGCGATGTTGCGCACCTGCGCGGTCAAGTTGGAGGCCATCGAGTTGACCGAGTCGGTCAAGTCCTTCCAGGTACCGGCGACGCCCAGCACGTTGGCTTGGCCGCCAAGGCGCCCTTCGGTGCCGACCTCGCGCGCGACGCGCGTCACCTCGCCGGCGAAGGAGCGCAGCTGGTCGGTCGTGGTGTTGAGCGTTTCCTTGAGCTGCAACAGCTCGCCGCGCACGTCGACGGTGATCTTCTTCG
>NZ_JAFATE010000639.1 GCF_019244115.1 Bradyrhizobium sp.
TGGTGCATCTCGCGCCAGCTCTGGTGGGGGCACCAGATCCCGGCGTGGTATGGGCCCGACGACAAGGTGTTCGTCGCCGAGACCGAAGACGAAGCACTGGCGCAGGCGCTCGCCTATTACGTCACCAACGATGTTCTCACCGACGAAGAGGCCGAGACCATCGCGCAGGTCGAGGAGCGCCGCGGGAGCTTCCTCACGCGCGACGAGGACGTGCTCGACACCTGGTTCTCCTCGGCGCTGTGGCCGTTCTCGACGCTGGGCTGGCCGGACGAGACGCCTCAGGTGAAGCATCACTACCCGACCGACGTCTTGGTGACCGGTTTCGATATCATCTTTTTCTGGGTCGCACGGATGATGATGATGGGCCTGCATTTCATGCAGGAGATCCCGTTCAAGGACGTCTACATCCACGCCCTCGTCCGCGACGAGAAGGGGGCGAAGATGTCGAAGTCGAAAGGCAACGTCATCGACCCACTCAACCTGATCGACGAGTATGGCGCCGACGCGCTGCGCTTCACGCTGGCCGCGATGGCCGCCCAGGGCCGCGACATCAAGCTCAGCGAACAGCGTGTGAAAGGCTATCGCAGTTTTGCGACAAAGCTCTGGAACGTCTGCCTGCTGGCGGAGATGTACGAGTGCGTGCAGCCGCCCGGGTTCGATCCCACGCAGACCACGGAGACGCTGAACCGCTGGATTGCCCATGAGACCGCGCGGACTGCACGCGAGGTGACCGAGGCGATCGAGACCTATCGGTTCAACGATGCGGCCGGCGCGATCTACCGCTTCCTCTGGAACGTCTATTGCGACTGGTATGTCGAACTGGCAAAACCCGTGCTGATGGGCGCGGACGGCCCGGCCAAGGCCGAGACGCGCGCGAGCGTGGCGTGGGCGCGCGACGAGATTCTCAAGATGCTGCATCCCTTCATGCCCTTCGTCACCGAAGAGCTGTGGATGGTCACGGCGAGCCGTGACGGCCTGCTCGCGCTGGCGCCCTGGCCGCTCGAATCTGATGCATTCACGCTGGAAGATATCGCCCTGGAGGACGACCGCGACGTGCCGGCCGCGCTGCAGACCTATGCCGCCAACTTCGCCGATTTCTCGGCCGAGGCGGAAATCGGCTGGGTGGTCGATCTGGTCACCGCGATCCGTTCGGTGCGCGCGGAAATGAACATTGCACCGGCCACGCTGACGCCGCTGGTGCTCGCCGGCGTCTCGGAGGAAACCAAAGAGCGCGCGCCGCGCTGGAGCGAGGTGATCCGCCGCATGGCGCGGCTGTCGGAGATCACCTTCGCCGACCGCGCGCCGGAGGGCGCAGTGCAGATCCTGGTGCGCGGCGAGGTCGCCGCGCTGCCGCTCAAGAGCGTGATCGATTTCGCTGCCGAGCGCGCGCGACTGGCGAAGGAGATGGCGAAGGCGGACGCCGACATCAAGCGGGTCGACACAAAACTGTCCAACGAGAAATTCGTCGCCAACGCGCCGGAAGAACTCGTCGAGGAAGAGAAGGAAAAGCGCGAGGCGGCCGTGGCGCGCAAGACAAAAATCCAGGAAGCGCTCGAGCGGCTGCAGAACGTCGAGGCTTGATCGATCGGCACCGCCATGCTTCTGGCTCTGTATCGAGCGGTGTCATGACCGCGCCGCGTTGAGAAGACGGCGCGGGAGAAGGCGGCCGCGCCGCCGGCAGCCTGCTCCCGACCACCTCCGGCCCCGCGCAGCAACATCATCATCCCAGCACGAACTTTCTGAAGGTCGCGAAAGCATGATGAGATGAGGCTCGATCGGAGTCGCGCCGGCGGTGGGCTCCCTCCCCCGCTTGCGGGGGAGGGCTGGGGCGGGGGCGTCGTGCGAAAAAGGCTGCAGCTGAGTCCGGGGCGGCCCCCACCCGCCGCGCAAGCGCGGCGACCTCCCCCGCAAGCGGGGGAGGCAAACGGAGAGAGCGGCGCTCGTATGCGGTAGCCCTGCCCGCAAGGGGAGGGGAGAAGAGCGGCCTCGCGGATGCATTCGATTCAAGTTTCATCGCGCTACAGGAGGAGAATTGCTGATGGTTGATGCGCGGTCCGATGGCGCAAGGTCCGAGGCGCAGGCGAGATCCGAGGTCAAGCCGCGCCATGTGCTCTGTTTTCTCGGCGAAGAACACGCACTGCCGCGCCTGTGCGACGCTGCTTCGGCTGCGATCAGCGATTTTGCGACCGGCTTCAGCATCGACCGAACCCATTCGCAGGACCAGCCGGACGCGCGCATGAGCCGCTCCTTCAGCGTGTGCGGAGATCGCGTGGTGCCTGGCGCCTGGACCAGCGCCGACGAGGACGCGGTCGCGAACCATGGGTCCGTTCTTTACGTCCTGAGCCCGCCGATGATGGCCGAGACCGCGGTGATCGTGTCCGCCGCGGCGCTCTTGCTCGTGGACGCGCTGATCTCCGCGGGTGCCATGGCGGTCAAGGGCGAGAGCGCGGGCGTGGCGCATGGTCTGGCGCGCTGGCGCCAGCTCGCCGCGGACGCTGCGCA
>NZ_JAFATE010000686.1 GCF_019244115.1 Bradyrhizobium sp.
TCCTCGTCGTAGAGCGCCTTTTCACGATCGCGAAGCCGAAACTCCTTACGATCCCATGGATGGCGTTTCCCATTTTCAGCTCCTTCAGAACGCGCTTCGTTACGAAGCCAAACTTCTCTACTGCGCCTTCGACCTCATGTTTGCGGACGGCGAAGACCTTCGCCAGCTGCCGCTGCTTGAACGCAAGAAGCGCCTGAAGGCTAAACTGCCGCGTCATAAGCTTATTGCTTTCAGCAGCCACCGCAAAGGCAGCGGCAAGAAGTTCTTTGCCGAGGCCGAGCGCAAGCGCCTCGAAGGCATCATGGCAAAGCGCGCCGACAGCCCGTACTCCTCCGGAATCCGAACAGTCGACTGGCTCAAGGTGAAGACTACGCAGCGGCAGGAGGTTGTTATTGCGGGTTTCACGGCACCAAAGCGAACAAGGCCATACTTTGGCGCCCTAGTCCTCGCCGTCAGAGATGGAGAAGATTGGCGGTACATCGGACATGTCGGGACCGGCTTCAGCCACACCACGCTCGAAGCGCTCCACCGAAAGCTTGTGAAACTGAAGTCGACGCGGTCTCCTTTCCGCGTCAAGGTGAAAGACGAAGCTGTGACGACCTGGTCCGGCCGTCCCTGGTGGCCGAAGTGAAGTTCGCGGAATGGACCAGTAAGGGCGAGTTGCGACAGCCTGTCTATTTGGGTCTGAGGACCGACAAGAACGCGAAGGACGTCGTGCGTGAACGGGAGCGACCGCGACGATAGCCATCGAAGCTCGAGCAATCCAGCGTCGTGGAACAAATAGGTCTATTCGTCCTTATGAAACTGAACACGTTATTGGTCTTCAGTAACTTGCCGGAGTTGGACGTGCTTCGTGAGACGGCCAAGGAAGAGGTTCTCGACCGCACGGCGGAGGTCGCTTCGGCGATCGCGGTGGAAGGCCTTCGCTACGTCAGCGATGCTTCTCCCGGTTACCGCCGCAAGCGCACCGGCACGTCGTTCAGTTACTACGACAAGGACGGAAAGCGGATAACGGATAAAGCCATCATCCGCCGGATCAAATCGATCGGCATCCCGCCGGCATACGAATTCGTGTGGATCTGCCCCTCGCCCAACGGTCACATCCAAGCGACCGGGCTCGATGCGCGCGGACGCAAACAGTACCGTTACCATCCCAAATGGCGTGAACTGCGCGAGCAGAACATGTACGAGCACGTGATGCAGTTCGCGGCAGCTCTGCCCGCCCTACGCGACCGCGTCGCCTCGGACATGAAGCGTGACGGCCTGCCCCGTGAAAAGGTACTCGCCACGATCGTCAGCCTCCTCGAGAAAACGCTCATCCGCGTCGGTAACGCGGAGTATGCGGAGAAGAACAAGTCCTACGGGCTGACCACCATGCGCCGCAAGCATGTGGCTATCGGACGCGGCGTCCTGCGGTTCGACTTCACCGGTAAGTCGGGCAAGCAGTGGAAGCTCCAAGTCGAGGACAGGCGTATCGCCGCCATCGTGAAGCGTTGCGCGGAGATCCCCGGGCACGAATTGTTCAAGTATCTGGATGACGACGGCACATCCCGCACAGTCGATTCCGGAGAGGTGAACGGCTACATCAAGGACATCACTGGGCAGGATTTTAGCGCCAAGGACTTTCGGACGTGGGCGGGAACGGTGCTTGCAGCGCTCGCACTGGCAGACTTCAGAAAGTATGACAGCCAGGCGGAGGCCAAGCGCAACGTCGTTGCCGCGATCGAGAAGGTGGCCAAGCAACTCGGCAACACCCCGGCCATCTGCCGAAAGAGCTACGTGCACCCCGAAATCCTGTGCGCGTACATGTCTGGCGATCTCGCCAAGATGCTCGATGCCAAGGTCGCGCAGAAATTTAAGCGTCAGTACGCCAAGCTCACGGCCGACGAGATCATGGTACTGGCGTTTCTTCACCGCCGCCTGCAGGCGCTGAAGAGTTCCGCGTGAACGCGGCGTACCATTCGGCGTACGGGCTGTTTTTCACCGCGTGCCCGTTGAAGTCGGGCGCCTCGTCGACGAGCCGGTGGGCGGCGCCTCCGCATCCTGGTCGCCTGCGTTCTTGGCCTCCTTGACCGCGCGGCCGCCGTTCATGAGATCGTTCACCAACCGAGCGCGCTCCCGCGGCTCGAGAATTCGGATCGCTCATACGCCATAACTTGGCGCGGACGACGAAGTATCGCCCGTCGGGCGTCACTGGGTGCTTGAGGCCGGCCATTTCAGATTAACGGCTTTCTGCGGGTCACCGCAACGGTCGTGCCAGACGCATAGCGCGATAGAGGATCGGCGAGTATCACGCAGGCCCTCGCGAGCTCGGCAGGCTGTCCCGCGCGCTTTTGCGGCAACCTGCCTGCCGAAGTTATTCCTAAATACCGCTTCGTTGCCGCGCGCAGCTTGCACCATCTACCGTGACCGCCGCATCTCGTCGCGGCGCATAGGCATGGCACCGACCTTCCCGAAGGGATAATCGGCCGTCAACGGCTTTTCGGACGAGAGCGCTGTGTGCCCGTCCCTTGCCGACGAGGAATACCTGGAAATGCTTGCCGTCCGCCGAGACCCGCGAGCGGATTTGCCTAGAACGCTCGCTATCGTCCTCTGCCTCGGCGAGGACAATGTCGCGTTCAGCCATGCCGTGGGCCGCCGACCGATAGATTCGGCGCTGCTCTTCGGCCGCGGCGTCCCCTGCGGGGGCCGAGATCACCAGGACTCGGTTGTGCGGATTGAACTCACCGAGCGATACGGCTTGACTTCCATGGGATATGGCGATTGCTCCCAGCGCTAGGAATTTCAACGAGCATCGCATGGCGATCTCACGTTCGGCGGGCCGTACTGTCACTCGAGGAAGGTTTGGGACTTCTCGTCCGGGTTGGTTCGTTGCGCCGTCCTTAAGTTCACGCTCGGCTTCGTGCCAGAATTCATCATCCCGGCCCTCGGGCTTGCCGGCAAGCTCCCACAGCTGGTGGGCACGCGTTCGGATTTGGTCATCGGTCGGACTGGACACATCTGGACTCGCTGTCTCAACGGATGCAAGACCATACGGGCGCTACGCCGTATGGCCATGCTGGTGACTGTCCACTCCGGATTCCGTCTCCATAGCCATAATTCGCGTCCCGATATTTTCGTTCCGGTAGTTGCCTATTTTGCGCGATGCCGCTTTGGGTGATCAGCGACCTGTGATCGCAGAAAGGCGGCCCAGGAATTCGACTTGTGCGGGAAGCACCTTCGCTCGCGCAGCTTTGGGATCAAACCACTGAGTGCGATCTATTTCCGGAAATGCCTGGCGGCGGCCGCTCCGTGGCGGCCGTTCGATCTCGAACGTGTTGCTCTCAAGTGCGGCCGGATCGAAATCGCCCTCGCCTGCGAAAGCGATCACGCGCTTCCCGCCCGGCTGCCGGATCTCGCCGAGAGATACTAGTGTCCCGACTCTCAATTGGCGACCAATAACTCATGCGGCGCTCGCTTTGTTGAGGGCGGCGCGGGCGCGGCGGATTTTCTCGAGGATTACCTGGCCCTTGGCTCTCCACTTGTAGGGCTTCGGATTGGCGTTGCGGTCGTCGAGATAGGCCTCGATGTCGCGGACGAGTTCGCCAACCGATGCGAAGCTGCCGGTCGGATGACATCGGCATCCAAATCGGCAAAGAAGCGCTCGACAAGGTTCATCCAGGACGATGAAGTCGGCGTAAAGTGCATCTTGAAGCGTGGATGCCGCTTGAGCCAAGCGCTGACCTTGGCGTGCTTGTGCGTCGCGTAGTTGTCCTGGATGAGATGGATGTCGAGATCCTTCGGCGTCTCGCGGTCGATCTGTTTCAGGAAGCGCAGCCATTCGACGTGCGTATGCCGTTTCTCGGTGCGAGTGATCAGACGGCCTTCCAGAGCGTTGAGGGCCGCGAACAGAGTAATCGTTCCGTGGCGCTTGTAATCGTGCGTCATTGTGCGTGGCCGCTTCGCCGCGAGCGGGAGCGACAACTGCGTCCGTTCCAGCGCCTGACATTGGCTCTTCTCGTCGCAGCAAAGAACCAAGGCCTTCAATGGGGGGGCAAGATAGAGACCGATGACATCCCAGAATTTTTCCTCGAAGCTCGGATCGTTGGAGAGCTTGAAAGTCTTCGTGACATGCGGTTTCAGGTCGTTCTTCGACCAGACCCGTTGCACAGTGCTGTGCGACACGCCGGCGTGGCGGCCCATGCTGCGCACGCTCCAGCGCTTGCGGCCCTTCGGAGGCCGCGTCACCTCCGTCACAACGCGCTGGACCTTGCTCGCCGACGGCTTGCGACCCCGTCCTGGTTCGTCCTCCAGCCCATCAAGCCCGTGCTCCTCAAAGCGCTTCGACCAGGTCGAAACCCGCTTTGCCGTTGACTTCAGACGAACCGCTGCCTCCGTGACGCTCACACCGTCGAGCCGAAGCAGGATCATGTCGGCACGATCCCGTTCGCGCACCGTGCTCGTCGACGCACGCGATCTGCGCCGCAACTCCGCCACCACCCCCGGCTCCGCTTGCAAACGCTTGATTGGCCGCGCCATTCCAGTGATCCTGCACTCAAATCAGTGACCCACACAGATATTAGTCAACATTTGCGGACGGGACACTAGTATCCACTTTTCTTGGAACGTGAGTCGTGATTCAAGATCGGGATGATACCCGAAGCAAGAGAAGTCCACCTTTCGAAGAAAGATCGCAAGGTGCTTGAGGAGTGCTGCCGCTCACCGACGACATTGCAGCGCGATTTGAAGCGGGCGCGGATAGTTCTGTTGGCGGCGGATGGGCGCAGCACCCGGTCGATCGCCAAGGAAGTTGGGGTCCAGCCGCGGATTGTCAGCCTATGGCGGCATCGCTATGCCGACCAAGGCCTTGAAGGGCTGCAAGACAAGCCGCGACCGGGCAAGCAGCCGATCTATACGAAGGCCACCGACAAGCGGATTCTGAAGCTGCTGGACCAGCCGCCGCCGGACGGGTTCGCACGCTGGACCGGACCCCTGCTGGCCGAGGCGCTGGGCGATGTTGACGTGCAATATGTCTGTCGGTTCCTGCGCAGCCACAAGATTGACCTCGCGGCTCGCAAGTCCTGGTGTGAGAGCAACGACCCGGACTTTACGGCCAAAGCCGCCGATGTTGTCGGCCTCTATGTCGCCCCGCCGGCGAGGGCCATTGTGCTGTGCGTGGACGAGAAGCCCTCGATCCAGGCATTGGAGCGAGCGCAGGGTTATCTGAAGTTGCCCAATGGTCGCGCCTTGACCGGCCAGAGCCACGATTACAAGCGGCATGGCACGACAACGCTGTTTGCAGCGCTCGAAGTCGCCACCGGAAAGATCATCGCAACGCACTCAAAACGCCGGCGCCGCGTCGAGTTTCTCGACTTCATGGACGGCGTCACCGCGGCTTTTCCGAACCGGAAGCTTCACGTCATCCTCGACAATCTCAACACCCACAAGAAGAACGAGCATTGGCTCAAGGCCCACCCCAACGTGCAATTAAAACGATGGAGGATCTACTGCTGCATGGCTTGCAACACATCTACTATGCCGAACAGCAGATTCTGAAATCGCTACCCAAGATGATCGACAAGGCGACGAACCGCGACCTCGTCGCGGGTCTCAAGAACCATCTCGAGGAGACCCAA
>NZ_JAFATE010000689.1 GCF_019244115.1 Bradyrhizobium sp.
TGGCCAGCCCAGGCAATGCGCGATCGGCGTGCGCATGTCGGGCGCGCCCAATTGCGCCACGACCGAGCAATCGGAAAACTCGACCATGCCGTGCACGATTGATTGCGGATGCACCAGCACGTCGATCTCTTCCGGGGCGAGCGTGAACAGACAGGCTGCTTCGATCACTTCGAGTCCCTTGTTCATCATCGAGGCGGAGTCGATGGTGATTTTCTGCCCCATGCTCCAGTTCGGATGTTTCAGCGCCTGGGCGAGCGTCGCCTCTTCGATGTCGCGGGCAGCCCAAGTGCGAAACGGCCCGCCGGAGGCGGTGATGATGACGCGAACCAGCTCCTCGCGATTGCCAGAGCCGAGGGCCTGAAACAACGCGTTGTGCTCGGAATCGGCGGGCAGAATGCAGGCCCCGGCCCGCGCCGCGCGCTGCATGAAGAAATCGCCGGCGCAGACCAGGCATTCCTTGTTAGCCAGCGCGACGGTCGCGCCGCGATCGACCGCGGCGAGCGCAGGTTTCAGGCCGGCGGCACCACTGACGGCGGCCATCACCCAGTCCGCCGGACGTGTGGCGGCCTCGATGACGGCGCTCTCGCCGGCGCCGCATTCGATCCGGGTGCCGGACAGCGCGTCCTTCAATTCGGCAAGGCGCGAGGGATCGGCGATTGCGGCAAAGCGGGCGCCGAACTCGCGGGCCAGCTTGGCCAGGGCCTGCACGTTGGAATTCGCCGTCAGCGCCTCGACCCGGTAGCGGTCGCGTGACGCCCGGAGCAGATCCATCGTCGAATCGCCGATCGAACCGGTCGCGCCGAGCACGGTGATGCTGCGCACGGCGGTCGCCGCGGCCTTGTTGTTACGCAATGGGACTGCGCTCATTGTTTCACCAGATCATGAGACCGCGGGCGATGCCATCGGCGCCGCCGCGCAGAACACCAACAATAGCCGCCAGGACAATGGCGGCAATAAATCCGTCGAGGCGGTCCATCAGACCGCCATGGCCGGGAATGAGGTGGCTCGAATCCTTGACGCCGAACCGGCGCTTGACCGCGGATTCGAAGAGATCACCGAACTGGGCGGCGATCGACAGGACTGCGGCCAGCGCAAGCAGCGGGGCGGTTCGCAGCGCAAGCAGGGTATCGCCCGGGTGCGGATCGAAGATCGCAAACAGCGCCGCGACGGCAAGGCTCGCGGAAAGACCGCCGATCGCGCCGGCCCAGGTCTTCTTGGGACTGACCTTGGGCCAGAGCTTTGGCCCGCCGATACCGCGGCCGGCAAAATAGCCGCCGATGTCGCTCGCCCACACCACCCCGAGCACGAACAGGAGTGCGATAAATCCCACCGCATCGTGGCGCACCAGCACCGAGGCCATCAGCGCCGCCGCGGCATAGCAGAATCCCGCCGCGGTCCAGCGGCGCGCCTGCCGCGAGAGCAGCACGACGGCGAGGAGACCTAACGCCAAGGCCAACCACGAGACCTCGATCCATCCGAGCCCAAGCAGCACGCCGGCAATTGCGAGCGCGATCGGCCCGCACACCATCGCAGGCCGCTCGCGCAGCGCGCCAATCACGGTCAGCCACTCGACATAAAGACCGATCGCGGCCGCTGTGACCAGCGCGATCCAGAACCAGCCGCCGGCATAGGCAGCGGCAATGGTCATGGGCGCAAGGACCAGCGCAGCCGCAATGCGCATCAGAAGATTGCGGCCGCCCGGCTCGGTTGCGGCCGCGGCTGCGGCTTTGCTGTCGCTCACGAGCCGGTTTTCGCAATCAGGCCGCCGAACCGGCGCTCGCGCCTGGCGAATTCGGCAATCGCGCCCTCGAGCGCCGCCTTGTCGAAATCCGGCCAGTGGATCGGCACGAACACGAGTTCGCTATAGGCGGCCTGCCACATCAAGAAATTCGAGAGGCGCTGCTCGCCGCTGGTCCTGATGATCAGGTCGGGATCGGGTATTTCGGGAGCATCGAGATAGCGTGACAGCGCATCGGCATCGATGGAGGCCGGATCGCGCCTGCCTTCGGCAACCTCACGCGCGAGGCGCTGCGCGGCCCCCGCGATTTCCTGCCGCGATCCGTAGTTGAAGGCGACGATGAGGTCGAGCCTCGTATTGTGGCGCGTCAGCTGCTCGGCCTCCTCGAGCAGCGCGCAGATGTCCACCTCGAGCCCCTGACGCTCGCCGATCACGCGCACGCGGACGCCGTCGCGATGCAATGTCGCCAGATCGTTGCGGATGAAACGCCGCAGCAGGCCGAACAAATCGCCGATCTCGGTCGCCGGCCGCGACCAGTTCTCCGCGCTGAACGAAAAGATGGTCAGATAGCGGATGCCGAGCTCATGGGACGCCTGCACGACGCGGCGCAGCGCGTCCACGCCGCGGCGATGACCTTCCGCGCGCGGCAGTCCGCGTGCGGCTGCCCACCGCCCATTGCCGTCCATGATGATCGCCACATGCAATGGACCCTCAGTGCCGTCAGGCCCATCCGTTGCAGGGGCTCTCGCGTTCGACATCGCCCGTCCCCTCAAACGGTGAGGATTTCCTTTTCCTTCGCCGCCAGCATCTGGTCGATCTCGGCGATCGTGCCGTCGGTCGCCTTCTGCACGTCGGCGGCCAAACGCTCCTGATCGTCCTCGGAAATCTCGTGGTTCTTTTCGAGCTTCTTGACGACGTCGAGGCCATCGCGGCGGACGTGGCGGACCGCGACGCGGGCGGCTTCCGCATATTTATGGGCGACCTTGACGAGCTCCTTGCGCCGCTCCTGGTTGAGCTCCGGAATCCGCAAGCGCAGCACCTGCCCTTCGGTCGCGGGCGAAAGCCCGAGATTGGAGTCGATGATCGCCTTCTCGACCGCCTTCACCATGGACTTGTCCCAGACCTGCACCGAGATCATCCGCGGCTCGGGCACGCTGATGGTTGCGAGCTGGTTGAGCGGCATGTGGGTGCCATAGGCATCGACCTGCACCGGCTCCAGCATCGAGGCCGACGCCCGGCCGGTCCTGAGGCCTCCGAGTTCGTGCTTGAGAGATTGCATCGCGCCCTGCATGCGGCGCTTGAGCTCGTTGATGTCGAAATTGCCCGTGGGCATCACGCTCTCCCTTTCAACTGGGTCTTTCGCTTCCAAGCTCATTCTAGCAGCCGTTTCCGGCGCTGAGACAGAAGCGAAAGAACGCTAGCAAATATATGGTTCCATTCCGGTTTTACCCGCGACTGGATCGAAAGATCAGCCCGCAACGACGGTCCCGCGGCCCCTGCCCTGCAGGATGGCACCGATCGAACCGGGGTCGGCGATCGAAAATACGATGATAGGCAGCGACGTTTCCCGGGCAAGCGCGAATGCGGTGGCATCCATCACCTTGTAGCCGCCTTCAATGGCCTGGGCGTGGGTGAGACGGTCGAACCGTTTCGCCGACGGATCCTTCTTCGGATCTGCACTGTAGACGCCATCGACATTGGTGGCCTTGAGGACGGCCTGCGCCTCAATTTCGGCGGCGCGCAGAACCGCGGTCGTATCCGTGGTGAAGTAGGGATTGCCGGTTCCACCGCCGAGCAGAACGATGCGGCCTGCGGCCAGGTATTTTTGCGCCGCAGCGCGCGTGAACAGCTCGCAGATCTCGGGCATCACGAAGGCCGACAATGTCTGCGCCGGCGCGCCCTTGCGCTCGATCGCGGCTTCGAGTGCGAGGCAGTTCATCACGGTCGCGAGCATGCCCATGGTGTCGCCGGTGGTGCGCGATACGCCCTGCGCAGACACCTCGACACCCCTGACCATGTTGCCGCCGCCGACCACCACCGCGACCTCGGCGCCGAGCTCCTGCGCGGCAATCAGATCGGTGGCGATCCGATCGACGGTCGGTTGATCGATGCCGGCAACCTGGCTGCCGGCGAGATATTCGCCCGACAGCTTGATCACCACGCGACGATAGACCGGCTCAGCCATTTTCGGATCGCTTTCCTGAATTCGCGGGAAGCTGACTTTACGCGTTCTCTTCCGAGGGCTTCTCGACTCCCTCGCCAAGGGCAAAATTCGTAAAGCCCGCGATCTTGACCGGCGCACCGATCCTGCCTTCGGCCTCCTTGAGCGCCTGGGCAACCGACTTGGCGTTGTCGTGGATGAACGCCTGATCGAGCAGACAGACCTCCTTGTAGTAGGTCTTCAGGCCGGACTCGACGATCTTCTCGATCACGTTCTCCGGCTTGCCCTGCTGACGGTACTTGTCGGCGAGCACATCCTTCTCACGTTTGACCAGCGCCGGATCGAGACCGGCGGGATCGAGCGCAAAAGGCTTTGCTGCCGCGACATGCATGGCGAGCTGACGGCCGAGAACCGCGAGTTCATCGACCTTGCCTGTGGATTCGAGAGCCACGATCACGCCGATCTTGCCGGCTCCCTCCACCACCGCATTGTGGACATAGCTCGACACCAGGCCGTTGCCGACCTCAAGCGAAGCAGCCCGGCGCAGCGTCATGTTCTCGCCGATGGTCGCAATGGCGTCGGCAATTGCGGTCTCAACCGTGACGCTGCCGACCTTGGCA
>NZ_JAFATE010000753.1 GCF_019244115.1 Bradyrhizobium sp.
TACCTGCTGGGGCGCGAGGCGCCGTATGTGTGGTGGGATCTGCCGGTCGTGCTCGGCACACTCGGTGGCATCGGGCTGCTGGTCGGACCGATCGGGCTCCTCGCCGCGAAATCGCAGCGCGATCCCGTGCTGGTCGACGAGACGCGCAAGGGCATGGATGTCGCGTTCATCGTCATGCTGCTCCTGACCAGCCTCACGGGGCTGTTGCTGCTGGCTCTCCGCGAGACGAACGCAATGGGACCGCTGCTTGCGCTTCATCTCGGTGTCGTTTTCGCGCTCTTCATCACCATGCCCTATGGCAAGTTCGTCCACGGCATCTATCGCTTCGTTGCGCTGGTGCGTTATGCGCGCGAGCGGCAGATGATGGTGGGTACCGCCGAGTGAGATGTCGTAAGGTGGGCAAAGCGAAGCGTGCCCACCCTCATATGGGGATTTGTAAGTCAAGGCTGTCCTTTTGGATCGGGTCAGGTTTGGGCGGTGAGAGGGCGGCGCGCGGAGCCATGCGTAGCGCAGCGCGCCGACCGGGCTCGTGGCAGGGATTGGCTTCCGAAGATTTCTGCAGCTCACTGCATCACCTCATATCCGGTCGGATTGTTTGATCCGTACCCACCTTCCGCATGCTTGCGGCGAGGAAGCCTGGCGAGGATGAGACCCATCTACGAAACGGCGGTTGAGGCCCTAGGGTGGCACGGTCATCATCCATCCCGCACGAGCGCGGCGAGCCGCGCTGCGTGGTGGCGTGGTCGTTATGTCTTCATGATTGCCTGCTCTGGAACGAGACCGGTGGTGAGATAGCGCCACAGCGCCACGATCAGCTTGCGCGCCAAGGCAACGATGGCGACGCGCTTGGTGCGCTTGCCGGCGGTGGCTGTGCGGGTACGGAACCAGCGGCTGAGCGCGCTTTCCGGCTGATGGCGGAGCCACAGCCAGGCCAGTTCGATTGCCTTGTGGCGGGCGCGCCGGTTGCCGGCCTTGCTGATGCCCTGCTCGCGATCGGTGCTGCCGCTCTTCCAGGGACTGGGCGTCAATCCGCAATAGCTGGCGACCTCGCGGCGGTTGCGGAAGTTTTTGTAAAACAGCTCGTTCACCAGCGTCGCGGTGAAAGCCGGACCGAGCGCCTTGAGGCGAAGTAACAGCTTCTGCCGCTCCGCCGTGGGCGCCGGAACCGGAGCGGCCTGTGTCGCCTGTGCTTCTTCCAGCGCCGCAAGCTGGTCGCGCATCAGCATCAGCCGCGCATGCTCGCGCGTCACTTCGGCCAACAACTGCGGCGGCACCGGCTGTCCTTGCCAGTCGCGCTGCCGCGCGAGCCAAGCCAGCCAATCTCGCCGCCGCGGATTGCCGACCGCCATCCCGCACAGGCGCAGCAGCGCCTTGATCCGGTTGGTATGGGCGGTCTGCTCGGTGATCAGCCGGTCGCGTTCGCGGCTGGCACGCCGGGCATCCTCGGCTTCCAGGCTCGGTACCCGGACGATCCGAACCACTCGCGGTTCGCCGCGTAAATAGGCCATCAAGGTGCGCAGCAGAAGCTCGCCGTCGATCCGGTCCGTCTTGGCCCGGCGGGCACGCTGCTCGACTGCAATGCTGGCTGCATCAAACACGAAGTTCTTAATCCCGGCCGCTTCCAGCAGCCGATGCAGCCAAAAGCCGTCATAACCGGCTTCATAGCAGCTCACCACTTCCGGCACGGATCCGAGCTTCTCCGCCGCCCGCGCCCTGGCCCGGGCGATCAACGCCAACAGCTCGGCATGATCGCCTCCTTCGAGCTTGTGGCGCGACATCCGCCCCCGCTCCGGGCTGTGCACCGTCAAAAGCCAGCTCTTCTGGCTCAGTTCGATTGCGACGAAAATTGTGCCACAATGCTCCACGGTGGGCGTGGCTGCGGTCGATGCTTGCATCTGACTTCTCCGATGGTTCGAGTGTGCAAACCCAAACCTACCGGATCGGCCATGCTCACCGCCCCATGGAATCTACGGACCTGCACCTTCGCTACTTCATCTGCGCGGCCGCCTGGATTGCCTTCCAGTCGAATTTCTCGGCCAGCGCCATCGCATCGTCCTCGGTG
>NZ_JAFATE010000781.1 GCF_019244115.1 Bradyrhizobium sp.
ACGGCCGGGGAAACTGGGCCGAGGGCGCCTCAGCCTTCCGATTTTATCGCGGCAACACGCGAGACCTACAACGGCCCGCTCGTAATGGGCGAGGATCTCATGACGATCAATATCGGCGACACTGTCAACGTGGTCGTGGAGCGACCAGTGAACAAATAGGCGTCGAGCCTGCGCCGCTATTGCCTGGATTCGCGTGGTCACAGGGACTATCTCAAGCACCTGCTCGGCAAGTTCACGGTGGAGGGCTACTCAGAGATTCAACGCAGAATGTCGGGTGAGGGGTAAGCGACCTCTCACCCAGCCGAGTACGTTGAACATCCGGCGATGCCCTCTCCCACAAGAAGGGGAGAGGGCAAACACGGCAGCCGCCACGGCAATTCGCTACGCACGCGCCGGATTGTTCGGGTGCTCCATCCAGGTGCGATGTCCGCCGAGCTCTGAGCCGGTGCGCGGGTCGCGGCCTTCAGTCAGCGCGACCAGCGTGATGCAGTTCTCCACCGGGCAAACGACAGTGCAGAGATTGCAGCCGACGCATTCGGCATCGATCACCTCGAAATGGCGCTTGCCGTCCTTCTCGCGCGTGATCGCCTGGTGCGAGGTGTCCTCGCAGGCGATGTGACAGCGCCCGCATTTGATGCAGAGATCCTGGTCGATCCGCGCCTTGGCGACATAGTCGAGGTTGAGATGCTGCCACTCGGTGAAGCGCGGCACTGCGCGGCCGACGAAATCAGCGAGGCTGCGGTAGCCCTTCTGCGCCATCCAGGAATCGAGCCCGCTCTTGAGTTCGTCGATGATCTTGAAGCCGTAGACCATGGCGGCGGTGCAGACCTGCACCGTTCCGCAGCCGAGCACCATGTATTCGGCGGCGTCGCGCCAAGTGGTGATCCCGCCGATGCCGGAGATCGGCAGCTTTTGCGTCGCCGGATCGCGCGCGATGTTGCCGACCATGTTGAGCGCGATCGGCTTGACCGATGGGCCGCAATAGCCGCCATGCGTGCCAAGGCCGTCGACCGGCGGACGCGGTGTCATCGTGTCGAGGTCGACGCCCATCACCGATGACACGGTGTTGATCAGCGACACGGCGTCGGCGCCGCCCTTGAGCGAGGCGCGCGCCGCGTGGCGGATGTCGGTGACGTTCGGCGTCAGCTTGACCAGGACCGGCATGCGCGTGTGCGCCTTGCACCAGCGCGTCACCATCTCGATGTATTCCGGCACTTGGCCGACCGCCGCGCCCATGCCGCGTTCCGACATGCCATGCGGGCAGCCGAAATTCAGCTCGACCCCGTCGCACCCCGTTGCCTCGACGCGCGGCAGGATCGCCTGCCAAGCCTCCTCGACGCAGGGCACCATCAGCGAGACGAAGAGCGCGCGATCCGGCCAGTTGCGCTTGACCTGCGCGATCTCCTGCAGGTTGGTCTCGAGCGGGCGATCGGTGATCAGCTCGATATTGGTGAAGCCGAGCACGCGCCGGTCCGGTCCGTGCCAAGCGTCGTAGCGCGGGCCCGACACGTTGACGATCGGCGGGCCGTCCTCGCCGAGCGTCTTCCACACCACGCCGCCCCAGCCGGCGCGGAAAGCACGCTCGACATTGTAGGCCTTGTCGGTCGGCGGCGCGGAGGCGAGCCAGAACGGATTCGGCGCCTTGATGCCGCAGAACGAGACTGAGAGATCGGCCATGGTCGTCCTCCTCAGGTCGTCGGTTTCGTGCGCAAGGCGCGATCGATCGAGAGCGCTGCCTGCTTGCCATCCTCGACGGCGACGACGGTGAGATCCTCGCCGCCTGCAACACAATCGCCGCCGGCCCAGACCTTGGGGAGCGAGGTGCGCCGCTCGGCATCGACGCTGATGCGGCCGTCCTTCAACGCCAGTGCGGTCACATCCTGAGGCGAACCGTCGAGCCGCTGGCCGATCGCCTTGAACACCTGGTCGCAGGTAAGCGTCAGCCGCTCGCCGGTCCCAATCAGCCTGCCATTCTCAAGCCTGGTGTATTCGAACGTGACGCCGGTCGTAACGCCGGCGCGCGATTGG
>NZ_JAFATE010000013.1 GCF_019244115.1 Bradyrhizobium sp.
CGCAGATCTTGAGGAGCTACTTAAAGAACACCGAGTACCTGGGCTTTCTTTTGCCGTCATACACGACGGAAAAATTGTCGAAACAAAAGCTCTCGGTGTACGCGACACGTCCACAGCCACCCCGGTCGATGGGAACACGATCTTCGAAGCCGCTTCATTATCCAAGCCGGTTTTTGCCTATGCCGTGTTGCAGCTTGTCGATGGGGGACAGTTGTCGTTGGACACTCCTCTATCGACGTATGTGCCCAACTACGTCAAAGACGATCCGCGTGCCGCCTCCGTGACCGTACGCAAGGTGCTTAGCCAATCATCCGGTTTGCCAAACTGGCGTAGCGACACAACCCCTCTCAAGACATATTTTCCGCCGGGCGAACGATTTAGCTATTCGGGTGAGGGATTTGTTTGGCTTCAGCGCGTAGTCGAGAAAATTACCGGCCAACCCTTAAATGAAGTCGTGACGCGTTTGGTCTTTGACCCACTGGAAATGAGGCACTCCAGCTATATCTGGCGGGTTGATTTTGAGGCAGACTTCGCGGGTCCGCATAACACCCAATTCGCGCCAGGCAAAAAATGGCGGCCCGCAAAATCCACAAGTGCTTCCTCGCTGCATACGACGGCGGCGGACTATGCTCGCTTCGTGCAAGCGGTCTTATTCGGCGCGCGTCTTAACCCCGATACCGCCTAACAATGGCTTGATCCCCAGGCCAGGCTTCGGCAGCACTGCATCGAATGCATTACAACCGATGCCCAGGAGGCAGATCAGCACGTCGCATGGGGTCTGGGTTGGGGGCTTGAACCAGATGCAGGCGTTTTCTTCCATTGGGGCAACAACGAGGGTTTCAAAGCCTTCGTAGTCGGCTCACTGACGGATCATTCCGCCGTCGTTATCTTGACCAACGGTGATAACGGGATGGCGATCATGCCGGACGTCATCAACCAACTGATGCCCGGCGACCATCCGGCTTTCAAATGGCTCGACCACTCTAGAAATGTTGGTGGCGCATTGCTTGATTGGTTTCGTGCACGCTGGCACCAATGGGTCTACTAGATCATTCGTTGTCTTCCGTAGGTCATGCGCGCGTCGCGGCCTGTAGGCGTCAAGGTCGGCTAAGGGTCTTGGTCGTGTAAAAACGCTGTTGCATGAGGCGAACCGGCGCGGTCGAACTCAGGCTACCGCGATCCGATCGATTTGATCGTATCCATTCGTTGAAGGGCGCGGTTGAAGCGACAGCGGGCCGGAACCGGCTGCTGGGTGGACGAGGCATGGCCGGATCGCCATATCGGGTGGATGCGGCGAGGTGTGAAGGCAATTCGGCTGCATCGGATGCGGTCGTCAAGCATTGAGGCTGCGGGGTATGACCTCAAGCGGCGGACGTTGCGCATACGTTTCGTCCGCGGTTGGACCTATGACTACCAGGCCGTCCCGGCAAAGGTCTTCAGGGACCTTCTTGCAGCGGAGTCCAAAGGACGGTTCGTCAACTGGTCCGTCAAGCCGTATTATCGGCACACACAGGTCAAGTGACGGGCGATGATCGGATCAGCCGCTGCTAGGCGGCCAGCGCGGCTTCCGCAGCCTTCCAGTTCCAGGGCAGCAGTTGATCGAGACGTTTGACGTTCTGATCATTGATGCGAGCCAGGACGTCGGCAAGCCAGGCTTGCGGATCGACGTCGTTGAGCTTGGCGGTCTGGATCAGCGTGAACATGATGGCCGCGCGCTCGCCGCCCCGGTCGGAGCCGGCGAACAGCCATGACCTGCGGCCGAGTGCAATGGCGCGCAGGGCGCGCTCGGCCGCGTTGTTGCTGATGCAGATGCGGCCATCCTGCAGGAAGCGGGTGAACGCGTCGACGCGCTTGAGCACGTAGTCGATCGCCTTGGCGAGGTCGTTGTGGCGCGAGAGCCTGGCGCGCTCGCGCATCATCCACGCGATCAGCTCCTCGACCAGCGGAGCGATCTGCCGCTGTCTCACCGCCCGGCGCTCGGCGGGCGACAGTCCGTTGATGGCGCGCTCCGCCGCGAACACGGCGTCGAACTTCTGCACCGCCGCGAACGCAATCGGCGAGATGACGGCCGAGCTCCTGCCGCGCGCCTTGGATGCGACATCTGCAAGCTCGAAGAACTTGCGGCGCGCATGAGCCCAGCACGGCGCTTCGGTGATCGGACCCGGCTTGCGCTCGGGCGCATAGAGCGCGTTGAACCCACCATAGGCGTCGGCCTGCAGTATCCCCGTGTAGCCGGCGAGATGTCGGGCGGGATGCGCGCCCTCGCGATCGGGTGAGTAGAAGAACACGGCGGCCGGCGGCGCGCGCCCGGCGAAGGGCCGATCCTCGCGCACATAGGTCCAGAGCCGCCCGGTCCGCGTCTTCACCTTGGCCAGCACCGGCACGGTGGTGTCATCGCCATGGATGCGCTCGGCTGCAAACACATGAGCCTTGATCAGCTCGTAGAGCGGCAGCAATGTCGCCGCGCAGGCGCCGACATGGTCGGCCATGGTCGAGACCGAGAGTTCGACGCCCTCGCGGGCAAACTGCTCGCTCTGCCGGTTGAGCGGCTGGTGATCGGCGTATTTGCCGACCAGGATCATGGCCAGCAGGCTCGGTCCGGCGAAGCCTCGCGCGATCACGTGGAAGGGCGCGGGTGGCTGCGTGATCTTCTCGCAGGCACGGCAGCTGAACTTCTCGCGTACATGCTCAGTGACGAACAATTGCCGCGGCACCACATCCAGCGTCTCGGTGACATCCTCCCCGAGCTTCGACAGCCTGGTGCCGCCGCAGGATGGGCAGCAGCTCGGAGCCGGGTGCACGATCCGTCGACGCGGCAGATGGTCAGGGAAGTCCCGACGTGTGGCTTGGCCTCGCGCAAAGCTCTGAACCTGGATCGTCGCGCGATCGGTCTTGGCCTCGTCTTCGCCCACCGCCGCGGCCAACTCCTCGAGCTCGAGCTCCAACTGATCGAGCAGACGCTGACTGCGCTCCGAGCGCGGCCCATACATCGCGCGCTTCATCTTCGCGATCACCAGCTGAAGATGCTCGATCAACGCTTCCGCACCCGACAGCCTGGCGCGTGTTTCGATCAGCGCGGCCTTGAGCGCATCGGTGTCGTCGGGAACAGGATCCATCGCCATGCACCGACTGGATCACAATACCGCATGATTCGCTGGTGCAATCCTGCGACGTGAGTCAATGCGCCGCAGTCAGCCTGCCGCTTGCGGACGAAAGCTGTGGATCGGATTGCGCCAGTCGATCCCTTCGAGCATGTAGGACAGCTGCGCCGGTGTGATGACCACCGCGCCATCTCTGGCCTGCGGCCAGATGAACCGGCCGCGCTCCAGCCGCTTGGCATAAAGCGACATCCCCAGTCCATCGTGCCAAAGGATCTTGATCAGCTTGCCACTCTTGCCGCGGAACACATAGAGATCGCCGCCGTGCGGATCGCGCCTGAGACCTTCCTGAACCTGCAGCGCCAGCGAGTTCATCCCGCGCCGCATGTCGGTGTGGCCGGTCGCAATCCACACCCGCACGCCCGACGCAATCGGGATCATCGCGGCCCCTTGGTCAGCCCGGCCAATGCCGCGGTCAGTGTCGCCGCATCGACCGCGCCAGTGACCCGCATGCGAATGCCAGCGCCAAACTCAATCTCGATCACGCCGACCCCGGCCGATCCGGCTGGACCAGCCGCGGCTTCCGGGACCACTGTCGCTGGCACGAAGCCCATTGGCTGTGCGGCATTCGTCGGCTCGGCACGAAATGACCGGCGCCATCGCAGCAGCAACGACCGCGAAACGCCGTATCGCCGCGCCGTCGCCGCAACCTGGCGCGGCGCCTGCAAGCTCTCCAGGACGATCTTGAGCTTCTCATCTTCGGACCAGCGTCGCCGCCGACCCGTCTCCACCACCTCAAGACGCCCGACCTGGGCACTGTGCTTATCACCGTCCATAAGGACAGTTCTCAAAACTTTGGCTCACTCGGCAAGGCGGCCCACGCCGGATGGACACCTATCTGTCGTTACTTAATCCTGCGGTGT
>NZ_JAFATE010000018.1 GCF_019244115.1 Bradyrhizobium sp.
GTGCCGAGAGTCGCAGCGGAACCGGACCCGCGAGCCGGCAGTTGCAGGAAGAGGTCGCCGGCGTAGTGCCCGTCGGCCTTTTCTCACTTGCTTCGTCTCACTGTGCGAACAGTGGAGCTCCCATGATTATGGGATGGGTCTGACAACGACGACCGTGTAAGAAGCGGCTCTTGCGAATCACGATTGAATCGAGCCGTTCTGAGGGTCGTCATGGATCAGATCTACCTCACCATTGCCGTTAGCAGTCTCACTGTGCTGGTCGGCGCCTATGTGGTGGGCGTCGCACTTGTGTAGGACGTGCGAAGTAGCGCCCATGGAGCCATGGCGGACAAGTCGGCCGACAAGCCGCTCATCCGAGCTGCGCTTGCTCGCTGGGTAGGGTTGTGATGGGTTCGCTTTCGCTCTGCCCATCCTCCGCTTGCTACGCTTGCTGCAAATTCTTCAGATCGCGCGCCGCTGACGGCCAGCGAAAAGCCCGTAGACGAAAAGCACGATGATCGCTCCGACCACGGCACCGACCAGTCCTGCACCCTCTCCGGGACGATACCAGCCCAGGGCTTGTCCGAGGTAAGTCGCAACGAAAGCACCGACGATGCCGAGGATGGTCGTCAGGATGAACCCGGAGGGTTCGTTGTCACCTGGCATGATGAACTTGGCGATCACGCCGGCGATGAAGCCGATGATAATTGTCCAAAGGATGCTCATTTTGCATTTCCCTTTTTTTCAGTTGAGCAGACGAGCGCGGGACTAGGCGTCAGGCAGACGCCCATCCGGCGTGTATTTGTCGACAGCGGCGGGCAGCTCGCGGGAAAGCCTGCTCAGGATCTCCTCCTGAGAAAGCCCCGTCTGCTGTTCGAGCTTCTCCAATACGTCGGAACCGATCGCCTGCTTCAATTGCGGTGGCGCGATTTCCTTATTGGGACCTGAGCTGACCCAGGACTGCGCCACGTCGCCCTGGCCATTCTGGTTGAACTTCTCCAGCAGCTCGCCAAGCCCTCCGTTGAGCAATCCACCCACTCCGGCCCCGCCGAGCATGCCGGGAAGGTTGCCAAGGAGCCCACCTGGCGAGTGCTGCTGGGCGCCGGGGGCGTTTGCAGCGCCGGCGCCCCCGCCTTTGAGCAGCTCGGCGAGTTTGTCCCGGTTTTGATATCCGGCAATGGCGAGCAGGCCGAGAAGTGCGGTCAGGGAAGGCATTCCGCGTGCCATGGGCAACCTCCTCAAAAGCTCCGTGGATCGGATCGGAACTCCTCCACTTCGGTTCGGTTCCTAAGGAAGTCGCCCGCCTTGGAGCGCGGTGACACGCGGAAGGTGAATCCGTCGCAGGCCTGGACGCGTGGGATCCATCGCCATAGCCGAGAGCGCGTCGGCGACGTTCAGATCGAAGGGGCCAGGCATGTCGATGACGAGAACGCTCACGCCGCCTTGTCGGCCTGCTGCGCGTCGTAGCGGCGCTGCGCGGCCAAAACATCCTTCAGGTTCTTCTCCGCCCAGTCGCGCAGCGGATCGACTGCAGCGGCCAAGGTCGTGCCGAGCGGCGTCATCGAATATTCCACCGTGACCGGCACGGTCGCGATGACGCGGCGGCGGATCAGGCCGTCGCGCTCCAGGCTCTTCAGCACCTGCGACAGCATTTTTTGCGAAATGCCCTCGATGGCGCGGCGCAGCTGGTTGAAGCGTCTCGTGTCGTCGCGGAGCAAGAGCAGGATCAGCACGGCCCATTTGTCGCCGACGCGGTCGAGGATCTGGCGGGTCGGGCAAGCGGCGGCATAGACGTTGCCATTTCTCATCTGCGGTTACTCCGGCGTAATCAGGTGACGCAAAAGTGCTCTCTTAACACTTACATTCCCGGCGTTATCTAGTCACCATTCTATACCACACCTCCGACCAGGAATGGAGATCGTTATGAAGATCGCTGTCGTCGGCGCCTCCGGGCGCGCCGGTTCGCGCATTGTGGCCGAGCTGTCCCGCCGCGGCCACACCGTCACCGCAATTGCGCGCAACCCCGACAAAATCGCAAAACTGCCGAACGTCAGCGCGAAGCCGGGCGATGCGCATGATCAGGCCGCGCTCGCCGCGCTGTTGGCTGGCCATGATGCCGCCATCACCACGATCCACTTCCTCGCCTCCGATCCCGCAAAGCTGATCGGCGTGGCCAAGGAGTCCAAGGTTGGGCGGTATCTGGTGGTCGGTGGCGCCGGCAGCCTCGAGGTGGCGCCGGGCGTGCAGCTGGTGAGGACGCCGAACTTTCCGGCGCAGTACAAGGCGGAAGCCGAGAAGGGCGCCGCGTTCCTCGACCTGCTGCGCCAGGAAAAGGAGCTGAACTGGACTTTCCTGTCGCCCTCGGCGCTGTTCGTCGATGGCGAGCGCACGGGCAAGTTCCGCCTCGGAACCGATCAGCTCCTGACTGCCGCCGACGGCAAAAGCTGGATCAGTTTCGAGGACTACGCGGTCGCCATGGTCGACGAGATCGAGCGCCCCGCCCATGTCCGCCAGCGTTTCACGGTCGGGTATTGAAGCGCGATGTGCTTCCGCACCGGTGGTTCACCTCTCCCCGCCTGCGGGGAGAGGTCGGATCGCATCTTGATGCGATCCGGGTGAGGGGGTCTATCAACGGCGTGTGGAAATCTGGGCTTGCCCCTCACCCCAACCCTCTCCCGTAAGAACGGCGAGAGGGGGCGCACCGCCCTCGCGGCACAATCGGCCCATGCGGCAGGCCAGTTCCACCGTCCGCAAGCCGCTCTGATATGACTGCCACGCCAAGGTGTTGGGGACGGTTCACCTTGAGCCCGTGTTGATATTGTCTGTCACAACACCTCGCTATATAAGGCCGCCGCGAGCAGGGGTTTTCCGCTCGTCCAGGGTGTCGCATCGTGGCGGCGCCGGCAGTAAAGATGGGCTGGCCTTGGAAAAGTTGAAGAATTATCGACCCTCCGAAAAAGAGCCTTTCATGAACGAGCGCCAGCGCGAGTATTTTCGCGCCAAGCTCCTGTCCTGGAAGGACGAGATCCTGCGCGAGTCGAAATTGACGTTGCAGGCTCTGCAGGAAGAGAACGTCAATCATCCCGATCTCGCGGATCGCGCCTCCTCGGAGACCGACCGCGCCATCGAACTGCGCGCCCGTGACCGTCAGCGCAAGCTGATCTCCAAGATCGACGCTGCGCTGCAGCGCATCGAGGACAACACCTACGGCTATTGCGAGGAGACCGGGGAACCGATCTCGCTGAAGCGGCTCGAAGCCCGCCCAATCGCAACGCTGTCGGTGGAGGCGCAGGAGCGCCACGAGAAGCGCGAAAAAGTCTATCGGGACGAATAGGCCCGCTAGAGGTTTGACGGTGAAAATTGACCTCGCGCCGATCGACGCGCGAGCGGCGCGCTCGCGTGCCGGTTCAGCAGGCGGCCGATTTTCCTTTGAAACCAATTCGTTTACCATGGGCTTCTCGAGCTCGACCTTCGGCTTGTTCCGGTTTCAGCTCAACGTGAAGATTGGCCCCAGAGATCGCGGGGCGTTTGGCCATGGACAGGATTCTTGCTGCCGCAAACCGGATTGCGGTTGCCCGCCGCATCCGCACACCGCTGACGCCGCTGGAGAGCGACATCGCACCTCGCGACGAGGCGGAAGGCTATGCGGTGCAGCGCGCGCTGCATGATCTCGTGCTGCCGCATCAGGGGGCGCTGATCGGCTACAAGATCGGCTGCACCAGCAGGGTGATGCAGGACTATCTTGGCATCCCGCATCCATGCAGCGGGGGCGTGTTCGAGCGCGGCGTGCACGAGAGCGGCGCGCAGCTGGCGAGCGGCGATTACATCCGCGTCGGCGTCGAATGCGAGATCGCGGTGCGGATCGCGCGCGATCTTGCGCCGAGCGAGGAGCCGTTCACGGCCGAGTGGGTGATCGAGGCGGTCGATGCCTGCCAGGCCGCGATCGAAATCGTCGACGATCGTTATGAAGAATGGGAGACGCTCGGCGCGCCGACATTGATCGCTGACGATTTCTTCGCGGCCGGATGCGTGCTCGGTATGCCGGTAGCGCGGACCCATCTGGGTGATCTGCGCGCGGTGCGGGGCCGGGCGCTGATCAACGGCGTCGACGCGGGGCAAGGCAGTGGCGCCGACGTGCTCGGCCATCCCGGCGAGGCGCTGGCCTGGCTCGCCAATCATCTCGCCATCGAGGGTCGCGGCCTCCATGCCGGGCAGATCGTGCTGACGGGAAGCTTGGTGAAGACCGTGTGGCTGAAGGCCGGCGATCACGTTTTGATGGAACTCTCGGGACTGGGACGGGTCGAAGCGACGTTCGATTGAGGTCGAAATTGATTGACGGTGCTTGAGCGGTTCTTGAACCGTACTCAACGGTACTTGGGGCTGGACTCCCGGCGAGGCAGCCTGTACGCGGAAGGCGGGCTGGTAGGGATGGGTGCTCGAACGCCGTGGCGGTGGGACGTGGTGAGGACGTCGTCCCGATCAGACGCCGCGTGTCCTACCGGCAGCAATGACGGACAAGTTTCGTTCCGAAATCGCTGGCCTGCGCGCAATCGCGGTCGTCAGCGTCGTCTTGTTCCATCTCAAGCTCCGCGGCTTTGACGGCGGGTTCGTCGGCGTCGACGTCTTTTTCGTGATCTCCGGCTACCTGATCAGTCGTAATATCCTCGCCGACCTGCGGCTGGGGCGGTTTTCGTTCGGCCAGTTCTATGCCCGCCGCACGCGGCGCATCTATCCGGCGCTGATCTTCACGGTGGTCATGACCTATGTCGCGGGCGCGCTGTGGTGCTCGCCCTTGATGTTCCTCGACCTCGCCAAGGAGTGCACCCACGCGCTGCTGTCGATTGCCAACATCCAGTACTGGCGGGAGTCCGAGCACTATTTCGCCGCGAATTCGGATGAGCTCGCGCTGCTGCATTTCTGGTCGCTGTCGCTGGAAGAGCAGTTCTATCTGATCTGGCCTGTGCTGATCGTGCTGGCGCATCGGTTTGGCCGAGCCTTTGCGGCGATCGGGATTGTCGGGCTGGCTTCGCTCGCCGCCGCGGTCCTGGTCGAAAAATCCGATCCATCCGCGGCCTTCTTCCTGATGCCGTTCCGGATCTTTGAATTCGCCATCGGCGCGGGCGTGCTGCGGGCGGAGCAGACGATCGGCCGATCCAGAGCCGCCACCGAAGGCGCCGCGGCCGCCGGCGTGATCGTCATCCTCTTAAGCGTCGTGCTGTTCCGTTCGGACATGCCGCATCTGCAGGTCGCGCTGCTGCTGCCCTGCCTGGGCGCGGCCAGCGTGATCTGGGCCGGCCGCGCACCGCTGGTCTCGATCATGACCGCCAATCCTGTGATGGTCGCGATCGGCGCGATCTCCTATTCGCTGTACCTCTGCCACTGGCCGATCATCTTCTTCGCAAAATTCATTTTTGGCGCAGCGGCGGAGGGCATTGGGGCCACGCTTGCGCAGGCGACGCTGATGCTGATCGTCGCCGCGGCGATGTATTTTTTTGTCGAGCGCCGCTTCATCTTGGCCTCGCAGGCCGAGGCGCCGCGCTTTGCAAGGACCGCCACGGCCTTTGCCCTGGTGGTGCTGCCGCTGGTCGCGCTCACCCATGCGACCTTCGTGACCAGGGGTTTTGGCTGGCGGCTGCCGCAGGAGGAGGCCGAGCGCGTGCATCGGCAGAGCTTTCCGGCGGACAGCGACCGGACAGGACTTTCAGGGCCGGTCGGCGTGCAGTTCGTCGGCGATTCCATTTCCAACCAGTATGAATATGGCCTGATGCCGACGCTGCGGCAGCTCGGGATCAGTTATCAGGGCCTCGGCGGCGCCGGCTGCCCGATCCTTTATGGTGCGGCGCTGTCGAAATCGCCGCGCAGGGCCGATTGCATCGCGGCGCGCGACGAGGCGCTCGGGGTGCTCGAACACTCCAGCCTGCCGGTGATCTTCACCCAGTTCTGGCAGATGTATGACGACGCCTCGATCGACTATGACCAGGGCGTGACGCCATCGGAGTTCGACGCCGGATCGTATCGCAAATTGCGGGTGGCGCTCGGCGTGACCGTGCGGGAGCTGGTCGCCCGCGGCCACCGCGTGCTGCTGGTCGGCACCCAGATCGATCCCGGCTGCCCCGTCAACCCTCCGCGTCTGCAGCAGGGGCCGCTGCCGCACGCGCGGCTGCCCTGTCCGGCGGCCAGCCTCGCCAAGGCGAGACAGATGGTCGCGCCGACCGATCAGATCCTGGCCGACATCCAGGCCGAGATCCAGGCCACTTGGCCTTCAGCCGTCGCGCTGATCCGTCCGATCGATTATTTTTGCGACGCGGACTGCCCGGTCGTGAAGGACGGATTGTGGCTCTACAGCCATCCGGCCCATCTGAGCGTCGCCGGAGCCGACCACATGATCGGCCGCAGCGCGGCGGTCTTCCGCGACTTCCTCAGCAGATGATCCCCGCGGCCTCGGCGCCCTGATGTGACGTCGCGATGCGCGGCGCGCGCGGCCGGGGGCCGAGCCATGCGAGCATCGGGCCTTGTCTCGCCACAATTCTGGCGTGACAATTGCGGCCCTGATTTCAGACTCTCTTAAGTTGCTCGCATTGCGGGATACCGTTTTCACGGGGGAGCTGGACGTGATGGTAGCGACAGCGCGGACGCAGATGCGGCCTGCGGCCGATTGTGCGAAGCACCAACCAGACCATCGCGATGGCGCCCGGCGATCCACTATCCTCGCTCGCGCAGACACTGCTTGCCGCGCCATTCAGGGCGTGCCGATCCACAGATATCATTGACGCAAGACGCGGGCCCGCGAGGGGCGTGAACAGGGGTGGGGACGTCTCGATGACAGCGACATGTTGATATTGCTGGGCCGATCGCGCCCCGATCGATCGCATCGTGCCGCGATCGGTCGCCATCGGCCGGGCAATGCCGTGATCACGACCGATCACGACCAACACGACCAATAAGACCAACACGACCAATAATAAGAGTGAAAACGGAGGAAGTGCCCATGAGGAAACGACAAAATTGTCTTGCTTCGCTTGCTTCTGTTGCCATCGCTGCGGCGTTCTCGGCGTCCACGGCGTCGGCGCAATCGGTGGACACCGCGCGCATCGAGTCCGGCGGTCAGAACGACTGGCTCACCAATCATGGTTCCTACAAGTCCTATAACTACAGTCCGCTCTCCCAGATCAACGCCAGCAATGTCGGCAATCTCGGGGTCGCCTGGATCCATATCCCGGGTAAGTCGACACGCGGGCTGCAATCGACGCCGCTGGTGGCGGACGGCGTGCTTTACTACACCGGCTCCTACAGTCGGGTCTTCGCGTTGAAAGGGGACACCGGCGAGGTGCTCTGGTCCTATTTCCCGGAGCTGGACGAGGCGTTGGTCGCCCGCCAGACCCACTCGCCGTATAATCGCGGCGTCGCGCTCGGCGAAGGCAAGGTCTATGTCGGCACCGTCGACGGCCGGCTGATCGCATTGGACATGAAGAGCGGGAAGGTCGCCTGGGACACCAAGCTGATCGATTCCCAGAAGTTGACCGTCGGCTTCACCGGCGCGCCGCTTTATGCCAAGGGCACGGTCATCATCGGATCGCAGGGCGGCGAATGGCCGGGTCGCGGCCCGATCTTCGCCGTCGATGCCGCTACGGGTAAGAAGAAGTGGGAGTTTCTGACGGTCGCCGGCACCGACGACGCCCAGAAGACCTGGGGCAATGATTCTTGGCGCACCGGCGGTGGCGGCGGCTGGATGCCCGGCACCTACGACTCCGAGACCAACACGATCCTGTGGGGCACCGCCAACCCGGCGCCGCTCTACGACTGGTCGGGCGCCGACTACAAGACGCAGGGCGCGCGTCCCGGCGATAACCTCTACACCACCTCGGTGATCGCGCTCGATCTCGATAGCGGCAAACTGAAATCCTATCATCAGGAGCTGCCGCACGACGCCTGGGATTTCGACAGCGCGGTCGGCGAGTTCCTGATGCTGGATCGCGACGGCCAGAAGCTCGTGGTGCATCCCAACAAGAGCGGCTTTGTCTTCGTCTATGACCGCAATCTCGGGGTCAAGAATGTCTGGCGGCTGGTTCAGAACATCAATTTCGTCAAGGATATCGATCCCAAGACCGGCGAACTGATCGGTCGCCGCGACTTCACCGCGGGCAAGGTCGAGTCGCCGCCGCTGTGCCCCTATATTGGTGGCGGCATCAGCTGGAATTCGGGTTCGTACAATCCGAAGACCGGCCTGTACTACAAGATCGGGCAGGAATGGTGTATGACGCTCGAGGTCCAGAAGACCACGCCGGTGGTCGCGCCCCAAGTCCAGCTCAACATCGGCGCCGACTTCAAGATGGCACCGCCTCCGGGCGGCGAGATCTATGGTCATCTCGATGCGCGCGATCCGGTGACCGGCGCCAAGAAATGGGAGGTTCGCTTCCCGGAGCCGCCCATTGCCAGCGTGTTGTCGACCGGTGGCAATCTGGTCTTCCTGCCTGACGCCCGTGGCACCATCCACGCCTACGATGCCGATAGCGGCTCAGAGCTGTGGAGCCACTCCGATGGCACCGGACACCAGGGCGGTATCATCAGCTACGCCGTGAACGGCAAGCAATATATCGCCGTGACGGCGGGCTTCGGCGGCATGCTGTCCGACGATTACGCCGCGAACTTCGGCGGTGTTTTCAAGAGCATGCCAAGGGATGACGGCGCGCTGATCGTCTACAGCCTGAAATAATCTTGTTCTCAGCAGGGAGCGTGGAGCGGGCACGAGCCCGCTCCTCGCGCGTTGACCAGGCGTTATTCAGTTGGAGCCCTGTTTCATGAAACTGAAATATTGCGCCGCGGTGGTTCTGCTGGCGGTGCTTGTCGCATCGCAGGGAATTGCGATGCCGGCGCGCGCGCAGACTCCGGAGGATCTCGCCAACTTCGACGTCAACCAGCTGTTCGCATCGACCTGCGGCTTCTGCCATTCCGACGGCGGCCGCGAAGCCGGCAAGGGGCCGCAGCTGATGGGCGACCAGCACGACGACGACTTCCTTCGCAACCGCATCAAGAACGGCAAGCAGGGCGCGATGCCCGCCTTCGGCGGCAGCTTCAATGAGCAGCAGATCGACGCGATCATCATCTACATCAGGGATTTGAAGCCGCGTTGAGGCCGCCATGGCGCATCTTGCAGCGGGGCAACATGCAATGAAGACGATTATCCTCCTCCTGATCAGCAGCGCCGTTGCGCTGATCGGCCAGGCCGCGGCGCGCCCGCTCGCGGCGATCCGTGAGCTCGGCACCATCGGCCTGTGCGCCCACCCGAACTCGCTGCCGTTCGCCAGCAAGGCCGGCGATCCGCCGGGCTTCCAGGTCGAGCTCGGTCAGGCGCTGGCGCGCGAGCTCGGCGTTTCGCTGCGGCTCGACTGGATCATTACGCAATACCAGATGCGCAGCGCCGGCTGCGACATCGTGCTCGACGTGATCGCCGACCGCGAGGCGCAGGGCGAGACCAACCTTGCGATCTCAAAACCCTATTATCGCACCGGCGTTGCGCTGGCGGTGCCCCAGGCGAGCGGTCTGACCTCGTTCAAGAGCCTGGACGCGCACACCAAGGTGGGAGTCCAGGTCGGCTCGGTGGCGGCGATGGTGATCGGCCAGCGCCAGGTGCCGACATCGACTTTCGGCTTCGAGGCCGACAGCCTCGAGGCGCTCGCCAACCACCAGATCGACGCCGCGGCCGTGACGCCGACCATGGCCGGCTATTACAACCAGAGCCATCCGGACAAGACTTTCCGCGTTCTGGCGCTCGACGACTCGGAGCCGACGCTGTCCTGGAACGTCGCCGTCGGCATGGTGCGTCCCGACCAGGGCTTACGCGATGCGATCGACGGCGCGATGGACAAGCTGCGTGACGACGGCACGGTCGCGAAAATCTACGCGCGCTACGGTGTGTCGCTGCAGGCACCGAAGTAGCCGGGCAGGTGCCGAAATAGGCCGGGCAGGTGCCGCTATCGAATTCGACCACCAAACAACCCGATCGCTGTCGTCGCCCGGCTTGACCGGGCGACCCAGTATTCCAGAGACAGCAGTGCTTGAGCCGATTGGCCGCAGCGTACTGGATCGCCCGGTCAAGCCGGCGATGACGGTTGAGAATGATGCGGCTCACAGGAGCCAGATCTGGCGGCGCGATGCGCGACCGCTCGCTCGTCCGGAACGATACCCGAGAATGGCGCGCGATTGCGCATTCTATTCAACATGTCAAACAGCTCTGAGGATAGCCGTCGGCATTCTCGCGGCAGCACGTGCCCGAGCTTTGCCAGACATCACCCTCGAAAAGTGAGAGGGCGCAGGGAATGCCGGGTGAAGGCCTCACCCATGGCCCCCGTGCAATAAAAAAAGCACGGGGAAGGAACCACAGGTTCAGCCGAATCATCCGGCATTCCCTGCGCGATGGGCTTAACGCTGTCCTTCGCGCTCTCCCCGGGGACCGGGCTTTCTTGCCCCCGTCATTGGCAAGATCATCTCTCGCCAACTTGACACCAGCGTCGGGGTGTCAGGACCACGCGACTTCGGCGTACGCATCGGCATCGCTCGTCCGGCGCGACCAACACGTCCATCGCATCCCCGCCTCACGTCCGGTGACGATTGGCCAAAACGCCCTCTGCATCGAGGCGGGATGACGCGATCAAACCATATTTTTCCGAAAAACGGAAGACAAATATTTTTGCATGAAGGGCTGGACATCGACGAGGAATCAGCGAACGCGGCAAAGGCCAGAGTTCGGGTCACGCAGAGCCAAGTCCAAGTGAGCACTGCCCTCGGCTCTGGCGCAACGTCTGCTCAATCCCTATTGCACTCAGAAGATGACGGACAAGCATTGCTCATGAACTTGGATTCGCCGGCACAACAACGACAGGCTCAGTCCGGGATCGAGGCGGCGGGCATTTTTTTGGGAGTTCTCAAGGGCTCGTTCTACGGCCAGCGGCCGCCCATGAATCGCTCAATCAGCGTTGGTTTGGGCTTGGCAGGGACGAGCAGCCCGCTAACGTGGCGCCGCGTGGGCCCATACTCTGGGATGAGCGGGCGCCCGCCTGGCGCTTCGACCGAGGACTAGCCGATGGCCGATCCAACTTCGATCAGGGACATCGATCTCACGCCACTCGCCGGCAAGAGCTATTTCAGCATCGAGCGTGAGTGGCGCGAAGAGTTCATCTATTTTCTGATGGTTGATCGCTTTCAGGATGATACGGCGCGGCCGGTTGCGGCAGGCCCGGACCGCTCCGCGGGCATCGCCACGCCGAACAGCTTCTACGGTGGCACAATCCGCGGGGTTACCCGGAACCTCGATTACATTGCCGGCCTCGGATGCACCGCCATCTGGCTGTCGCCGGTCTTTGAAAACAACCCGGAGGCCTATCACGGCTACGACATCAACAACTATCTACGCATCGATCCACATTTCGGGACCAAGCAGGACCTGATCGACCTTGTCGAGGCGGCTCACGGGTTCAGGATGAACGGGCATCCGTTTCCAATTCGCATCATCCTCGATGTCGTGATCAATCACTCGGGCGACAACTGGTTCTATCCGGGTGGGTTCCGGTACTTCTATTCGAACGATACTGAGTTCGACTTCGGGGATTTTCGGCGCCACGACCGCCCGGTTCCGGTCGAGTTACGCAACAAGGACTGGTATCATCGTCGCGGCGAAATGAGAGACTACGACGCGTATCCCGAGAACCAGCACGGCGACATGTATGGTCTCAAGGACTACGCCAACGACGATGATGGCATCGGCTCGGACGTCATCAACACCCTCATCAAAGCCCACTGCTACTGGATGCGCGAAGCTGATGTTGACGGATTCCGGGTCGATGCCGTCAAGCACATGGGCGAACTGGCCTGTGCGCGTTTCTGCTCCAACATCCGCGAATATGCCTATGCGCTCGGAAAGCGGAATTTTTTTCTGTTTGGCGAAGTCGCCTCGCCTTCAGACGACATTTACAACCGGTATATCGGCCAGAACACGTCGAGACAGAACGGCGACAACACGGTTTTCTTCGGGCTCAACTCGGTGCTGGATTTCCGGCTCGCCGAAGGAGTGTTCGCCGATCATGACAATGCGCCGCTACGCGACGTGCTGAAGGGCAATGAAGGCCCGCAAACGCTCTTCAATCGGCTCGAGGCCCAGCGGGAACGTGCCCTGAACCGCGGTGAGATCGGACGCTATCTTGTTACGTTCGTCGACAATCACGATGCCTTTTGGCAGCCCGGCCGCTTTGCGAGCGGGGCGAGCGATGATCAGGTCATCGGCGCAATAGGCTTCCTGCTGTCTGCACTGGGCACGCCCTGCATCTACTATGGCACCGAGCAGGGATTCAGCGGCAGCGGCGGCGACAATCAGATGCGAGAGGCCATGTTCGACAAGGCGCCGGGCGGGAAAAGCCTTCTGAACCCCGAGTGCCGGATCTATCAGGAAATTGCCAAGATTGCCGACGTCGTGCGGCAACATGAACCGCTGCGATTCGGCCGAATGTACTATCGGCAAATTGCCGATGAGAGCCTCAGCTTTGGCTTGCCCTTCGGTTCGACCTACACACTTGCCTTTTCACGTCTCCTGTATGGACAGGAAATCTTGATTGCCTACAACGTTTCGGGAGCGGTTCGTCACGACCGGGTCATCGTCGACGCCACGCTGCATCCGGATCCGTCGCAGATGACCTATTTGTACGGCAAGCTCGGTGCCCTTGCGGTGCAAACGGCGCCTTCTGGTGCCCGGTTTGTTCAGCTTGATCTCGAGGCCCACCAGTTCGTGATACTCGCCTGACAGTTGTTCATATGGGGCACGGCCGATGGCGGTCCGAACCGTGCCCTGGAATCACTGGTGGGCAAATGACCGCTCTGGGTCAAATCCGCACGCAGTCATCGAGGCGGGATGACGCGACGAACCAAATATTTACGAAAAGCGGAATAACAACACCTTTACGAGGAGGGCTGGACATCGAGGACGATTAGTGACGCGGCTGAAGGCCAGACCGGCTGCCCCTGAACGCGTGAGCTGCCACCATGGCCGCTGTACCTAGATGGCCTGCCAACTTGCTGCAGCGCCAATTCTCGGCAGCCCTCGATCAGAAGGCGCCGCCGTTGACAATCCACCGTCCGCAGAGGCATCATGTCACGGCTGCAGTAGGGCGCATCGGCTGAAGCCGAAGGGGCAATGCCCACCTACGACGTGTCCATTGTAGTTGCGCCCATGCCGAACCTCGAAAACCTGAAAAAGCAGGCCAAGCAGTTCTTGCGCTGGCATCGTGAGCGGTATCATCCAGTTGCCGCCGAGATCCGAGCTATGCTGCCTCGATTTCGGCACCTCGACGATCATCAGGTGCTGGAGGCGAACTTCAGGCTCAGCGATGCGCAGGAGCTTGTCGCTCGCCAATTGGGGTTTGAGGGATGGCAGGCGCTCAAGGCAGGAGCCCCAGCCATGAGCACACAAGTCAAACAGCTAACGACAGCTCCGATCCTCAGCGGAACCGAAGCTCAACTCTATGTCGCCGACGTCCGAGCGTCCTGCGATTTCTTCACGTCCAAACTCGGGTTTGCAATCGATTTTGTTTATGGTGATCCGCCGTTCTACGGCATGATCACGCGCGACCGTGCTCGGCTTTGCATGCAGCTTGTTTGCGAGCCAGTTTTTGTCGGGGACATTCGCCGGCGCGAACAGCTTTTGTCGGCCTCGATCACTGTCGAGACCGCAGCAGAGATCAAGCAGCTCTTCTTGGAGTTCCAGTCCGCAGGCGTAAACTTTTACCAAGAACTGAAGAAACAGCCCTGGGGCGCAAGGAATTTCATCGTGCTTGATCCCGACAGCAACCTCATCTTGTTCGCGGGTCCCGCCGATTGAGCGCGACACCTTGAAACAAGCGCTTCTGGGCGATGGCGTTGCTTCGCCCTCTTTTTTGTTCCGCCGGGGCAAATCCGGAGACACCAGGGCGATGACCCCGAGCGACCAGCAAGCCTTGCCCGGATGAGCGAGGCGAGATCGGGGTCGTCGTCCCGCATGTCGCGCCGCTCATGAGGGCTATCCTCTTCATGCATTGGGCAAGCAACACAGCGAGAGGCCAGGTCAGCACCACTCGCTGGATTTCCTATCGAAACAGCTCCCGTCATGCGCTTCACGTTTCGTTACACGATAGAACCTTTCGGCTATCCATCGATTGGAGAGCATGGAACTGCCGACGCACCTGCCGGCCTCATCCTGCGAAGGCGCCAACATGCGAAACAGGCGAACCATTCTGGGGCTTGCGCTCTTGATCAGCGGCTCGGTCATTCACGGCCCGGCATCCGCTCAGCAATATCGCGGCAGCTACGAGCAGCAGATGGCCTGTACGCCCGACGTCTGGCGCTTCTGCAGCAGCGAGGTTCCGGATGCGGGCCGGATCGTTGCCTGCCTGCAGCAGAATACGCCGCGGCTCTCTCCGGGTTGTCGAGCTGTGTTCGAAACTGGCGCTGCTTCGCCGCCTGCCGGGCCAAACCGTCGGGTCGTGCGGCCGCAGCCATATCCTCCGGCGCCCTATGCCATGCGCCCCGGTCCGCCGCCAGCTCCCTACTATCGCGCGCCGCCGCCCTACTATGACGACGAATATTAGTCGCTTTCGCGGCAAGTCGCTGCTAGCCCGCTCGCTCGACGAGATGCGCGCGCGAAGGTGAGGGGTCGAACGGATCGGCGAAATATTGCGTTTCGCTGGCCACCAGTCCGTCGCAGAACTCCATGATGCTCACCGCGTGCGATGGTGCGCCGTCATAGGTTAGAACGAATTCAGTGACCCAGAGATCACCGCTCCCGAGAATTCGCCTGACCTTGAAATGTTTTCTGTTCGGCTGGACGCGCCGGCTCTCCTGGATGTTGCGCCGGCCGCGGATCCGCTCGCCCGATTGCGGATAGTCAAGAACGGCATCCTCCCGGTAGATCTGATGCTCGACCTCGAAATCGCTCGCGTCCGAAGCACCCCAATGGCGCTCCAGCGCCAGCCGCAGGGCCCGATCATCCATCGCCATCTCCCACACAATGCTTCGGCCATTATCCCGGTATCTGACTTGCAGTGCACTACAAGCAATCTTGAAACCTGGTGGGCGCCAGCGCGCAGTGGCGACCGAAGAGCAAGGTGCGTGGCGTGCGACGTGGGGCGCTTTCTGGTCTGCCCTTGCGCCAACGAGGGCCCGTGATTGCGTGCGGCCTCGCAAGTCCGTCCTCACGGTCATCTGAGGCGCATCGTCACGAGGACGTTCTGAAGGATCTGGCCCGCTTCGTCGTCGTAGCAAGCGTAACCCGGATGAGCGAGCGACATCCGGGTCGTCCCCGCATGTCGCTTCGCTCATGCGGGCTACTTGTTGCCCGACAGCCGACGAGCAACGCGATGCGTCGTCGCAGGTCCGGTCCTCACGGCCATCTGAGGCGCATCGTCACGAGGACGTTCTGAAGGATCTGGCCTGCTTCGTCGTCGTAGTCGTGGATCATCCGGCGCAGGTTGAAGGTCGGATGCCTGACGCGGCCGCCGGCCTCCCATAGCTCATAGGTTATTCGCTCATACTTGCCGAACGAACGTCCCATAAAGGTCCGTTGCGCGGCAGCCGCTGCCTTGCAACCATTGGCCGCCTGGCCCGCACAGGTATTTTTGACCTCGCGCAAGCTGACCCAGGCCGAACCCGGCGGCAGGATCGGCCGTGCGCCCGCGATCACCAAATGCAGCTCATGGATGGCGTCCTGCTGGATGAAGATCGCCTGCATGACGCCCCAGAACTCGAGATACGCCCGCGCCGGTTCGCTGGAAAAATCCGCGCCCAAATGCGCCTCGACCGCCTCTGCGGTGTCCTGGATCAGAGACATCGAGGCCGAATAGGCGGCGTATTGATCGCCCTGGAGCTTGGTCCAGCCGGTGGAATTCTGGAATTGAGACGAGATGGCTGAACGGCCGTTAAGAACCTGTTGCATGAGTAGTCCGTGCAGGCGCTCGCATGCGAAATACCGATCTGGAATCGGGCCTGCCTGTCCCGACGACGAATCAGCCCGGAGAGCAAATGAGCAAAGCTAGTCCGCCGCCGGCGGTCCCAAAAGCACGGGCAAATGCGGGCCGCCTTCGCGTCCTCTGATCGGCGCCCGCCTGGGTGCGCGTCTGGCGTTCGCCACCCCGCGCGGCTCGCCATGCCGACCGCAACCGGCATACCTATTGCCATTTCAAGGAGACGGATGTTTCGCCGGGCCGCAAGCGTTGCCTGCGACGCGAGCGGCTCAGCAAGCAGAGGGATCACGCGATCCGGCCCATGGCGTCACGCCGCCGGCTCGCGCCGCGAGCCGGTCCTGCCCTCCGGGTCACATTGCAGAGGAGATAGCGCCAGCTCAGCGCTGCGCCACCCATTTCCTGTGATGCTTGCGGCTCCCGGCGATCGAGCCGGTCGCCTCTTGGCCCGCCTCGATGCGTCCGATCTGCTTGCGGATTTCGCCGGTCGTGGTGCGGAGCGAGCCGATGCCGATCTCGCTGTTCGCAACGCCAGCACGCAGCGAGCCGAGCTCGGTTGCGGTGTCGTCCTGCGCCATGCGCAGGTGCAGCGTCTGGTCCTTGAGCTGGGCGAGGTTTTGTTCGATCTGGGCAGCCGCATCGCACCGCCGCGTCTCGTTCTCGTCGGTGGTGGTGCGCAGCGCATCAAGGCCGATCTCGGCATTGGCAAGGCCTGCCCGCAGATGGGACAATTCCTCCGAGGTGTCGCCCTGGTTCTGGCGCAGCCTGCGGGTCTCCGCCTTGACCTGGGCGAGTTCTCCCGTCAGGGCGGCGACGCGGTCCTCGAGCGTCACGGGCGTTTCGTACCCGATGAGGCGGCCGAGTTCGCTCGCGAACGAGACGTTCTGGGTGCCGGCCCCCCACAACATTACGCCGGCGGTCGCTGCGAGCGCCAGGCCGAGGGCAACGCGGTAAGGGGCGGCCGTGCCGCGATGCGGCGAGGCATCCGGCGTCATTGCTGGTTTACGCATTACAGGTCTCCAGGATTTGAATGAAGAAATTATCCTCCTCTTCAGGTTGCCAATCCCCTAAGCGCACCCGTGTCTCTTGAAAAATTCATGCCACGTAGGATTGCGGATCGCGGCCGCAGGTCGCGCCGACGCGAGCGCCACGATCGCGTCACCAGATTGGCAGCGCGGGCGCGACCGTCGTAGTGACGGCAACGGTCAGGCGGGACGCTCGACCAGCGTAAGTTGCGGCACCAGTTCCTTGCCGCGCGTTTCCGGGCTGAACAAGAGGGTCACGACGAACGCCGCTGCGGCGCCCACGGTCGCGACCAGCATCGGCATGGCAAATCCCTGCGACTGGTTCGCGGCGAAATAGGTCAGCACGGGGCCGGTAAAACCGGCCCAGATCGCGCCCTGGTGATAGCAGAAGCCCGATGCCGTCGCGCGCACCTCGGTCGGGAAGCGTTCGCTCAAATAGGCTGGGTTCTGCCCGTAGATCGCGCCGAGGAACGCGCCCTGCAGGATGAAGGCTCCGGCCACGATCGCGTAGGAGTCGGTGAACAGATAGAACGGCGTGACCACCGCGCCGATCGCCGCCGGGATGATCATCGCCCAGCGGCGGCCAAAGATGTCGGCGACGTAGCCCCAGAAACCGCTGGCCAGGAACGCCACCAGATTGGCCATCGCGATCGGCATCGCCACCATCGCCGCCGACAGATGCAGGTCCTTTTGCAGATGCGTGGCGAACATGCCGTAGACCGAATAATAGATCACGAAACCGCTGGCCATCCACAGGCAGGCCATGACGGTGTTGCCGAGGATGCGCAGGCGGAAGATATCGAGCAGCGGCGCGCGAAATTCGCGTGACTGCTCGCGCTGGATGCGGCGGTTCTCCACCCACACCTTCGGCTCCTTGACGTAGATGCGGATCCACACCACCGTCAGCGCCGGGAGAACGCCAAGGATCAACAGGCCGCGCCAGCCGATCTTGTCATAGAGCAGCCCATAGGCGGCGCTCGACAGCAGAAAGCCGATGCTCCAGGAGCCCTGCAACAGGCCGCTCATCAGGCCGCGCGAGCGCGTCGGCCAACTCTCCATGGCGAGCGCGGCGCCGGCGGGCCACTCGGCGCCCATGCCGATGCCGAGCAGCGCGCGGAACAGGAACAGCAGCGCAAAACTCGGCGCGAGGCCGGCGAAGAGATTGCAGACCGAGTACCACAGGATCGAGATCATCAGCGGCGTCTTGCGCCCGACGCGATCGGCGAGCCAACCGGAGCCGACGGCGCCCACCAGGCGCAGCCACAGCGTGATGGTGAAGACGGCCGTCACCTCGATCAGCGGCACCTGAAAGGATTCCGCGATCGGCACCATGATCAAGAGGAAGATCGTGAAGTCGAACGCATCGAGCGTCCAACCGAGCCAGGCCGCGATCCAGGCGACCCATTGATCCCGCGTCGGCTCCTTCCACCACGGCACCTGGCCGGGCATCTCGGCCGTCATCGTCATCGGCGCTCCTCCAGCGGGTTGATCCAGGTCGGCCTGTTCTCCAAGCGTCGTTGGTGCAGCCGTGGTCGCAACGCGCTGGCTAACCCCGGTCGCGGCAAGAACACTGCCAGCAGTTTGAAGAAACGATCAGAGCTTCGCCGCGGCGTGCTGCGACGAGATCAGGTCAGGGTCCCTGCCGCTTTACGCGCGGCTTTGAGTTGCGTGTGTCGGTCATTCAGCCGGTGCAGTCTATGCACCGGCTTTGCGGAATGACAAGGGACGTGCCTTACAACGTCGATCGATTTTGGCCGGGATACCCTGTCACGCCAACCGCTACGAGCCCGCGACGGCGCTGCGATCGGCGCTCGGCGAGATCCACGCCATGACAGCGGTGACCAGCGCGGCCACGATGGTATTGATGATCAATGCGCCCAAGCCGACGTATAAGGAATAGCTCACGTCGCCGAGGCTGATGGCTGCAAGCGGCTTCAAGCCATTGCTCCACGCCGTCCACGTCCCCCACGCCATGCCGACCGCCCAGCCGGCGAGCAGGCCGTCGGCGCGGAACCAGCGCGTATAGAGACCGAACACGAGCGCCGGGAACGTCTGCAGAATCCACAGGCCGCCGAGCAGTTGCAGGTCCAGCGCATATTGCACCGGCAGAAACAGCGTGAACGCCAGTGCGCCGACCTTGACGACCAGCGACGTGATTTTGGCGACCGAGGCCTCGCCGGCATGGGTGATGGCGGGATCGACATAGTGCTTCCAGACATTGCGCGTGAACAGATTGGCCGCGCCGATGCTCATCACCGCCGCCGGCACCAGCGCGCCGATCGCAATCGCGGCAAAGGCGAAGCCCGCAAACCACGATGAAAACAGCGTCTTGAACAGCATCGGCACCACGTCGTTCGGGCTGGCAATCTTGAGGTTGGCCGCATGGGCCATGTAGCCGAGCAGCGCGATCAGGCCGAGCAGCAAGGTGTAGGCCGGCAGCAGGATCGCGTTCTTGCGGATCGTGTCGGCAGACCTCGAGGCAAACACGCCGGTCAGCGTGTGCGGATACATGAAGGCCGCGAATGCCGAGCCGAGCGCCAGCGTCGCATAGGCGAGCATCTGCGAATCCTTCAGGATCAAGCCGGTGGCGCCGCCTTTGGCGACAAAGGCGTCATTGGCGGCGGCAAACACCGCGGCATAGCCGCCGAGTTTCGCCGGCACGATGACGACCGCGACCAGCACCACGATGTAGATCATGGTATCCTTGACGAAGGCGATCAGCGCTGGCGCGCGCAGGCCGGAGCTGTAGGTGTAAAGCGCAAGGATGATGAAGGCGGCCACGATCGGAAACTCGCCCGAAAGGCCCATCGCCTTGATGACCGTTCCCATGCCGACCAGTTGCAGCGCGATATAGGGCATGGTCGCTACGATGCCGGTCAAGGCGACGACGAGCTCGAGCGCGCGCGAATTATAGGTGCCGTGCACCACGTCGGCCGCCGTGACATAGCCGTTCCGGTGCGCCGATGTCCACAGCACGGGCATCACGGCGAAGACGAAGGGATAGACGATGATCGTGTAGGGCAGCGCGAAGAAGCCATAGGCGCCGACTGCGTAGACGAGCGCCGGCACCGCGATGACGGTATAGGCGGTGTAGAAATCGCCGCCGACCAGGAACCAGGTGATCCAGGTGCCAAATTGGCGGCCGCCAAGCCCCCATTCATCGAGATGCTCGCTGACCGGACCGGATTTCCAGCGCGCGGCCAGAAAACCCATCACCGTGACGAGCGCGAAGAAGAAAATGAAAACGGACAGCGCAGTCCATTCGATCTGATCCGTCATGACGGCATCCTATGGCGCTTCGTCAGGCGGAAGGCTGCGATAGACCAGAAAGATCAGGACCGATGTGATCGGCACCCAGGCGAGCTGATACCAATAGAAGAACGGAAAGCCGAACAGCGCCGGCTCCATCATGTTGTAGAACGGCACCCACAACAGGCCGATGAACGGCAGCAGCAACAACAGCCACATGATCGTCCTCCGAGGCCGGCTTGGCCGAGCCGGCGGTTCGTCATATCAGATCTAGGAAGGGAGTCCGACGCTGGGAAGAACCCAATTGGGCGGACCGGGCAGGATGCGCGCTGCTTCCCTTGCATCGCAGCACGGGACACGCGTGAACGACCACCTCGCGCGCGGCGTTGGCCTGGCCGAACCGCGCCGGCTATAGTGGCCGTCCTTTCCTGCATCGTCATTCGGGGCTGGTCCGCAGGACCAGACCCGGAAACTCTCTGGTGCGCAATTGCGCACCATAGTTCGATGCTTCGCATCGCCCCGGAATGACGAGCTCAAATCCTCAGATCGCCTTGGTCTTCATCTGCTCGGCGATGTAGTCGGCCTGACGGATCGCCAGCGTGACGATGGTGAGCGTCGGATTCTCCGCGCCGCCCGTGGTGAACTGGCTGCCGTCGGAGACGAACAGGTTCTTGATGTCGTGGGTCTGGCCGAACTTGTTGACGACGCCGTCGCGCGGATTGGCACTCATGCGGTTGGTGCCGAGATTGTGCGTCGACGGATAGGGCGGCGTCGGAAAAGTCCGCGTCGCGCCGACCGCATCGTAGACCGCGGCGCCCTGCTTGTAGGCGTGGTTGCGCATCGCGATGTCGTTCGGATGATCGTCGAAATGCACGTCGGCGACCGGCAGGCCATACTGGTCCTTGACGTCGCTCAGGCTGACGCGGTTGGTCTCCTGCGGCATGTCCTCGCCGACCAGCCACATGCCCGCCATGTTGCTGTAGCCGTCGACCGCGCTGGTGAACTCGCGGCCCCAGGCGCCGGGATCGAGGAAGGCCGCCAGGAACGGCAGCCCGAGCGACAGCGTCTCCATCTCGTAGCCGCCGACAAAGCCGCGGCTGGTATCGTGGCGGCCTTCGTCGCGGATGATCCCGGCCATGGTGGTGCCGCGATACATGTGCACCGGGCGGTCGAACACCGCGTAGACGGAACCGGTCATGTGGCGCATGTAGTTGCGGCCGACTTGCCCTGAGGAATTGGCAAGCCCGTCCGGGAACTTTGGCGAGGCGGAGTTGAGCAGCAGCCGCGGGCTCTCGATCGAATTGCCGGCCACCGCCACGACGCGTGCCTTCTGGCGCTGCTCCTTGCCGTCCTTGTCGAAATAGACGACACCGGTCACCTTGCCGCCGGCATCATGTTCGATGCGCGCGACATGGGATTGCGGCCGCACCTCCAACTTGCCGGTCGCCTCGCCCTTGGGAATCTCGGTGTAGAGCGTCGACCATTTGGCGCCCCATTTGCAGCCCTGGAAGCAGAAGCCGGTCTGCTGGCAGGCATTGCGGCCATCGCGCTCCAGCGAATTGATCGCCATGTTGCCGGTGTGGCATTCCTTGTAACCGAGCTTGTCGGCGCCGGCCTTCATGATCTTGAAATTGTTGCTGCCGGGCAGGCCCGGCCGGCCGCCGGTCCGCGTCACGCCCATCTTCTCCTCGGCGCGCGCGTAATAGGGCTCGAGTTCGGCGAGCGTGAGCGGCCAGTCCAAAAGGTTGGCGCTGGGAATGCGGCCATAGACCGACGCGGCCCTGAACTCGTGCTCCTGGAAGCGCAGCGAGGCGCCGGCCCAGTGCGTCGTCGAGCCGCCGACGGCCTTGACGATCCACGCCGGCAGCGTCGGGAAATTCTTCGAGACGCGCCACGTGCCAGAGGTCGTGCGCGGATCCTTCCAGGCGAGCTGGGTAAAACTCGACCATTCGTCGTTGATGAAGTCGGTGTATTCGTGGCGCTCGCCGGCCTCGAGCACGACGACGTTGATGCCCTTCTGCGCGAGCTCGTTGCCGAGCGTTCCCCCGCCCGCACCGGAGCCGATGATCACGACGACGCTGTCGTCGTTCTGGTTGAATGTTGCAGCCATGGCGATTTCCTCTTCCGATTTGTTTTGTTCAAGCGGTTCGCGAGGCCGCTCAGATCCAATCGATGTCGTCAAAACCGCGCGTGATGTAGCCGCCCTTCGAGTAGGATTCGCCCTCATAGCCGAAGATCGGCCACACCTCCGGATTGTTGTAGAGCGAGACGATGAGCCCGGACCGGATGGTCTCGAACATGGGTGAGGCGCTGACCGCGCGCAGCAAGGCTGCGCGCTGGGACTCCCAGCCGAGCCCCGCATAGCCGCCCTTGCCGGCCGCGGCATCGAGGCCGGCAACGAAGGCCTCGAGCTGTGCCTTGGTCGCGGGATCGCCCGCCGCCTTCTCGTCATAGGGTTTCATCGCGATCGCGTAGAAGCGATCGGCGACCTTGTCGTGCGGATAGATGTCGCGTGCAATCAGGATCAGCGTCTTCATGGTCTCCGGCTGCAGGCCCTTGACGTCGAGCGCCCACGCCTCGGAGGCGTTGAGCAGCGCGCCGCCGGCCGTGATCGTCACCGCCGCGGCAAAGCTGAGTTCCGACGACCGGCGCAGGAAGACGCGGCGGCTGACTTCCGTTTTCGGCCTCTCGTGGCGCGTGTGATGATCGCTCATGTGTCTCCTCCAATACATCTCTCGCGCTTGATCGCGCGTTACTTGAAGCGGCCGTGCCGCTGCAAAACCTCGATCTTGTAGCCGTCCGGATCCTCGACGAAGAAAAAGCGCGCGAACAGTTTTCCGTCGCGGTTGAACTCGACGATGTTGCGCGGCTCGAGGCCCGCGCCTTCGAAGCGCGCATGCTCGGCATCGAGATCGTCGACACTGACGGCGACATGGCCGTAGCCATCGCCCAGCTCATAGGGCGTGGCGCGGCCCTTGTTGACCGTGAGCTCGACTTCGAACGGCGTCTCGGCATTCGACAGATAGACCAGCGTGAAGTCGGGAAAGTCGAGCCGTTCGGCGATCTTCAGGCCGAACGCCTTGTCATAAAAAGAGATTGACCGCGCCTCATCCAGGACGCGGATCATGGTGTGGATCGCCTTGGCCATATTTCGACCAAACTCCCTGCCGGCGACGTGTGGGAACGTCGCCAAGGGGAGCCTAGGCCGCCGAAAAACAGTTTGGTGTTATCCGACTACTACGTGGCGCTCTCGTTCCGCACGGTGCGCCGGAACGGGAGTTGCCGCCAGGTCGCTCTGGTGTTGCTGCAAGGCAACGAGACAGATGCACCGCAGATGTGAGGTAAAGTTCGGCACCGGTCCCCACATCAGCAGCACCTCGCTGTGCAGCGCGGAGATGAAGCTCGGCACCGACAGGTTTTCGCGCGCCGCGATCTGTTCGAGGATGGTCCAGAACATCTTTTCGAGCCGGATGCTCGTGCTCTGCCCGTTGAGGCGGATGGAACGCGTCTCATAGACGTAGCTGTCTGGGTTTTGGCTGGCAAACAGATGGCACATGCCTTCCTCCCGTTCCCGCTATTATTGTTTGCGCCAGTGTGGGAGCTTTTCCGGCACCGCGCAAGGCACATGCGAGCTCGATGGGCGGGCGACCGGACTACCTGCCGGATCACTCCCGCAGGCAGCGCGGTTTCCAATGACCCGTGATCATCGCCCGGCTTGACCGGGCGATCCAGTATTCCAGAGACGGCTGTATTTCACTGAGAAGCCGCGGCGTACTGGATTGCCCGCTTTTGGCGGGCAATGACAGCGGAGGTCATTCGGGCCGCGCACAGCGCTGCTCGATGGTGCGCGCCCGGAAAAAACGCGGGAGAGAGGACTCGTGACGCAGCAAAGCTAGCCCTGGTCGCTGCTGCGCTGCGGCGGCTGAGGATTGTTGGCGGGATTGGTGTCGTATTTTGAGAGACGCGTGATCAGCCCGGCATCGACGAGCGGCTGCAGGTCCCGCTCCAGCGCATCCGCAATCTCTTTGGCGTAGACCTCCTGCCCGTCAACATAGAGCGTGAAGGATTTTTGATATTTTTCCTTCTTCGCCGGATCTTCGATCGTCGCCTTGGTCCACCCATAGAGGGGATAGTTTTCGAGACCCTCCGCTTCGGCCGCGGCGACATACTCCGCAAAGGCGTCAAACTGGCATCTCGCCAGCGCGTGATGAGCGGTGAGGACATCGAACAGCCGCCCCAGCGCCGGATCGCCGCGGCGCACCGCTTCCGCCGTCCCGGCGTCGCTGACGTCGAATCTCAGCTGGTACTGCCATTCCAAGGTCACTGTGATCTCACCTTCGGGATCCGATCGCCTTTGAGGCCATTGCAACATGAATAGCACCCAGGCGCTGAATTGGCGAC
>NZ_JAFATE010000024.1 GCF_019244115.1 Bradyrhizobium sp.
GGGCAAGGCGCCGGGAAAGATCACCCGGCGAAACAGTTCGGCGTCGGACATGCCGTAGACGCGCCCCATCTCGATCAGCTGCGGATCGACGCTGCGGATGCCGTGCAGCGTGTTGAGATAGACCGGGAAGAACACGCCCAGCGCGACCAAAAACAGCTTTGCCGTCTCGTCGATGCCGAACCAGAGAATGACGAGCGGGATCAGCGCCAGATGCGGGACGTTGCGCACCATCTGCAGCGTGGTGTCGGTCAGCTTGCTGGAGAGTTGCGACAGGCCGTTGGCAAGGCCGAAGGCGAAGCCAATGCCGCCGCCGATCAGAAAGCCGACGCCGGCGCGCCAGAAGCTGACGGCGATGTTGCGCGCGAGTTCGCCCGACAGCAGCAGCTTCCAGCCGGCGAGCGCCACGTCGCTCGGCGCTGGCAGCACACGCACCGGCACTAGGCCCGCGGCGCTCGCGGCCTGCCAGATGACGACAATGGCCAATGGCACGATCCACTGGATCAGGCCGTCTGCTTTGGGAATGCGAAGGCTTTGAGCCTTGCTACGAATCTTGGCGTCGCTCAGGCTCATGATTGCGAGGCCCTCGCGAGCGGCCGCCGCTCGCCAGCGATGGTCTCGCCGAACGGCCCGGTATTCGAACGTAGCCGCGTCAGATTGTCCGGCCGCTCCAGCACCAGATGCGGAAACACCAGCTCGGCGAAACGGTAGGCCTCTTCCAGATGCGGATAGCCCGACATGATGAAGGTGTCGATGCCGACCTCCTGGTACTCCCTGATCCGTGCCGCCACCGTCGCGGCATCGCCGACCAGCGCCGTTCCGGCTCCGCCGCGCACCAGGCCGACGCCCGCCCACAGGTTCGGGCTGATCTCGAGCTTCTCGCGCCGGCCGCCGTGCAATTGCTGCATGCGCTGCTGGCCGACCGAATCCATCCGCGAGAAGATTTTTTGCGCCGAGGCGATCGTGTCGTCGGTGACGTGCCGGATCAGATCGTCGGCGGCGGCCCAGGCCTCGGCGTTGGTCTCGCGTACGATCACATGCAGGCGGATGCCAAAAGACAGTTTGCGTCCGCGCTTGTCGGCAGCAGCCTTGACCCGCGCGATCTTGTCGGCGACATCGGCGGGCGGCTCGCCCCAGGTCAGATATTTATCGACCGCGTCGACTGCGACATCGATGCCAGCATCCGACGAGCCGCCGAAATAGAGCGGCGGCCGCGGCGATTGCAGCGGCTGGAATAGCAGGCGCCCGTCCTCGATCCGGATATGCTTGCCTTCGAAATTGACCGTCTTGCCCGCGAGCAGGTCGTTGTAAACAGCAAGAAACTCCCGCGTCACGGCATAACGATCGTCGTGCGAGAGAAAAATGCCGTCTCCCTTGTTCTCGACGGGGTCACCGCCGGTCACGACATTGATAAGCAGCCGGCCATTGGAGATGCGGTCGAGGGTCGCCGTCATGCGGGCCGCGGCGCTCGGCGACTGCAGGCCCGGCCGCACCGCCACGAGATAGCGCAGCCGCTCGGTGAAGGGCGCGACCGACGAGGCGACGATCCAGGAATCTTCGCAGGACCGTCCGGTCGGAAGCAGCACGCCGAAATAGCCGAGCTGATCGGCGGCCTGCGCGATCTGGCGCAGATAGCCAAAATTCACCTCGCGGCCGCCGGCGGTGGTGCCAAGATAGCGGCCGTCGCCATGGGTCGGCAGAAACCACAGGATATTGGCTTTGGATATCGCAGAACTCATGGTCATGATCCTGATTTGCGCTGAAGATCGGAAACGGTGATCGCCTTCGGCAGCAGGCCGAGCGCGACAAAGGTGTCGGCAATGCGCTGTTGGCTCGCGATCACGTCGTCGCTGATCGGGCGGATGCCGTAGGATTCGCGCTTCAGCGAGCTCGCGAGCACCGGCGCGGGCAAGCCGACGGACGGGCTCAGTTGTGCCGCGACCTCGCCGATATGATTCTTCGTCCACTCGTCCGCCTCGTTGAGCGCATCGAGCACCGCGTCGACCGCCTGGCCGTTCCCGGTCAGGAATTTCTTCGACGAGAAATAGAACTGATGATTGGCGACGAGGCCCGTGCCGTCGGCGAGGATGCGCGCGCCGGTCGAGGCCTCCGCCGCGGCTTCATAGGGATCCCAGATCACCCAGGCATCCACGGCGCCGCGCGTGAACGCCGCCAGCGCGTCGGCCGGCGCCAAAAACACCGGCTGGATGTCGGTGTATTTCAGGCCGGCCTGCTCTAGCGCCTTGACGAGCAGATAATGGACGTTCGATCCCTTGTTCAGCGCGACCTTCTTGCCGCGCAGCTCAGCGACTGATTTGAGCGGGCTGTCCTTCGGCACCAGAATGGCTTCGCCCTGTGGCGCCGGCGGATCGTAGGCGAGATAGACCAGCGGCGCACCGGCGGCCTGCGCAAAAATCGGCGGGGTTTCGCCGGCGATGCCGAAATCGATCGAGCCGACATTCAGCGCTTCGAGCAGCGGCGGCCCGGACGGGAATTCGGTCCAGGTGACCGTGTAGCCGAGCGGTTTCAACTTGTCTTCTAGCGTGCCGCGGCCTTTCAGCAGCACCAGCTTGCCGTATTTCTGAAAGCCGATACGAACGACCTTGTCTTCGCCATAGGACGTGCCGACGGTCGCAGCGACGAGGCTGATCGACAGCACGGCATGCGCGATCCATCGTTGGATTAAGCGTTTCATGTGAGGTCTTTCGAGGTTCGGGATCAGGCTTTTCAGGCGCCCGGCGTCCATTTCCAGATGATGTCGACGACCTGGACCTGTTTCGGGATCAGGCCGGTGCGCGCAAAACGATCGGCGATCGCCTGCTGGCTGCGGACGATCTCATCGTCGATCGGAACGACCTGATAGTTGGAGCGGTCGACGAAACGCCTGATAGCCTCAATGTCGACGCCGGTTGCCTCCGACTGTGCCCTCGCCACCTCTTCATGATGCGCATTCGCCCATACGCCTTCGGCGGCGAAGGCACGGTTGAGGCGGCCGACCAGATCCTGATGTTTTTCGACGAAATCCGCGCCGGCGATGTAGAACGAATTGGGGCGATGAATGTCCTTGTCGAAGACGATGACACGCGCGTCCTGCTTCAATTCGGCAAGCGCGAGATAAGGGTCCCAGATCGTCCACGCATCGACCGAGCCCTTGACGAAGGCGGCCGTCGCATCGGCCGGCGCGAGCGGGGCCGGCGTGATGTCGCCCCAGGCAATTCCGGCCTTTTCGAGCGCCGCGACCAGAAGATTGTTCGCGCTCGATCCCTTGGCAAAGGCGATCCGTTTGCCCCGGAGATCGGCGAGCGTCCTGATCGGCGA
>NZ_JAFATE010000061.1 GCF_019244115.1 Bradyrhizobium sp.
ACGAAGACCTCCCACGGGTTGCGGATGGTCTGCTTGAGCCCGAGCGAGATGCGACGCTTGACCGAATCGACCTCCAGGATCTGCACCTCGACCTCCTGCGAGGTAGAGACGATCTTTCTGGGGTGCACGTTCTTCTTGGTCCACGACATTTCGGAGACGTGGATCAGGCCCTCGATGCCGGGCTCGAGCTCGACGAAGGCGCCGTAGTCCGTGATGTTGGTGACGCGGCCGGTGAAGCGCGCGCCGACGGGATATTTGGCCTCGATGCCCTGCCAGGGGTCGTCCTGCAGCTGCTTCATGCCGAGCGAAATCCGCTCCTTCTCGACATCGACGTCGAGCACCACGGCTTTTACGACATCGCCCTTCTTGTAGTTGTCGATGACCTGCTCGCCGGGCAGCTTCCAGTCGAGATCCGAGAGATGGACCATGCCGTCGACGTCGCCTTCGAGGCCGAGGAACAGGCCGAACTCGGTCTTGTTCTTGACCTCGCCCTCGACCACCGAACCGACTGGGAATTTCTCGATGAAGACTTCCCAAGGGTTACGCATGGTCTGCTTGAGACCGAGCGAGATGCGCCGCTTGACGCTGTCGACCTCGAGCACCTGGACTTCGACCTCCTGCGAGGTCGAGACGATCTTGCCGGGGTGCATGTTCTTCTTGGTCCACGACATCTCGGAGACGTGGATCAGGCCTTCGATCCCCGGTTCGAGCTCGACGAACGCGCCGTAGTCGGTGATGTTGGTGACGCGGCCGTGGAAACGCGAGCCCAGCGGATATTTGCCCTCGATGCCCTGCCACGGATCATCGAGCAGCTGCTTCATGCCGAGCGAGATGCGGTGGGTCTCGTGGTTGATCTTGATGATCTTGACCTTGACGGTCTGGCCAATGGACAAAACCTCGGTCGGGTGATTGACCCGGCGCCAGGCGATATCGGTGACGTGCAACAGGCCGTCGATGCCGCCGAGGTCGACGAACGCACCGTAGTCGGTGATGTTCTTGACCACGCCGTCGATGACCTGCCCCTCTTCGAGATTCTGCACCAGCTCCTGGCGCTGCTCGGCGCGGGTCTCTTCCAGCACCGTGCGGCGCGACACCACGATGTTGCCGCGGCGCCGATCCATCTTGAGGATCTGGAACGGCTGCGAGTTGTTCATCAGCGGCGCGACGTCGCGGATCGGGCGGATGTCGACCTGCGAGCGCGGCAGGAAGGCCACGGCGCCGTCGAGATCGACGGTGAAGCCGCCCTTGACCTGGTTGAAGATGACGCCCATGACCTTTTCGTTGTTCTGGAACGCCTTCTCCAGCTTGCCCCAGCTCTCCTCGCGCCGCGCCTTGTCGCGCGACAGCACGGCCTCGCCGAGCGCATTCTCGATGCGGTCGAGAAACACCTCGACCTCGTCGCCGACCTTGAGGTCGCTGTCGCGGCCGGGTCCGGCAAATTCACGCAAGGACACGCGGCCCTCGGTCTTCAGGCCGACGTCGATGACGGCCATGTCCTTCTCGATCGCAACCACCTTGCCCTTGATGACGGAGCTTTCCTGCAGGTTGCCGCCGGCAAAGGATTCATCCAGCATCGCGGCAAAATCGTCGCGAGAGGGGTTGTAACTATTCGCTGTCGCAGCACTCGAAGCCATATGTTCTCCAGATGCGAAGTAAGCCGGCCGCTCTCGGTGAAAGGGCGTATCGCGCGTGCAGTGTCGGGAGCCGCATAACCCCCGAACCGCTCCCTTGCGAAATGCGCAAAGAGCGGGCCGGCAGATGCCTGCGCGTTCGATACGTTGAATTCTTCCGGAGCCGAAACTTCGATCTCGAGATGTTTCGAGAGACCGACCTTCGAGACAGGGAGCGGGCGTTCCTCCAGTGACGGCAGCGGTTTTGCCTGAAAAGCCTCAGACCCGCCGCCGGCCCGCTCGAACGGCCTCGACAATGTCGATGGCGGCCCGGACGCCCGCCTCTATATCGAGCTTGGAATTATCTAGCAAGTAAGCATCTTTTGCCGGTTTTAAAGGCGCAACGGGCCGGTTCTGGTCCCGCTCGTCGCGCGCCAGGATGTCGGCAAGGATTTTTGCCTCGTCGGCCTCCTCGCCGCGGCTGCGAACCTCCGCGGCGCGGCGGCGGGCTCGGACCTCGGGGTCGGCCACGACGAAAATCTTCACGTCGGCGCCAGGACAGATCACGGTTCCGATGTCCCGGCCATCCAGCACCGCCCCGGGAGGGCCAGCCGCAAACGCGCGCTGAAAATCCACCAGGACTTCCCGGACTTTTGGGATGGCCGAGACCACCGAGGCGGCCTCGCCCGCCTCGTGCGATTTCAGGGCCGGATCAGCGAGCGTCTCGGGCTCGAGTTCCAGCGCAGCCTTCACGGCGCGGGCTTCGTCCCGGAGATCGGCTCCCTGCCTGAGCAGCGCGTGCGCCACGGCGCGATAGATGACCCCGGTATCGAGGTGGCGATAGCCGTAATGCTGGGCAAGGCGCTTGCCCAGCGTACCCTTGCCGGACGCCGCAGGCCCGTCGATGGCGATGATCATCGGCTTTCATTCCCCGGCGGCCGGGGCCCGCGCGCGCGCCGCAGCGGCCGCTCCTCGGTAAAGATGTTACGGGAGGCGAACTCGGCCGGGCTCGAAAAGGTCAGATATTCTCGCATGCCTTCATCCGCCATCGGAGATGCGTGCCAAGCCCGATCGAGGTACCGCCGGGGCGAATAGGCCCAGTCCGGAACGTCAGGCAATCCGTATTGATGGGCGAGATATTCGGCAACCGCTCCGAACAAGCTCTCCACACGGGGGTCTCCAACAGCTGGCGGCTCGTCCGCGAGCATGGAACTTTTTAGCTCCGCTGTGGGCGCCAGATAAAATTCATCGAGAAATTCGCGCAGCGCCCGATCGAGCGAATGACCGGACGCAACGCATTCAGCGGTCCGTGCGAGGGTATCGGGGCGCATCGATCGAAGTATCTCCAGAAAACAGACGCTTTAGCACGAAACGCTGCTTGTCTGCGTGCGCAGCGCTATTTGGAAAGAACTCGGCGAGGATTTCAATTGCCTCTTCAGTGTCCTTCAGATTGAGAACCTTCAGCAGGTGCGCGACATCCGTCATGTCCTGCTGACCTTTTTCGAAATCCGAAATCCTCAAGGCCTTCAGCTTCAAAGCAAGCATGTATCGGGCGGTTGGAACGAGAACGACAAGTCCGACGTCGTCGGCCAACCTTGGAAATGTGCCAAAGGCGGTGAGGTCGCGTGCTTCTCGTGCCAGGGCACTCAGGTGAAAGCTCACGGCATCATTGAGCCAGGTGGCGGACCAGCCATTTTCACGCGCGATGCGTTCAACGATGTCCGAAAGCCAGGCCGGCCAGGGCTGCCCGATCTCGGCGATATCCACATCCTCGGTCGCGAAGCGGAAATTGCTGGCCAGCATCAGCGCGGAGCCGCCATAGACGGCGATCTGCAATTTGGTTCCGGCCGCGACCGCGGCGCGGCCGATCCCGTCAAAGGCATCGAGCAGCGCGTCGCGGTCGAAAGCTTTGCTCATCCGCGCCTCAGGCGAAATCCGCCCCCAGCGAGCGCATCATGGGAACGAAGCCCGGGAAGGAGGTGGCGATGATGGCGATGTCGTCAACCTTGACCGGCACATCCGAACCCAGGCCCATCACCAGTCCCGACATTGCGATCCGATGATCCATGTGGGTGACGACGAGGCCGCCGCCGGGAACATGCCCCCTGCCCTCGACGATGAGGTCGTCGCCGACGATCTCGACCTGCACACCGTTCGCCCGCAGCATCGCGGCTGTCGCCTCCAGCCGGTCGGATTCCTTGACCCGCAATTCATGGAGCCCGCGCATCACGGTGGTCCCTTCGGCATAGGCCGCCGCCACCGCCAGCACGAGATACTCGTCGATCATGGATGGCGCCCGCTCGGGCGGCACCTCGACACCCCTAAGTTTCGAGGCCTGAACGCGCAAGCGCGCCATCGGCTCGCCGGTATCGCTGCGCAACTCGCTCTCCTCGATGGACGCTCCCATGTCCCGCAGGGTCGTGAACAAGCCGGTGCGCAGTGGGTTGGTCATGACGTCGGAGAGCACGATATCGGAGCCCTCCACGATCAGCGCCGCCACCACGGGAAAGGCCGCCGACGAGGGATCGGCCGGGACCACGACCTCGGCGCCGCGCAGCTCAGGCTGGCCGGTCAGCGCGATGCGCCTTCCATGGGCGCCCTCCGCTGTCGTGACGATCTCGGCGCCAAAATGCTTCAGCATCAGTTCGGTATGATCGCGGCTCGCTTCGGGCTCGATGACCGTGGTCACTCCGGGCGCGGCAAGCCCTGCCAGCAGCACCGCGGACTTGATCTGGGCCGAGGCGACCGGGGAACGATAGACGATCGGAACCGGGTCGCGGGCCCCCTGCAGGGTCAGCGGCAGCCGCCCGCCCTCGCTGGCTGCGGTCACTTTTGTCCCCATCAGCGCGAGCGGGTCGAGAATCCGCCGCATGGGGCGGCTGCGCAACGACGCGTCGCCGTCGAAAGTGGCCGTGATCGGGCTGCCCGCCACCGCCCCCATCGCCAGCCGGCAGCCGGTGCCCGAATTGCCGAAATCGAGCGGATTTTGTGGTTCCTTGAAGCCGGAGACGCCCACGCCACGCACCAGCCAGCGGTTGTCGCCGGTGCGCTCGACGAAAGCCCCCAGCGCCCGCATGGACTTGGCCGTGTTGAGGACGTCCTCGCCTTCGAGCAAGCCGTCAATTCGGGTCTCGCCAACCGAAAGCGCCCCGAGAATCAAGGCGCGATGCGAGATCGACTTGTCGCCCGGGACGCGCACGGGCCCCGTCAGGGGGCCAGAGGCGCGCGCCTCGAGCGGCGTCAGGTCAGTGGATTGGGCCAAGATGCATATCCTTATCGGTGGCCGGCAGTTACCACAGGCTGAACTGCGCGTCACGCGCCCGCCACATTGGTCCAGACCAGCTATTGACAGCAGCGCTTCAACTAGCCAAGTGAAGCACCGCTTTTCAGACATCCCCAGGGATTGTGCACGTGGCCAAATCCGATCTCGGAACCAAACGCATTTGCCCGACCACGGGCAAAAAGTTCTATGACCTCAACAAAAACCCGGTGATTTCGCCCTATACCGGCGAGATTGTGCCGATTGCTCCGGTCGCGCCCACGCGCATGCGCGGCGAAGCCGCCCGTACTGCCGCGATGGCAACCGCCGAGGCCGCGCCGGAGCCCGCCGAGGCCGAAGAGATGGTGTCGCTGGAGGAGGCCGACGCCGAGGAGAACACCGGGAAGGTGAAGGCGGTGGTGCCTGAATCCGAGGACGACATCGAGGTCGATGAGACGATCGAGGACGATGACGACGACGATTCGACCTTCATTGCCGATGACGAGGAAGGCGATGAGGACGTCACCGACATCATCGGCGATGTCGGTGACGACGAAGAGACTTGAGACTTGAGATAAGTCCAAAACTATGTTCTGAGGACGTCCGGCGCGTCGCCCAGACGCACCGGTTGGGCATGATCCGGAAAAGTGGACACCGGTTTCCGAACAGATCATGCCAAGAGACAGGTAAGGGGCCATAGCTCAGCTGGGAGAGCGCTTGCATGGCATGCAAGAGGTCGGCGGTTCGATCCCGCCTGGCTCCACCACGTTTCGCCTTCGGCTACGCGTGGCGCAGCCACGCAAGATGAAGCGAAGCGTGCCCGGCGTAGCCCACCGGGCGAAGACGGGCCGGTGCAGCGATGAGCGTTCCCTCCGGCCGTCCAAAGATTGGTTCAAATAGGTCCTACTCCCCCACAGCCGCGTTGAGCTGGTCGCGCAGCGCAATCAGGTTCTTCTTCAGCGCCGTAAGTTCGCCGATCGAACAGCCGGAGGCCGCAAGGATCGCGGGCGGCACCCCCCTCGCCTTCTCCTTGAGTGCCTGCCCCTGGGATGTCAGCGCGACCAGCACCTGACGCTCGTCCTCGCGCGAGCGAGTCCGCTTGATGAGATGCGCGGTCTCGAGCCGCTTCAGCAGCGGGGTCAGCGTGCCGGAGTCCAGGAACAGCCGCTCGCCGATGTCCTTGATGGGCACGCCATCCCGCTCCCATAGCGCCAGCATGACGAGATATTGCGGGTAGGTGAGACCGAGGCGGTCAAGCAGAGGCTTGTAGACCCGGTTGAAGGCATGCGCGGTGGAATAGACCGCGAAACACAGCTGATTGCCGAGCATGAGCAGCGCCTCGGCACCATCTCTCCTGGCCATTCTTGATTTTCTCCGGACTGCCTGGTCCCAACTTCGCCGGCCGGCGTCTCCGGCGCAATTGCGCGTGCCGATCACGATCTTTCTATCGGCCATTTATATTGCGCGCAATCTATTTGTGTGCAATTCATGACGCCCGTCAATCCCCCAAGCGAAACGGAGACCCCAGATGTCCGTGAACGTGCTCTACAAGACCAGCGCCAAGGCAACCGGCGGCCGCGACGGCCAGGCCGAAACCCTCGACGGCGCACTGAACGTCAAGCTTGCCACGCCGAAGGAACTCGGCGGCGGTGGCGGTGCCGGTAACAATCCCGAGCAGCTGTTTGCGGCCGGATACGCCGCCTGCTTTCTCGGCGCGATGAAGTTCGTGGCTTCGCAGGGCGGCCCGAAGGTGCCGGCCGATACCGCCGTAACCAGCACGGTGGGAATCGGGCCGCGCTCCGAAGGCGGTTTTGGCCTCACCGTGGAGCTTGCAGTCTCTCTGCCGGGCGTGCCGCACGCCGAAGCCGAAGCACTGGTCGCGAAGGCGCACCAGGTCTGCCCCTACTCGAATGCGACGCGCGGCAACATCGACGTGAAGCTCAGCGTGGCGTAAGCACGCCCGCTCTTCGCGGAGACGGGCCGCCGGCCGTTGCGGGAAGAACCTGCGACGGCCGGCAGGCGTTTGGAGATTTGCGTCGGGCCGGCGGCAATGCTTTATGCGGCTACAGATGACACCAACCTGCGCGGCGCTCCATGACCTCTGACCTTGTTCCCGGTGCTGTGGCCGGATTGCGCGTGATCGATCTCACGCGCGTGCTCGGCGGCCCCTATTGCACGCAGATCCTCGCCGACCACGGCGCCGACGTGATCAAGGTCGAACCGCCGGCCGGCGACGAGGTGCGCGACTGGGGACCGCCCTTTCACGACGGCGATGCGGCCTATTACGTCGGCATCAACCGCAACAAGCGCTCGATCGGGCTCGACCTCGCATCCGAAGGCGGCCGGGCCGTACTGCTGAAGATGCTGGAAAGTGCCGACGTCCTGATCGAGAATTTCAAGCCCGGCACGCTCGACAAATGGGGCATCGGCAAGGAGGTACTGGGCAAAAAATTTCCGCAGCTGGTGCACTGCCGCATCTCCGGCTTTGGCGCCGATGGCCCGCGCGGCGGTAATCCCGGCTACGACGCCATCATCCAGGCCATGACCGGCATGATCGCGGCGACCGGCTCGCCCGAAAGCGGGCCGACCCGCATTGGCGTGCCGCTCGTCGACATTACGACCGGACTTTATGCCGCGATCGGCATCCTGATGGCGTTGTCGGAACGGCAGCGCTCGGGCCGGGGACAGTTTTTGGAAACCACGCTCTACGAAACCGGGCTCGCCATCATGCACCCGCACACGGCGAACTATTTCATGCACGGCAAGCCGCCGTCGCTGACCGGCAACGAACATCCCAACCTCGTGCCCTACGCGATTTTTCCAACCAGGACCGACGACATCTTCATCGGTGTCGGCAATGACGGCACCTTCCGCAAGCTCTGCAACGAGATCGGCAAACCCGAGCTCGGCACCGACCCGCGCTTCGCGCGCAACAAGGACCGTGTCGCCAACCGCGAGGCGCTGCGCGAAGAACTCGCTGCCGTCTTTCGCGAGCGCGAGGCCGAGCCGCTGTGCAATCGCCTGCTCGCCGCGGGCCTGCCGGCCGGACCGGTGCAGAAAATCAACCAGGCGTTGGATAATCCGCACACCCTCTACCGTAACGACATTATCGAAAAGGATTGGTACAAGGGCGTCGCCTCGCCGATCCGTCTCGATCGCTCGAAGCCGAGCCTGCGGCGAACGCCGCCGAAGTTCAATCAGGACGCCCGCGAGGTACTCGGCGAGTTCGGCTACGACACGAGCCAGATCGATGCGCTGGTCGCCGAGGGCGTCGTGTGCGGCGAGCGCAAGCGGTAAATCGGATTTGCATGTCGTCCCGAATGCTGGGACGACATGCGGGCATCTTCTCCCATTTTCCCGCTTCCCTTCGCGGGCGTTTCCCCTACGATCCGCTTCGTTTCCACGGTCATTTCCCCGTCATCCGGCGCTGCTAGGCGCAACGAACGACGATGACGGCCCAATGGGAGGTTTTTGATGGCTCTTCGACAATTCGGTGCTGCCGCCGCGGTGACGACCGCGCTGGCATTTGCCGCGTCCCCCGCGCACGCGGTGACCGAAATCCAGTGGTGGCACGCGATGACGGGGCCGAACAATGATGTCGTCGTCAAGCTCGCCAACGACTTCAATGCCACACAGAGCGACTACAAGATCGTGCCGAGCTACAAGGGCAGCTATCCGGATACGCTCAACGCCGGCATCGCGGCATTCCGCGCCGGCAATGCGCCGGGCATCATGCAGGTGTTCGAGGTCGGTACCGCGACCATGATGTCGGCCAAGGGCGCGATCAAGCCGGTGTTCGAGCTGATGAAGGAGCAGGGCGAGACATTCGATCCGCAGTCCTATCTGCCGGCGATCACCGGCTACTACTCGACCGCGAAGGGCGACATGCTGTCGTTTCCGTTCAACTCGTCGAGCATGGTGATGTGGGTCAATCTTGATGCGCTGAAGAAGGCCGACATCCCCGAGCCGCCCAAGACATGGCCGGAGGTATTCGCCGACGCCAAGAAGCTGCATGCCACGAGCCCGACCTGCGGCTTCTCGTCCTCGTGGGTCACCTGGGGATTCATCGAGCAGTTCAATGCCTGGCATAACCAGCCGATCGGCACCAAGGCGAATGGGCTCGACGGCTTCGACACCGTGCTCGAGTTCAACAGTCCGCTCGAGACCAAGCTGCTGGAGAACCTGGTCGAGCTGCAGAAGGACAAGAGCTACGATTATTCGGGCCGCACCAACACCGGCGAGGGCCGCTTCACGTCAGGCGAATGCCCGCTCTACATGAGCTCGTCGGCGTTCTATCCGAACGTCAAGGCCAATGCGAAGTTCACCTATACCGCCGTGCCGATGCCCTACTTTCCCGATGTCGCCGGCGCGCCGCAAAACTCGATCATCGGCGGCGCCTCGCTGTGGGTGATGGGCGGCAAGTCCGCAGAGGAATACAAGGGCATCGCAAAATTCTTCACCTTCCTCTCCGACACCGACCGCCAGGTCTATCTGCACGAGGTCTCGGGCTATCTGCCGATCACCAAGGCGGCCTATGAGAAGACCAAGGAGAGCGGCTTCTACGACAAGAACCCGATCCTGGAAGTGCCGCTGAAGGAGCTGACCAACAAGCCGCCGACCGAGAACTCGCGCGGCCTGCGCTTCGGCGGCATGGTGCAGATGCGTGACGTCTGGTCCGAGGAGATCGAGGCGGCACTCGGCGGCAAGAAGTCGGCCAAAGAAGCGCTTGATGCGGCGGTGTCGCGCGGCAACCAGATGCTGCGCCAGTTCGAGCGCACCGCGGCGAAGTGATCCGCGCGCGGATCGTGGCCGGGTAAGCCGGCCACGATCCGTGCCTGCATCAAATCGCAGCACGACCGGGGGGCGTGATGGAGAACCGTGCGATCTTTTCAGGCAGGCTGCTGGCGCCGCTCCTGGTGCTGCCGCAGCTTGCCGTTTCATTGATTTTTTTCTACTGGCCGGCGGCGCAGGCGCTGTGGCAGTCGTTCCTGGTCCAGGACGCTTTTGGGCTCTCGACCGAGTTCGTCTGGTTAGAGAACTATGTCGCCCTGCTCAAGACGCCGGAATATTATCATTCGATCGGCGTGACCTTCGTGTTCTCGACCCTGGTCGTCGCGTTCTCGCTCGCGATCGGTCTGTTGCTCGCGGTGATGGCCAACCGCAACATCAAGGGCGTGCAGATCTATCGCACCTTCCTGATCATCCCCTATGCGGTGGCGCCGGCGGTTGCGAGCGTGCTCTTCATCTTCATGTTCCAGCCCGGGCTCGGCATGATCGCGCGCGCCCTGCAGCGCGCCGGCATCGACTGGAATCCGGTGCTGAACGGCAACCACGCGATGATCCTCGTGGTCATCGCCGCGGTCTGGAACCAGATCAGCTATAATTTCCTGTTCTTTCTCGCCGGCCTGCAGGCGATCCCGAAAAGCGTGATCGAGGCGGCGGCGATCGACGGCGCGCGGCCATGGCGACGGTTCTGGACCATCGTGTTTCCGCTGCTGTCGCCGACGACGTTCTTCCTGATCGTGGTCAACATCACCTATGCCTTCTTCAACACGCTCGGCATCATCGATACCGCAACCGAGGGCGGACCGAATGCCGCCACCCAGACGCTGGTCTACAAGGTGTTTCAGGACGGCAAGGCGGGCGCCGATCTGGGCAGCTCCGCGGCGCAATCCGTGATCCTGATGATCATCGTGATCGTCCTCACCGCGGTCCAGTTCCGCTACGTCGAGAAGAAGGTCCATTATTGATGGTCGAGCATCGTCGGTTTGGAAACCTGCTGCCTCACATCGTGCTCCTGATCGGTGTCGCGATCGTCGCCTTCCCGGTCTATCTGGCGGTGATCGGTTCGACCCACAACGACGTCGTCATCTCCAACGGGCAGATGCCGCTCTATCCCGGATCGCACGGCATCGAAACCTACTGGAAGACCATCGTCTCCGGCACCGGCAAGACCACGCGCGAACCGGTCGGCAGCATGCTGATCTCCAGCCTGATCATGGCGGTGGGCATTGCCGTCGGAAAGATCGCGATCTCGATCATCTCGGCCTATGCGGTGGTGTTCTTCTCCTTCCCGTTCCGCATGACGACATTCTGGATCATCTTCGTCACGCTGATGCTGCCGGTCGAGGTTCGCATCTTTCCGACCTACAAGATCGCCTCCGACCTGCACCTGCTGGATTCCTATTCCGGCCTGATCCTGCCGCTGATCGCCTCAGCCACCGCGACGCTGCTGTTTCGCCAGTTCTTCATGACGATCCCAAAAGAGCTCGTCGAAGCCTCGAAGATGGACGGCGCCGGGCCGATCCGCTTCTTCTTCGATACGCTGTTGCCGCTTTCGATGACCAACATCGCCGCGCTGTTCGTGATCCTGTTCATCTATGGCTGGAATCAATATCTCTGGCCGCTGCTGATCACCACGCGCGACGACATGCAGACCATCGTGATCGGCATCAAGAAGATCATCGACGTGAAGGACGCGCTGACCGAATGGTCGGTAGCGATGGCGACGGCCGTGCTCGCGATGCTGCCGCCGGTCGCAGTCGTCGTGCTGATGCAGCGCCTGTTCGTCAAGGGCCTGATCGAGACGGAGAAGTAATTCATATGGCTAATGTCGCGCTTCGCAACGTCCGCAAGGCCTACCCGAACGGATTTGAGGCCATCAAAGGCGTCGAGTTCGAGGTGGAGGACGGCCAGTTCTGCGTGCTGGTCGGACCGTCCGGATGTGGCAAGTCCACGCTCTTGCGCATGGTCGCCGGCCTTGAGACGATAACCGGCGGCGACATCGATATCGGCGGCCGCATCGTCAACCAGGTCGAACCTGCCGATCGCGACATCGCGATGGTGTTCCAGAACTACGCGCTCTATCCGCATATGAGCGTCTACAACAACATGGCCTACGGCCTGCGCAATCGCGGCATGGCGAAGGACGCGATCGAGACCCGCGTGCAGGAAGCCGCGCGCATTCTGGAACTTAACGCCCTGCTCGACCGCAAGCCGGGGCAGCTTTCCGGCGGCCAGCGTCAGCGCGTCGCCATGGGCCGCGCGATCGTGCGCCAGCCAAAAGTGTTCCTGTTCGACGAGCCGCTCTCCAATCTCGATGCCAAGCTGAGGATCGCGATGCGGGTCGAGATCCGCAAACTGCAGCGGCGGCTGAACACGACGTCGATCTACGTCACCCATGATCAGCTGGAAGCCATGACGCTCGCCGACGTCCTGGTGGTGATGAACGGCGGCCGGGTGGAGCAGATCGGCAATCCCCTGGAGCTCTACGAGAAGCCGGCAACCACCTTCGTCGCCACCTTCATCGGTGCTCCGCCGATGAACCTGATGTCGCTGACCGATTCGGATATCAGGCTGCCGTCCGGCGCGGCCGATGCGGGCATTGTCGGGGTGAGGCCGGAGGATTTTCATCTGTCGAACGGCAGCCTGCCCGAGGGCGGCCTTGCGGTCGAACTGACGGTCGAGGCAATCGAGCGGGTTGGCGCGGAAACCTATATCTACGGGATGCGCGCGCAGAAGACCGGAGCGACGGCCATCAGCGCCAAACCGGGGGAACTGCCGCCAGGGGAGGTTCTGGTCCGGATCCCGGGCCAGAGCGCACCGGCCATCGGGGCGCGGATCAGGGCGGTGGCCGCGCGCGACAAATTGCATGTTTTCAGCGCCGACGGCCGGCAACGGATCGCGCCGTAGCGCGTAACCACATGCAGGCGCGGTTTGCACAGGGCTTGCATGGAGGGGCTGCAGGGTGCTTGAAGCGCTGCCGTCCCATGCCCATATTGTTCCGCAAGGGGTGCCGTCAGGGCCCTGAAACAACAAAGTCGCTTCGAGAGGACTTTGGAAACTATGTCTCGTGTTCCCACGTTATCCAGTCCGTTCCTTCTGGGTTTTGACGAGATCGAGCGCGTGCTCGATCGGGTCGTCAAAGGCGCCGACGGTTATCCTCCCTACAACATAGAGAGGTGTGACCGCGCGGATGGCCAGCCCGAACGGCTGCGGATCACGCTGGCGGTGGCGGGTTTCACCCGCGACCAACTCGATGTCACCATTGAGGAAAACCAACTCGTGATCCGGGGTCGTCAGCAGGACGACAAGGCTCGGCAATACATCCATCGCGGCATCGCCGCGCGCCACTTCCAGCGCACCTTCGTGCTGGCGGAGGGGATGCAGGTGCTTGGCGCGGATCTGAAGAACGGGCTGTTGTCGATCGATCTCGCCCGGCCTGAACCGGAGAGGATCGTTAAGACAATCGCTATCAATGAGCACGAATAATGCAACGAGGAGCGGACTCGACCGCTTAAGTATCGCAGAGGAGTCGAGACCATGACTGAAGGTAACCTTGTGTTGGAGCCGCGCGTCTCCACGGAGTCGCTGGCGACCCTGGGCGAGGGCCATATCGCCTATGTGAAGCAGATCCGCTCCGAGGACGTGCCGGGACTGTTTCCGCAAGCCCCGAAGATTGCGCCGGGCCTAAAACTGTTCGCGCTGCATGCCGCGGACGGCACGCCGATCCTGCTCACGGACAGCCGCGAGGCCGCCGTGGCCAATGCTTGGAGCCACGAATTGCAGGCCGTGAGCGTGCACTGAACGCGCTGCTGCGAACGCGCACCGCGTAGAGGAATTTTTCATCATGCGCGGGTTGCCCCGAGAGAAGGGGCAACCCGCGTATTTTTTCACAATGTGAGCACCAACTGCGGTCACTTGACGCGGCGGGTTACGTACCAATTATGGACATACTTTTGAACTAAGTGTCGCTTGGCGGCCACAATCCATCCCCATATGTATCCAGCGTCAGCATCCCCATCGGAACTTGTTGGTATTTTTAAAACTTGTTTGTATGGTCCAGCGAGTCGGGAGAAGAGCGATGACAAAAGAACTTGAAGAACTCATTGAACGAGCTCGAAAAATCGAAATGACGGCCGATCAGGTCGCACAGCAGCGGCGCAGCTTTGCTTACGGGAATACCCACATCGAGAACGAGCGAATTACGCGTGAGCTGATAGAGGACGTTGATCGCAAGATCGCGGCCAGTAGGTAAGTTCTAGTGGCGGAGGGGCGCCATACCTCGACAGAGCAAGTCGAGCTAATTAAGGACCCTACGGAAAAGGCCCGGAGAGAAGCCGAGAATGGCGTAAGGCAAACCGCACTTGCCCTCGACATTATCCGGGCCTTTGTAAAGGAAAAAGAACAACCATTCCGACTCCGCCAAGGCATACTGATGCAACTACATGCGGTTGCGTTGGAAGGGGTGCACTTGTTTGCGGGCACGTTCAGGAACGGTCCGGCAACCATTCACGGCAGTCAACACGACCCTGTCCCGGCTTTCAGGGTTGCCGATGAAGTCGCTGATATGTGCGAGTACGTCAACAATCACTGGGCAGACAGGAGCCCGATTCATCTTGCCGCCTATATACTTTGGAAATTGAATTGGATTCATCCGTTCGCTGACGGCAACGGCAGGACTGCCCGGGCTATCTCCTATGTGGTTTTGAGCATTCGTGCGAACAGTCTCTATCCCGGCACCAATACAATTCCGGACCAGATAGCGAGCAACAAGCAGCCTTACTACGACGCTTTGGAAGTTGCGGACGCGGCTTGGAAGTCCACGGGGCAGGTTGATGTTTCAGTCCTAGAAAAGATGCTGAGCGACATGCTGGCAACACAGCTCCTACAGGGCTTGAAGGAAGCGGCAACAGTCGGTTCGGCTTGAGCGCCCTATCCCCTAGGCTTCTCTGAGTGCCCTTTTGAGGACTTCAACAAGACGGCTCCCGGTCTAGGCCGCACTCGCGGGCGGCAGGGCCAGCACCGAATAGATCGCCTGCGCATCGCGGGAGGCGCGCAGTTTTTTGGCCACGTCCTGATCGCGGAGCAGCCGCGCGATGCGGGCCAGCGCCTTCAGGTGATCGGCGCCCGCCCCTTCCGGCGCCAGCAGCAGGAAGATCAGATCGACCGGCTGGCCATCCATGGCCTCGAAATCGATCGGACGCTCAAGCCGGGCAAACAGACCGAACAGCTTTTCCAGTTTCGGCAGCTTGCCATGCGGAATGGCAACGCCGTAACCGACCGCGGTCGTTCCGAGTTTCTCGCGCTGCAGCAAGACCTCGAAAATGGAACGCTCATTCTGTCCGCTCAGCTCGGCCGCACGCGCGGCGAGTTCCTGAAGCGCCTGCTTCTTGTTGTTGACCTTCAATGCAGGGAGAATCGCCTCGGGTGCGACCAGATCGGTAATCAGCATAGGGCTTTCCGAGGTGAAAATTGAACCGTCAGGTTGCGAAATAGGCCTTCGGCGGCCGTGGTCAAGGAACTGAGGCGGGATGCGAGCGGCAAGCCCTGGGGCCAGAGTCGGGGGGCTTCTACTCCAACGCGGCGGCGGTGCCAACACCTCTTCAGAGCTTCCGACAACCTATCCTTAAGAAGGTCGAGCCGGACGCTGCGGGCTCCGTAGAGGTCCGGAACGGGTGATTTCAGCCCCGAAACACCCGGCCGATCAGGCCTTGACCAGCGGGGGATCGATCCAGCCGATATTGCCGTCCGCGCGCCGGTAGATGATGTTCACCCGGCCGCTGACGCCATGCTGGAACACCAGGCAGGGCGCGCCGGAGAGGTCGAGTTCCATGACCGCCTCGCTGACCGAAAGCCGTTTCAGCGACGTGGTCGCTTCGGCGATGGTGACGGGGTTGTAGCCGGTGACCTCCTCGTCGCCTTCGGCCGGCGGCTCGATCACATAGCTTGGCGCATCCAGCGCTGGCCCGACGATTTCAGCCAGCGCAGCCGAGGCCGCATACGCCTTGCGCGCCGAACGATCCTTGAGCCGGCTCTTGTAGCGGCGCAGCCGCTTCTCGATCATCAACAGCGCCTGATCGGCGCTGGCATAGGCATCCGCGGCAATCGAGTCGGCCTCAAGCGTGATCCCCGAATCGAGATGCAGCGCGCAGTCGGTGCGAAAGCCGAAGCCGTCCTTGCTGAGCGTGATGTGACCGGAGTAATTGCCGTCGAAATATTTTCGCAGAACCTCCTCGGTGCGCTCGCTGACACGTCCGCGCAGAGCCTCGCCGATGCTGATGCTTTTTCCCGAAACCCGCAGGGTCATTTTGAGCCTCGATTGGATGAAGGGCAGGGGGGTTCTGTGCAAGAAAACGGCCCCTCGGCGCGAATTTCCGATGCGCCAGACTAGCGCAAATCCGGCTTCGATTAAAACGGAACTGACGCGCTAGCCCCTTGTTCTGGCGCGTTTTCTTCACGCGAACGATTCGCGGCACGCACGCGGTCGGCCGCAGGGCAGGCTCAGGCTGGCTCGGTATCGCGGGACCGCGGCGCCTGGCCCAGCGCGCCCTGCTTCTCGCGTCGCCGCTGCACCGAGGACGGAATGCGCATGGCCTCGCGATATTTGGCCACGGTCCGCCGCGCGATATCGATGCCGGCTTCGCGCAAGCGCTCGACGATGGTGTCGTCGGACAGGATCGCAGCGGGCTCTTCGGCGTCGATCAACCGGCGGATGTGGTGGCGGACCGCTTCCGCCGAATGTGCTTCGCCGCCATCGGCAGACGCGATCGAAGCGGTGAAGAAATATTTCAGCTCGAAGGTGCCGCGATTGGTCGCCATGTATTTGTTGGCGGTCACGCGCGACACGGTCGATTCGTGCATCTGGATGGCGTCCGCCACCGCTTTCAGATTGAGCGGGCGCAGATGCGCGACGCCGTGGGTGAAGAAGCCATCCTGCTGGCGCACGATCTCGGTCGCGACCTTCAGGATGGTGCGGGCGCGCTGGTCGAGCGCGCGGACCAGCCAGGTGGCGTTCTGCAGGCAATCGGAGAAATAGGATTTCTCCTCGGACTTGCGCACCGTCTTCGACAGCTCGGAATAGTAGACCTGATTGACCAGCACGCGCGGCAAGGTGTCGCTGTTGAGCTCGACTTGCCAGCCACCATCCCGTCGCGGCCGCACATAGACGTCGGGCACGACGGTCAGCGTCCGCGTGGTGCCGAATCGCAAGCCGGGTTTTGGATCGAGCCTGCGGATCTCAGCGATCATGTCGGCGAGATCCTCCTCGTCGACACCGCAGAGCTTGCGCAGGCCGGCAAAATCCCGCTTGGCCAGGAGATCGAGATGCGCGACGAGCGCCTGCATGGCGGGATCGTAGCGATCGAGCTCGCGCAGCTGGATCGCCAGGCACTCCGAGAGCGTGCGGGCGCAAATGCCGGGCGGATCGAATTTCTGCAATACCGCGAGCACCGCATCGACCTGTTCGGTGGTCGCGCCGAGCCGCTCGGCGACCTGCCCCAGATCCTGCGGCAGGTAGCCGGCGTCATCGACCAGATCGATCAGATACTGACCGATCATGCGCAGGGCGGGCGCCGTGAAGGCCACCGCGAGCTGCTGGGCGAGGTGGTCGGCCAGCGTTTCCTCGGCGGCGACGAAGGCCTCGAGATTGTAGTCCTCATCGCTCGACGCGCCTCCGCCCCACTCGGTGTAGGTGGTGGGTGCCGCGTCCTGGGCATTCCGCGCCGCCGTCTCGGCAGGTTCCTCGGAAAAGACATTATCGAGCCCGGTGTCGAGCGTTTGCTCGATCTCGGTGCGACTGCCGAGATCCCTGCTCATCCAGTCGTCCTGGGCTGCCTGGAAGCTATCCTCGGCGGTTCCCGAGGCTTCGGCGTAGTCGGCCCCGCCGGCCTCCGCAAAGTCGCCGCCGCTTTCCGAAAGTTCAGCACTTTCACGGGTTTGCTCGCCCGCCACGGGCGCCTCATGGGAGTCGCTGGCGCGCTCCAACAGCGGATTGCGCTCCAGCTCCTCTTCGACAAAGGCTGACAGATCGAGATTGGAGAGCTGCAGCAGCTTGATCGCCTGCATCAGCTGCGGCGTCATCACCAGCGACTGGGTCTGCCTGAATTCTAATCTCTGCGTCAGCGCCATGGAGGCAAGAACGATCCGTTAAAACTGGTCCGATTCTTGCTTATCTTAGTCTTGCCGCGATGTACATGACTTGACGGATCGGAAAATCTGGCTAAGGCGCGATCCTATCGCGGGTGGTTACCACCGCATTGCAATCAAATCCGATTGAAACCGCGCATGATTAAAGGCGGAATTCCTCGCCAAGATAGAGCCTGCGCACATCCGGATCGTTAACGATGTCGTCGGGGCTGCCTTCGGTCAGGATCTGGCCGGCATAGACGATATAGGCGCGATCGGTCAGGCCGAGCGTCTCGCGCACATTGTGGTCGGTAATGAGCACGCCGATGCCGCGGTTGGTGAGGTGCCGCACGAGATCCTGGATGTCGCCGACCGCGATCGGATCGATGCCGGCGAAGGGCTCGTCGAGCAGCATGTAATTCGGGCGTGTCGCCAAGGCCCGCGCGATCTCGCAGCGCCGCCGCTCGCCGCCGGACAGCGCGATCGAGGGCGTCTTGCGCAGCCGGGCGATATTGAACTCGTCGAGCAGCTCATCGAGCTTGATCTCGCGCTGCTTTCGCGAGGGCTCGACCACTTCGAGTACTGCACGGATGTTCTGCTCGACCGTCAGGCCGCGAAAGATCGAGGCCTCCTGCGGCAGATAGCCGATGCCAAGCCGGGCGCGCTGATACATCGGCAGCTGAGTGACGTCGTGGCCGTCGAGCTCGATGGCGCCGCGATCGGCCTTGATCAAGCCGGTGATCATGTAGAACACGGTGGTCTTGCCGGCTCCGTTTGGGCCCAGCAGTCCGACCGCCTCGCCGCGCCGGACATAGATGGAAACCCCACGCACGACCTGGCGCGTGCCAAAGCTTTTTTCCACGCTATGCACAGCCAGAAACCCGGGCCGGCGCAGCAGCTGCGCGGCGGCGGCGCCGTTGTTGGTCTTGGCTGGCCGCGCCGCCTTGGGCCTTGGCCGCGGCCTGTCCTGCTGCGGTGGCCGAACATTTTGAGCCGGCTCGGGCGGCCGAGGTGCATCGTAGCTGGCCACGGGAGCCTCGCGCGCAATCGGCGGGGCGTCACGCACCGTGCCCGACAGCAGGTCTTCCAGCGACTCCTCCATGTCGGTGATGTCGCCGGTGCGGGGACGGGCAAAGCCCTGCTTGCCCCGCTTGGCGGGGCGGCGGCGGAACAGGCCGAGGAAATCCATCATCTCCGCTCGCCCCTTCACGGCGACCCCGCTGCCCGAATCGGCGGATTTAATCCTGCGCTCAGCATGATCGAACGGATGTCCCCCGCGAAGCGGAGCATCCGCCGCACCGCATTGGTAAATACAGGCTCGTCTCGCCGGCTTCAACCATAGCGGGCTGCGTCAGCGCACAAGTGATTGATGCTATTTTGGTTTGTTCGAACCGCCTGGTCCAGGCGCGGTCGGCGATGGGCTCGGCCCGGGAAGCCCCGGGCCACCTTGACCTGACGAGATGAACAATCCCTGCACGCGTCCCGAATCGGATTCGACCCGCGACACGCCGGTGGTCATATCCACCAGCAGCCGGTCACCACGCAGCACGTTTCCACCCTGGGTCAGCACCACACCGCCGTGCATGGTGATCAGGTTGGTCTTGGTGTCGAATACGGCCTTTTCCCCGGTCACGACCTGGTCTTTCTGGGTCACTTTGACGTCGCCGCGCGCCTCCAGCCGCTTGATCGACGAGGCACCGCCGGGTCCCGGTGTGGACGACTGCATCGGAGGCGCCGCTTTCGCCGCGGCCTTGGAAGCCGCCGGCTGCCCCGAGGCGGGGCCCGACTGGCTCGATTCATAAAACACCACCAGCGTTTTCGACGTCATGGTGGTGTCGCCCTGGACCACCTTCACGTTGCCGGCGAACGTTGCCTCCTTCTGCTTGTCGTGCATCTCGAGCGAGACAGCCTCGATTTGAATCGGCTGGTCGCGATTCTGCGAAAAGCCCTGCATGGCGTTGGGGACGTTCTGCATCGAGCTCTGGGCCGCGGCATGGCCGATGGCAAGCCCCACGATGATGGCCGAAACGACCACGCCGGCACCAGCCGCACTACCCCTGGTCAAGGAGAGAAACATCACGGCTGGCCTCATCACTTCGAATTGCCGGACTTTCCGGAGCCTGCGCGGGGTCTCGCCGGTGGAGCAGCATCCGCCGTCCTGGCTGCGTCGCCGTCTGCCGGGACGTTGGTCGCGTCCAGGTGATCCAGATGCATCACGACATTGCCTTCAAATCTGACCACCTCGCCGCCGCCGGTGATCCGGAGCCGGTCGGACGTCAATGTCCCATTGGTCAACTTGACGTCGACATGTTCGTCGGAGGTGACCGTGCCCTTGCCCATATCGACGAACGCCTGGCTCAGACGCGCCTCATAGCCGGTCGAGGTCTGCAGGAAGATGTCCTTGTGCAGGTCGAGGGTCTGCTGCTTGTTGTCCAGCATGCCGGTCCTGGCATCCAGGGTCACGGTCGACTGGTCTTCCATCAGGATCTTGGCGCGCAGCGTCCGCAGCTCGACATGGTCAGGATCCGTCACATCCTGGACCGCGCTCTTGGCCCAGAGCTCGTAAGGCCGCTGGTCCTGCGTGAAGCCAGACAGATGCGGCGATTCCATCGTGACCTTGGTGCCTGATACGGCGACACCATCCACGGCCACGGGCAGCTTGAGTACGTTCTGGAACGGATTGAAAAAATAGGATTTCGCGACGATCAAGGCCAACGCCAGCCCCACGGCCGCAGGAACCGCGATTCGGAGCATCCGGACCAGCCGGCTATGGCGCGCGGCAATGGCAAAGCGCGTCTCCATGGCCACTTCATAGGCTGGGTTCTGCACCGAGGTCACAGTAGCTCCGCCGCGCGAGGTCCGCGCATATTCCGCCAAAGCACGCTCCACGTCCTGCCCTGAAGGCAGCCGCGGTCGTTCGAGAAGGTCCAGCGCCTGTCGACCATTCGGCACACGACCGGGTGCAAGACCAACGCCCCCCTTGGCCGGTCCACGCTGTGGCATCCTATCGGGCCTCGCCGCATTATGCAGCCTCCGAACTGGCTTAACGACTTTGACCGAAACGGGGCATTTGGTGCCGTCCCGGTCACGAATGCGCGAAGATGTCCTCCGCCTCGAATCCCTCCAGATCGAGCTGCGCCCGGATCGGCAGAAAATCGAAGCAGGCCTGCGCGAGGGCGGCCCGGCCCTCGCGAGCGAGCATCACGTCGAGGCGTTCACGCAGGGCGTGCAGATGCAGGACGTCCGACGCCGCATAAGCGAGCTGCGCCTCGCTGAGGCCTGGCGAGCCCCAGTCGCTGGACTGCTGCTGCTTCGACATGTCGATGTTGAGGACTTCCCGCACCAGATCCTTCAGGCCGTGCCGATCGGTGTAGGTGCGCGACAGGCGCGAGGCGATCTTGGTGCAATAGACCGGCTGTGGCATCACGCCAAAGGCCTGGAAAAGCACCGCGACGTCGAAGCGGGCGAAATGGAAGACCTTCGTGATGTTCGGGTCGCCCAGAAGTGCCTTCAGATTCGGTGCATCCGTATGTCCCTTGGGGATCTGCACCACGTCGGCGCTGCCGTCGCCGCTCGACAGCTGGACGACACAGAGCCGGTCGCGATGCGGGTTCAGCCCCATGGTCTCGGTATCGATGGCGACCGAGCCGGAGTAGCGGGAGAGATCGGGCAGGTCGCCGCGATGCAGGCGTACGGTCATGGCGTCGAAAACCTCATCGAATCAGCAGGCAGCCAAAGCTACAGCGGGCGCGTCTGCAGGCGAATGGTGGCGGGAGGGCATCCAGTGAAAAATGGTGCCCAGGAAAGGACTCGAACCTTCACGGCTGTAAGGCCACTGGCACCTGAAGCCAGCGCGTCTACCAATTCCGCCACCTGGGCATGGGTGCGGTTACTACGGATCAGCGACGCGCTTGTCAAATTGGCGATGCGCAAACCAATTGGGCTATACAGCCGGAAGCCGATCGCGTATCGCGAATCCGGGCGATTGATCCCGTATTCATCCGCAGGAATGACCATGGCATCGAATCAGGACACCCTCGTCACGGTTTTCGGCGGCTCGGGTTTTCTGGGACGGCACGTGGTCCGGGCCCTGGCCAAGCGCGACTACCGCATCCGGGTCGCCGTCCGGCGGCCGGAACTGGCCGGACACCTGCAGCCCCTCGGCCGGGTCGGCCAGATCCACGCCGTGCAGGCCAATGTGCGCTATGGCGGCTCCGTCGAGGCGGCGATGCGTGATTCGCTGATCGTCGTCAATCTCGTCGGAATCCTGACGGAGAGCGGCGAGCAGACCTTTCAGGCCGTCCAGGGGGTTGGGGCCGGAACGGTGGCAAAGGCCGCGCGCGCCGCCGGCGCCACGCTGGTGCATGTCTCGGCGATCGGCGCCGAGGCGCAATCCGCCTCGCGCTACGCGCGCGCCAAAGCCGCCGGCGAACAGGCCGTCCTGGCTGCGGCGCCGGACGCCACGATCATGCGTCCCTCCGTGGTGTTCGGTCCGGAGGACCAGTTCACCAACCGTTTTGCTGCGCTCGCGCGGATGGCACCAGCGTTGCCCTTGATCGGCGGCGGCCTCACGCGGCTGCAGCCGGTCTATGTCGGCGATGTCGCAACCGCCGTCGCCGATGCGGCCGACGGCAAGGCCCAGCCGGGCGGTATCTACGAGCTCGGCGGCCCCGAGGTGCTGACGATGCGCGAGATCATGGAGACCATCCTTGCGATCATCGAGCGCAAGCGGATGTTGCTGTCGCTGCCGTTCAGCCTCGCCAAGCTCCAGGCCGCGTTCCTGCAGTTTGGCCCGGGCGCGCTGAAGCTGACGCCGGACCAGGTCGAGTTGCTGCGCGTCGACAACATCGTCTCCGACGCCGCGAAGGCCGCCGGCCTGACCTTGCAGGGCCTCGGCATCACGCCTGATTCGCTGGAGGCGATCGCCCCACAATATCTCTGGCGTTTTCGCGCTGCCGGACAGTTTCAGCGGAAGAACGCGTAAGCCAATCGCGCGATCGGGTAGGGCGGGCAAAGGCGCTCTTGCGCCGTGCCCACCGTGCTTCAGCGAGCGTTACCCGCGATGGTGAGCACGCTTCGCTTTGCCCACCATCGCGGGTAACTACAGATTCGGCCGCAGCCTCTCAGAACCCGAGCGCCAGCGCGACCAGGCCGAGCGTGCCGACGATGACGCGCCACCAGGCGAACAGCTGAAAGCCGTGGCGGGTGACGTAGCCGAGGAACGTCTTCACGACGATCATCGCGGTGATGAAGGACACCACAAAACCGATCGCGACGAGGCCGAGGTGATCGGTCGTCAAATCGGCGCGGCTCTTATAGAAATCGTAGGCGAACGCGCCGACCATGGTTGGGATGGCCAGGAAAAAGGAGAACTCCGCCGCGGCGCGCTTGTCGGCGCCGAGCAGCATTGCCGCCACGATGCTGGCTCCGGAGCGCGACACGCCGGGGATCATCGCAAGGCACTGCGCCACGCCGATCCAGAGATACATCAAAAGCGGAAATTTCGTCGCATCATGCTCATGCGGCTTGTGATCGATCTGATCGACCCACATCAGCACCGCGCCGCCGACGATCAGCGAGAAGCAGACGACCCAGGGATTGAACAGAATCTCCTTGATGTATTTGCCGGCGATCAGTCCGATGATCACAGCAGGCAGAAAGGCCACCAGCACGCCGATGACGAAGCGCCGATCGTCCTCATTGGAGAACATCCCGAGCGCGATCTTCCACAGTTTCGAAAAGTACAGCGCGACAATCGCCAGAATCGCGCCGAGCTGGATCAGGACATCAAACGTCTTCCAGAAATTGTCCTCGCCGAGGCCGAAGAAACGCCCCGCCAGCAGCAGATGACCGGTCGAGGAAACGGGCAGGAATTCGGTGACGCCCTCGACGACGCCGAGAATCACGGCCCGCAACGCATCTGATATCATGATCCAATCCGTACTGAATCGGTTTCGGCCAAAAGGGCGCGCTCTTCTCGCGCATTCGGACCGCTGCCGCAATCTTTAAAAAACGTCAAATATCGGTTGCCTCATCGGCAGGCGGCACTAGTGTCGCGAATCTTACCTGGCGTCCCGAACTACCGTCGCGAGTTCTCAACCCCACACCGGCCGCGAAACCATCAAGACCGCATGTACACGCTGTTCCACCATCCGTTCTGTCCGCATTCGCGGTTCGTCCGCCTCCTGATTGGCGAATACGGGCTGGACCTGCGGCTGGTGGAGGAACGGGTTTGGGAACGCCGCGAAGCGTTTCTGACGCTCAATCCGGCCGGCGCCACGCCGGTCTTGTTCGCCGAAGGCCAGTTTGCCATTCCGGGCGGGGCGATCATTGCCGAATATGTCGACGAGGTTCACGGTGCCGAGATGGGCGACCGCAGGCTGCTGCCGACCGCGATGGCCGAGCGCATCGAGGTGCGCCGGCTGATGGCCTGGTTCAACGAGAAATTCTTCGAGGAGGCCTCCGGTCTGCTGGTCACCGAGCGGATCTACAAGCGCTTCATGGCCGAGGAGAATGGCGGCGGCGCGCCGGCGGCCGAGGTGATCCGCGCGGCCAAGACCAATGTGCGCTATCATCTCAACTATATCGGCTGGCTGGCGCAGCGGCGGAACTATCTCGCCGGCGAGCGCCTGACCTATGCCGATCTCGCCGCCGCAGCGCATCTTTCGGCGATCGATTATCTGGGCGACGTGCCATGGGTCGAGGACGAGGCAGCAAAGAACTGGTACGCGCGGGTGAAGTCGCGCCCGTCGTTCCGTCCGCTGCTGAGCGAATGGCTGGCGGGCGTGCCGGCCTCGCGGACCTACGTGGATCTCGACTTCTGAAGACGCCCGCCGCGGTGGATACGGTCGGTCTGAAGACCACATTGATCGAAAAGTTGCATGCACTGGGGTTCGACTGCATCGGCGTCACCGCGCCGGACCGCATCGCACAGGCGCGGCAGCATTTCCTCGAATTCGTCGACAGCGGCGCCTTTGGTGACATGGAATGGCTGGCCGCCAATCCCGAACGCCGGGCCGACCCGCGCACGCTGTGGCCGGATGTCTGTTCGGTCATCATGCTGGGTGTCAATTACGGCCCCGACCAGGATCCGCTTGCCCTGCTCCAGGAACGCTCGCGCGGCGCGATCTCGGTCTACGCCAAAGGCGATGACTACCACGATGTGATCAAGAAGAAGCTGAAGGTTTTGGCGCGCTGGCTCGTCGCCGCGGCATCCTGCGACGTGAAGGTGTTCGTCGACACCGCAGCCGTGCTCGAAAAGCCGCTTGCGCAAGCCGCCGGCTTGGGCTGGCAGGGCAAGCACACCAATCTGGTTTCGCGTCAGTTCGGCTCGTGGCTGTTTTTGGGCGCAATCTTCACGACGCTGGAGCTGCCGTTCGACGCCGCGGAAGTCGACCACTGCGGGTCCTGCCGCGCCTGCCTCGACATCTGTCCGACCGCGGCATTCCCTGCGCCGTACAAACTCGACGCGCGCCGCTGCATCTCCTATCTGACCATCGAGCACAAGGGACCGATCCCGCAAGAATTTCGCAAGGCCATCGGCAATCGCATCTATGGCTGCGACGACTGCCTTGCGGTTTGCCCGTGGAACAAGTTCGCGCAGGCCGGACGCGAAGCAAAACTCGCCGCCCGCGACGCGTTACGCGCCCCTGCATTGGCAGATCTCGCACGGCTGGATGACGCCGCGTTCCGCAGCCATTTTTCGAAATCGCCGGTCAAGCGCATCGGCCGCAACCGCTTTGTCCGCAATGTGCTGATCGCGATCGGCAATTCCGCCGATCCCGAGCTTGCAGCCAGCGCGAGGCCGCTGCTGGACGATGCCAGTCCGCTGGTGCGGGGCGCGGCGGTGTGGGCGCTGTCGCAAGTGCTGGCGCCGGATGCGTTCGATGCCACCGCGGCGGAGGCCTTGGCGGCGGAGACGGACGACAGCGTGCGTGCGGAGTGGACGGCCGCATTGGACCGTCGCTCCACTCCCGCTTGATTTTGCGGCGCGATCCGGCCGAAGGTCGCGCGCCATGAACAACCAGCCCTTCTTCACACGTGACGGGGAGGCCTTCGTTCCGACCGAGGTCGCGAGCGGCCCCTGGGACCCACAGTCGCTGCACGGCCGCGTCATCATCGGCCTGCTCGCGTTCGAGATCGAGCAGCGCCATGGTGCTGCGGATTTCGTCCCGGCGCGGCTGACGGTCGACATGTTTCGTTTGCCGAAGCTCGTGCCGATCGAAATCAAGACGAAGCTTGTCCGCGACGGGCTGCGCATCAAAGTGGTCGAGGCCGAGTTCTTCTCGGGCGGCGTCAGCATGGCGCGCGCCTCCTGCCAGCTGCTGCGCAAGACGGAGAATCCCGCAGGCAACGTCTGGTCGCCGCCGAACTGGGATGTGCCGCGGCCGGCCGACATCGCCAAACCCACCGATGTCAGACTGGGCATGCACGGCAAATGGACCACGCGTCCGATCGTCGGCGCCATGGGCACGCTGGGTCCGCGCCGGCTGTGGATGAGCGAAGTGCGCGAGCTCGTTGCCGGCACGCCGGTGTCGCCCTTCGTGCGCGTCGC
>NZ_JAFATE010000090.1 GCF_019244115.1 Bradyrhizobium sp.
TCATCCTCGGGGCCGGCGCCAATTGATAGCCCCGTCCGTTGGCGCTCGCGCCGGTGCGTGCATCGAACAGGTAACCGTGCCACGTCATGCTCCCGTTCCGCTCCATCGCCGAGATCGGTCGCGCTGCAGGCTATGCCGGGCCAGCCAACCGGGTGGCAGCCGAGGTCGTGACCAAGTACATCATCACCGACATGCACGCGAAGGCGGTGCAGGACATGCCGGCCGAGGACGCGGTCAAGTGGCCACTGGTGGGAGCGTCGGTCGGAGCCCATAAGTCGGGGGACAGGCTCCGGGGTCGGGTGGGGGTTGGGCAAGTCGGTGCCGGAGGCGATACCGCGATCCTGCCTGCACGGCCGCGCCCGCGGCGCGACAACGCGAAGGTTGAAGTCGCGGTGTTGATGCCACCTCATCTGGCGCGGCCTGATAGCCGCCTCCGACTCGCGAGGTCCCATCCAGAGGCAGGCGCGCCGTCGACAATCGCGTTAAACCCGCCGAGACCCGCTATTCGAGCGCCGACCGGTCAAAATAATCGCCGCGCCGGTGGTAACTCTTCGCAAGAGCGACCAGCTCGCGGCGAATGCCGGGCGATCGTGTGTAGCGCGCCAGCTCTCGCACCTTGCCGGCCATCTCGCGACAATGATCGCCGTCGGCAAGCGCGGGCGGACGCCCGCTCTTCGCCGATGGTGCCCAGTTGCCGTAAATCAAAAACTCGCGGGCGGGGCTGACCAGACGATCAACCGAATCCCCGCCCGCATTGTTACTATCAGCGTCGTAATTCACACCCGGCCAACCAATCTGCGTTCTTGCCGAATGCGGCCGACTATTACCGCGAATACGCCTCAAAGCCGAGACACAAAGATCCTTAAAGCTAAATAATCATCCTTAACTGATTTAGATCGAAGGTCTGTGACGAGCGATGGACGTCCGCTCCTACCGCCGCGGCGCCGGCCGGTGCGATTCAAACTGGCCCAGACTGCAATCGGCTCCCGATGCTGGTAGACCGATGAACCTGCCGCCCCGCCGCCCGCCCGCACTTGCATTTTGATACGGGATCTCGAATATCACCTGCTCCGGCGCTTCTTAGCAGAGCATGATCGAAGTGTTACCTGGGTTAGTGAAGTTCACTTGAGACAGCATGGGAAAGTCGATGACGAGGTGGTTTGCGGCGTTTTTGGTGGTCCTCTACGCCGCTTCTGCCCATGCTCAGCAAACTCAAACGGACAATTCGGCAACGGCCCAGCCTACCACACCAATATTCGGCATTGATGATTCGGCATTGGCCGGGAGCGCCAGGGCTAGCAAATTGATCGGCAGCAAGGTCTACACCGGCGATACGTCCATCGGCCAGATTGAAGACGTGCTCCTCACTCTCGATCGTGCGACTGTCACTGGAGTAATCCTTTCCGTTGGCGGGTTTCTCGGGATTGGTGATAAACTGGTGGCGGTACCGGTGAATGAGATCAGGGTCGGCCCCGAGGCGCGGTTCATCACCAACCTGACCAAAGAGCAGCTCGCGAATGCGCCGGCCTTTGACTTTGCTAAACTGAAATAGCGGTGCCTTGAACGTTGCCTATTTGGCGCGGAACGGAAAGTTCGAATCCATCTCCCTCCCGCAGACAGTCCGTCTCTCACGGGAAGTAGCGTGATGCCGTCGAGAACCCCGGCTTTTCGCGCGGGCGTGCGGGCCATGGAAGACGGTGCGGTCAGCAGAGACGGCCATATGCCGGCGATATGGCTCCTACCGCCGACAAAGTCTCTGCTGGGCCAAATTCCAGTACCGCAGTGCCGGTGATGCAGTCCAAGGTGATCGCAGCTGTTGCCGCCCAGCAATGCTGCGGTTGGCGGAGCCCATCAAGCGAAGCCGAGCACTTTCCGTTGCTCGTGCCAGGTGAGCGGCAGACGCGAGTGCGCCAGCAGCTTGTCCGCAGTCAGATCGTGCGGCTGATGCCCGTCGAGGATGGCTCGCGTGATGTCCGGGGCGAGATAGCTGAGGCGGACGAGCCGCGTGAAATAGGATGGGCTCACGCCCTCGCGCTTGGCCAATGCGGCAAACGGCACATCGTCGCTGTCGACGAGTGTGGCATTGAGCCGGCGCGCTCTGATCAGCAGCTTGATCAGCCGCGCATCGGGTTTGGCCGTCGCAAACGGGTCGGTGCCGTCGATCAGCATCTTGATGTCCCGCCCGGAGCGGCGCAGCTCGATCGGCACCGAGAGGATCTGGGGCTCGTCATCTGTCGCGCTTGGCGACGCCGTCGCGGCGATATCCAGCAAGCTGGCGAGCCGTGTCGGGCAGAGATGGATGTCGATCCGATCGGCCCCGAGGTCGATGCGCTCGATCAGAGCGGTAAGGAAGGTACGCTGCCGTGCTGCGGGCAACTCGGACCAGCTCTTCCCAATTTCCCCGGCTCGCGCGATCAGCCGGCGCTGCGCTGAGGGATCGCCAAGCCGTGTTGCCTGGTAGACGCTGCCGGGATCGACAAGCCATTGCCGGATTCGGTTGATCACCGCTTGCTCGATTTCCCCGGCTGGAATGCGCAGCCCGCCGGATCCCTCGGTCTGATCCGAGGTGATCAGCGTTTGGGAGACATAGTAGCGGTAGCGCGTCCCTCGCTTGGTCGCATGGGTCGGCGTCATGCGAGTGCCGTCGCCGTCAAACAGCATGCCGGCGAGCAGGCTCGGTTGGCGAGTGCGTGTACTGGAGTTGCGTCTGGCAAGGTTATTGGCGGTGAGCTGCGTCTGCACCGCATCCCACAATGGCTGATCGATGATCGGCGGGTGTTCGCCGGGATGAGATTGCCGCTTGTGCACGATCTCGCCGCGATAGAGGCGGTTCTGCAGCATCAGGTAGAGCGCACCGCGCGAGAAGGGCTTGCCACCCCTGAGGCGACCCGAAGCGGTGGTCCACGACTTGCTCTTGATCTCCCGAGCTTCGAGGTCGTCCTTCAATAACCGGACCGAGCCGAGTTCGGCATAGCAGCGAAAAACGTCTCGAACGATCTCTGCCTCGCTCTCGATCACAACAAGCTTGCCGTCCTGCGCCCGATACCCGAGCGGCGGCACGCCGCCCATCCACATCCCCTTCCGTTTTGAGGCGGCGATCTTGTCCCGGATGCGCTCGCCGATGACCTCGCGCTCGAACTGCGCAAAGGACAGCAGAATGTTGAGGGTCA
>NZ_JAFATE010000126.1 GCF_019244115.1 Bradyrhizobium sp.
GCTCGCTGTGCGGATGCCGGTCGGGCCCTTCCATTATCCCGAAGACCAGATGTCGGATGCGCCGATGCGGCAGCTCGCGGCCGAGATCACGCGGGAGAAGATCTACCAGCGGCTCCATCAGGAGCTGCCTTACCAATCCACCGTCGAGACCGACAGCTGGAGCGAGCGCAAGGACCATTCGGTGCGCATCGAGCAGACGATCTTTGTCGAGCGGGAAAGCCAGCGCAAGATCGTGCTCGGCAAGGGCGGGTCGACCATCAAGGCCATCGGAGCGGACTCGCGCAAGGAAATCGCGGAGATTCTTGGCCACCCCGTGCACCTGTTCCTGTTCGTCAAAGTGCGCGAAGACTGGGGCGACGATCCCGACCGCTACCGCCACATGGGCCTCGAGTTTCCCAGGGACTGACCGGCCGCCATGACCGTTCCGAAAAACGTGCTGCGGTTCGAGGTGCTGCTCTATACGTCGCTGATTCTCGACGCGCTCTCGGTCGCCTTCCAGGATCGCACGCCGACCACCGATATGACGGAGCAGATGATTACGGTTGCGACCGTGATTGCGGGCGGGCTGATCCTGCTGCTGGTCTATTTCGTCTACCTCGCGGCGCAGCGGCGCAAGAACTGGCCGCGCTGGGTGCTCGCCGCGGCGCTGATCTTTTCCGTCGTGTCGCTGTGGCAGGTCATCGGCGACAATGGCGTCGAGTTCGACTCCGGCATCGAGATCATGTCCTGCATCCTGACCGCGGCGGGGCTCTATTTCTCCTTCACGGGCGACGCCCAGGGCTGGTTCAACGCGTGAAGCAGGAGGCTGCGTAGGGTGGGCAAGGCGCGCGCCGCGCGCCGGGCCCACCACGACAACGTTACGATCAGTGTTGATCGCTGCGGTGGGCTCGCTTCGCTTAGCCCACCCTACATGGTACGCTTTTCCCCCATGGAATGGACCGACGAGGGCATCGTTCTGGGCGTGCGGCGGCATGGCGAATCCTCCGCCATCGCCGAACTGCTGACGCGCGAGCATGGCCGGCACCTCGGCCTGGTGCGCGGAGCTGCCGGCGCCCGGCTGCGCCCGCTGCTGCAGCCCGGCAACAGCGTGCGCGCCGTCTGGCGGGCGCGGCTCGACGAGCATCTCGGCACCTATGCGATCGAGGGCTTGCGGCTGCGCGCCGCTACCCTGCTGGCGTCGTCGCACGGGGTCTATGGCGTGACGCATCTCGCCTCGGTGGCGCGGCTGCTGCCCGAGCGTGATCCGCACGAAGACATTTTTGAGATGCTCGACCACGCGCTCGATGACTTCGACGATGCCGGTGAGGCGGCGGTGCATCTGGTTCGCTTCGAACTCGCCATGCTGGCCGAACTCGGTTTTGGGCTCGATCTCGACAATTGCGCGGCGACCGGCACGACGGAAGAGCTGGTCTATGTCTCGCCAAAATCCGGCGGCGCGGTCTCGCGCACGGCCGGCGGGCCCTGGCGCGACCGCCTGCTGCGGCTGCCGCCGTTCCTGCGCCAGGGGGAATCGCAAGACGATGCGGCCCGCCACGGCTGGACGGACCAGGACCTGCAGGACGGCTTTCGCCTGACCGGCCTGTTTCTGCTGCGCCACGTGCTGGAGCCGCGCGGGCAGGGCCATTCCGACGCCCGCGCCGGCTTCATCAATGCGGTGAGCAGGGTGAGAACGCGAATCGGGAGTGCCTCCTGACGCCTGGCCGGCGCTGTTCCAAACGGATTCCGCGTCGGAATTGCCGTGATTCGCGCCTTGCTCCCTCAGTTCTGAGCGTTTAACCCGTCTCCATGGGCAAGACACTGATTCCGCCGGAACCCGCCGAGGTTCACGAGGTCGCGCTGCGCGAGGCGCTGGAAGAGCGCTATCTCGCCTATGCGCTGTCCACCATCATGCACCGGGCGCTGCCCGATGCCCGCGACGGGTTGAAGCCGGTGCACCGGCGCATCCTCTATGGCATGCGCCTGTTGCGGCTCGATCCGGGCACGGCGTTCAAGAAGTCCGCCAAAATCGTCGGTGACGTGATGGGCTCGTTCCATCCGCACGGCGACCAGGCGATCTATGACGCCATGGTGCGCCTGGCGCAGGATTTTTCCTCGCGCTACCCGCTGGTCGACGGCCAGGGCAATTTTGGCAATATCGACGGCGATAACGCCGCCGCCTACCGCTACACCGAAGCGCGGATGACGGATGTCGCGCGCCTGCTGCTCGAGGGCATCGACGAGGACGGCGTCGAGTTCCGCGCCAATTACGACGGCCAGTCGAAAGAGCCGGTGGTGCTGCCGGGCGGCTTCCCGAACCTGCTCGCCAACGGCGCGCAGGGCATTGCGGTGGGCATGGCGACCTCGATCCCGCCGCACAACGCCGCCGAGCTGTGCGATGCGGCGTTGCATCTCATCGAAAAGCCGCAGGCCAAATCGCGCGCGCTGATGCGCTGGGTGAAGGGGCCGGACTTCCCGACCGGCGGCATCGTGGTCGACTCCAAGGAGGCGATCGCCGAAGCCTACACGACAGGCCGCGGCTCGTTCCGCGTCCGGGCCAAATGGGAGCAGGAGGAGGGCGCGCGCGGCACCTGGGTCGTCGTCATCACCGAAATCCCCTGGCTGGTGCAGAAATCGCGGCTGGTGGAAAAGATCGCCGAACTCCTCAACGAGAAAAAGCTCCCGCTGGTCGGCGACGTCCGCGACGAATCGGCGGAAGATATCCGCCTCATCATCGAGCCGAAATCGCGCAGCGTCGATCCGGCGCTGATGATGGAATCGCTGTTCCGCCTGACCGAGCTGGAAAGCAAGATCCCGGTCAACATCAACGTGCTGGTGAAGGGCCGCGTGCCAAAAGTGCTGGGGCTCGCGGAAGCCCTGCGCGAATGGCTCGACCATCTGCGCGACGTGCTGGTCCGCCGCTCCAACTACCGCAAGACCCAGATCGAGAACCGGCTCGAGGTGCTCGGCGGCTATCTGATCGCCTATCTGAACCTCGACAAGGTGATAAAAATCATCCGCACCGAGGACGAGCCGAAACCGGTGCTGATGAAGACCTTCAGCCTGACTGAGGTCCAGGCCGACGCCATCCTCAACATGCGCCTGCGCTCTCTGCGCAAGCTCGAGGAGATGGAGATCCGCACCGAAGACAAGAATCTGCGCGGCGAACTGAAGGGCCTCAAGGCGCTGCTCGCCTCCGAGTCCGAGCAGTGGATCAAGGTCGGCGAGCAGGTCAAGAAAGTCCGCGACATTTTTGGCCCGAAGACGCCGCTGGGCAAGCGGCGCACGCAATTCGCCGACGCGCCCGAGCATGACCTTGCCGCGATCGAGGAAGCCTTTGTCGAGCGCGAGCCCTGCACGGTCGTCGTGTCGGAGAAGGGCTGGGTGCGGACGATGAAGGGGCATGTCGAGGACCTCTCCGGATTGTCCTTCAAGACCGACGACAAGCTCGGCCAGGCCTTCTTCGCCGAGACCACGTCAAAACTGCTGCTGTTTGCTACCAACGGAAAGTTCTATTCGCTCGACGTCGCAAAACTGCCGGGCGGCCGCGGCCACGGCGAGCCGATCCGCATGTTCATCGACATGGACCAGGATGCCTCGATCGTCTCCGTGTTCGTCAACAAGGGTGGCCGCAAATTCCTGATCGCAAGCTCGGAAGGGCAGGGCTTTGTGGTCAAGGAGGAGGACTGCGTCGGCAATACCCGCAAGGGCAAGCAGGTGCTGAATGTCGAGATGCCGAACGAGGCATGCGCGATCACGAGCGTCGTCGGCGATCAGGTCGCGGTGATCGGAAGCAACCACAAGATGGTGATCTTCCCGCTCGACCAGGTGCCGGAGATGGCGCGCGGCCGCGGTGTGCGGTTGCAGAAATATACCAGCGCCTCGCTGTCGGACGTCGCGACGTTCGATTCCAAGACCGGGCTCGCCTGGAAGGATTCCGCCGGCCGCGATCAGGGCATGAGCTGGAAGGACCTTACCGACTGGCGCGGCAACCGCGCCGACGCCGGCCGGCTCGCGCACGGCCTGCCGAAATCGAACAAGTTGAACCGGCCGGTGGAGTAGGGACCCAGCCCGCGGTTCACCTCTCCCCGCTTGCGGGGAGAGGTCGGATCGCGCTTGCGCGATCCGGGTGAGGGGGACTCTCCACGCGCTCAGTGCCAGTGACTGCCCCTCACCCCAACCCTCTGCCCGTAAGAACGGGGAGAGGGGGGCGCACGTCGGATCTGGCAACGATCGAACCTCAACTCGTGGCGCCTGGATGTTATAGTATTCGTCAGGCGGCCGGCTATATAGCTCTGCGAATCGGACGATGTTCCCCGCGCGCGATCTGCCATGAGCCATTCCCATCACCACGCGCATGCCAATGATCATGATCATGCCGGCCATGCCCATCACCATGCCGGCCACAGCCATGCGCCGCAAAACTTTGGCGTGGCCTTCGCCGTCGGTGCCTCGCTGAATGCGGCCTTCGTGGTGGCCGAACTGGTGTTCGGCTATCTCGCGCAGTCGCTGGCGCTGATCTCGGACGCGGTTCACAACCTCTCCGATGTCATTGCGTTGCTGCTCGCCTGGGCCGCCGCCTGGCTGGCGCGGCAGCTTCCGACCGACCGCCATACCTACGGCTATCGGCGCGCCTCGATCCTCGCAGCGCTCGCCAATGCCGGCCTGCTGTTCGTTGCGGTCGGCGGCATCGTCGTGGAAGCCGTCGACCGGCTGCGGCAGCCCGCCGAGGTCGCGGGCGCGACGGTCGTCCTCGTGGCCGCGCTCGGCATCGTCATCAATGGCGCAACCGCGCTGTTGTTCATGCGCGGCCGAGACAGCGACCTCAACATTCGCGGTGCCTATCTGCACATGGCGGCGGATGCCGGCGTGTCGCTCGGCGTCGTGATCGCCGCGCTGGTCATCATGCTCACTGGATGGTCGTCGGTCGATCCGGCCGTCAGCCTTGGCGTCGTCGCGGTCGTGCTCGTGAGCGGCTGGGGTCTGGCGCGCGACAGTGTCAATCTGGCGCTCGATGCGGTGCCCCGGCATATCGAACTCGGCGAGGTCAGGGACTATCTCGGCGCGCTCGACGGCGTCGCGGCCGTCCACGACCTGCACATCTGGGCGATGAGCACCAACGAGACCGCGCTGACGGCGCACCTCGTGCGTCCCGGCGGCTCCGACGATCTGTTCTTGCATCGGGTCTGCGGCGAGCTTGCGCACCGTTTCAAGATCCATCACGCCACGCTGCAGATCGAAGCCGACGCCAGCGCGTGCAGGCTCGCACCGGCCGACGTGGTCTAGGCGCGTCGTCGCGAGCGAAGCGACGCGATCCAGAATTTCGCCGCCGCAAAGGTCTGGATTGCTTCGGCGCTAAGACGCCTCGCAATGAGGGGTAATAGGGGAAATTGTCCGTGGGCGGCGCCTCTCAAGGCGGCATCAATGTGATACGATGCTGCCTCGCTGACGGAGCCGATCGATGCGCGCGAACTCTCTCGATCAGAGGACCCATGACCACGTGTTCCTGGGCGCGCAGCATGCGCTTAATGAGCGCAAAACCTGGTTCGTCGTCGCCCTGACCGTGACCATGATGATCGCCGAGATCGGCGCCGGCTCGATCTTCGGTTCGATGGCGCTGCTGGCGGATGGCTGGCACATGGCGACCCATGCTGCGGCGCTCGGGATCGCGGGCCTCGCCTATCTGCTCGCCCGCCAATATGTCGGTCACACCCGCTTTGCCTTCGGCACCGGCAAGTTCGGCGAGCTTGCCGCGTTTTCCAGCGCCCTCATCCTGCTGATGATCGCGGTCCAGATCGCCTATGAAAGTGTGCTGCGCCTGTTCGCTCCGGTTCCGATCGGCTATGGCCAGGCCATCGCGGTGGCCTTTCTCGGCCTGGGCGTCAATCTCGTCAGCGCCTGGCTCTTGCGGGATTCGCACGATCATTATCATGGCCACGCGCACGATCACGCTGACGACGCCGGCGTCGGCGATGACGGTGACGGCGACGACGGTGACGGCGATGATCACGATCATCATGAGCACGATCATCGGGATCATGCCCATGATGGCCATCACGGCCATGGTCACGACAACAATCTGCGCGCCGCCTATCTCCATGTGCTCGCCGACGCCGCGACCTCGGTGCTGGCGATCGTGGCGCTCGTGATCGCTGCGTTCTCCGGCTGGCGCTGGACCGATCCGCTGGTCGGTCTGATCGGCAGCGTCGTGATCGCATCCTGGGCCTCGGGCCTCGTTCGTGACGCCGGCGCCGTGCTGCTCGATGTCAGCGCCGACAAGGACCTGGAAGGCGTGATCCGCGCGCGCCTGGAAAATGACGGCGATCGCGTCACCGATCTGCATCTCTGGCAGGTCGGTCCCGGCCATCGCGCGGCCGTCATCTCGCTGGTGTCGGACGCGCCACGAGAGCCCGCGATCTACAAGGAGCGGCTGCGCGACCTGACCGGCCTGAGCCACGTCACGGTCGAGGTCGAACGCTCACCAGATCCATATGCGGATTGAAGGGATCGCGCCGGACACGATTTTCCACTTGAGATAGGATAAAACGGGGAAACGCCACCGAGGAGGGAGCCCATGAGGTTTGCATCCGGTCTGTCCGTCGCGCTGCTGTCGCTGGTCGTCTTGCTTGCCGCAGGTCATGCCGAGGACAAGAAACCCGGCGTCGAGAAGCTTTACATCCTCAATTGCGGCGAGGGGGTTGCCGGCGACATTTCACGCTGGTCGCCGGGCGTCGATGAAGGCAAGTCGAAGGATTTCGTCGACAATTGCTACCTCATCAAGCACGCGCAGGGCTGGTTCCTGTGGGACACCGGCATCCCCGATGCTGTCGCGGCGATGCCGAACGGCCTGGCTCCATCAGACCCGAAGGCGGTGACCTGGAAGCGTCCGAAAACGCTGGCGGCGCAGCTCGCCGAGATCGGCGTCAAGCCCGAGGACATCAAGGCCATGGCGGTGTCGCACACCCACCCCGATCACATCGGCAATGTCGAGATGTTCCCGAGCACCATGCTCTATGTGCAGAAGGCCGAATACGAATGGCCGGGCGCAGACAACAAGCCGCGCTTCAAGCCGGAGCATCCGGCAACGCTGCTGGAAGGCGATCACGACGTGTTCGGCGACGGCACCGTGGTGATCCTGTCGACACCCGGACACACGCCGGGTCACCAGTCGCTGCTCGTGCGGCTGCCGCGGACCGGCCCGATCGTGCTCTCTGGCGATGCCGTGCATTTCAAGAGCAACTGGGACAACCGGCGGGTCCCCTCGCTCAATTTCAACAAGGACCAGACGCTCGCCTCGATGCAAAAACTCGCCGAAACGGTCAGTCGCGAATCGGCGCAGCTCTGGATCAACCATGACAAGGATCAGCGCGACATCCTCAAGCTGGCGCCGGAGTTTTACGATTGAGCGTTGCGGTTCAGTGTCGGTGGCGCGGCGTTCAGTTGCGCGGCGCCGAGACCGGCGGCGGTGCCGGGCTTTGGCTCCGTTTCGGGTTCAACGTGCCGGCATAGAACGAGACCAGCCAGACCAGGATCAGGGCGACGAGATACACCACATAGACCTGTGGCGGCGTCTTCGCCCAGCGCAGGAGTTTTTGCAGGCTACTTTCGTTGTCCATTGCGAAACTCTGCGCGAAACGCGTCGCAAATGAAAGACCCGCCGCCCAGCGGCTGCGTCAATCACAGGCGCCAGACATACTTGATCCGCGTCTGCCGCATATGGCTCCATCGAACGCTTTCGCGCCGCGCCATTGCGCGGCATAATGGCCTATGGATCTCGCACCCCGTCTGAACCTGATCAACTGGCTGGTCGGCCAGAGCCTCACCGGTCTTCCCGAGAATGATCTGTTGCGCGGCTTCTGCGAACGCTGCTGCGCGGAAGGTCTCGATATGTCGCGCGGCCTTGTCGCGATCGACACGCTGCATCCGATCTTCGAGGGACGGGGTGTGCGCTGGAACGACGCCCAGACCAATGAGGCCGACTCCTTCGAATATGGGCCGACCAACGAGGGCGAGGCGGCCGAGAACTGGCGCCGCTCCGTGTTCTTTCACATGCTGGAGAACGGCCACGACGAGATCCGCCTCGATCTCGCCGACCGCGGCAAGGATTTTTCGATGATCGGCGAACTCGTCGAGAAAGGCCATCGCCATTTCGTCGGCTTCGTGCACCGCTTCGGCGACGCCGGCACGCTCGGCCAGATGGACGCCGTCTACACCTATTTCACGACCCGGCGTCCGGATGGTTTCGCGGACCAGCATCTGGCGGCCCTGCGCGATCTGGTGCCGGTGCTCGGGCTTGCGATCAAGTCCGCGGCGCAGGTCGACATCGCGCGGACGCTCGGGCGGGTCTATCTCGGGCGGGAGACCGCCGAGCAGGTGCTGCGTGGCCGCATCACCCGCGGCGTCACCGAGAAGATCAATGCGGTGTTGTGGTTCTCCGACGTGCGCGGCTCGACCAGGATCGCCGAAAGCATTGCGCCCGCGGAAATCATCCCGTTTCTCAACGATTATGCGGAGTCTTCGATCAACGCGATCCACGAGGCCGGCGGCGAGGTGCTGAAACTGATCGGCGACGGCGTGCTCGCGATGTTCACCGCTGAGGACATGGCGGCGGCCCGCCGCGCCGCGCTCCGCGCCGAGCATCGCTTCCGCAAGAACATGGCTGCCCTCAACGCGCGCCGTGCCGCCGATGGCCGGCCGACGACGACGGCGTATCTCGGACTGCATGTTGGCGAGGTGTTTTACGGCAATATCGGCAGCGACGACCGGCTCGATTTCACCGTGGTCGGACCTGCAGTCAACGAGGTCAGCCGGATCGCTGCGATGTGCGGCTCGGTCGACCGCGATTTTTTGGTGTCGTCGGAATTCCGCGCCGGGCTGGATGCGGCCGGCCGCCGCTATCTGGTCTCGACCGGCCGCTATGCGCTGCGCGGCATCGGCCGCGCCCAGGACCTCTACACGCTCGATCCGGACATGGCGGACAACGAGGCCGTGGCCGGCAGCTACAAGCGCTATCTCGTGGGCTGACCGGTTCGGGCCATTGCCAGATTGCGCGCGCAGCGGTAAGTCTGATCCGCCATGATGATCCGTATCCTCAACATCGCTTCGGTCTTCTTCCTGAGCCGTTGACGGCACCGCCATTGGCGGTTGGAAGAACGCATGCGCCGACGGCCGCGCGGCCCGGCGCATTTCCTTTTTGACCCGAAAAAGCCTGACCCGCCCTGCGTCGCGCAGGCGAACGTCATTGGCCCATCCGATATGAGGACCTTTTCATGCCTGCCGAACACGACCCGGCGCGTGCGCTGAGCCGCGCGCAGATCCAGCAATTCATTCAGGACGGCTTTGTCCGCGTCGACGATGCCTTTCCGCGAGACCTCGCCGACCAGGGCCGCGCGATCATGTGGCGCGACCTTCCGTGCGACCCCGATGATCCCGCAACCTGGACCAGACCAGTCATCCGACTTCCCGGATATGGAGATGAGCCATTCCGGAAGGCGGTCAATACGCCGACGCTCCACGCCGCGTTCGACCAGCTCGTCGGCCGGGGGCGCTGGCGTCCGCGCGGCGGTCTTGGCACCTTTCCGGTGCGCTTTCCGCATCCCGACGATCCCGGCGATGCCGGCTGGCATGTCGATCGGAGCTTTCCCGGCCCGTCGAGCGATCCGAACGAACGGCACGATTTCTCGTCCTGGCGGGTCAATATCGCTGCGCGCGGCCGCGCGCTGTTGATGCTGTTCCTGTTCTCCGATGTCGGCGAGAACGATGCGCCCACCCGCATCAAGGTTGGATCGCATCGCGATATCGCGCGGCTGCTCGCACCGGCCGGCGAGGCGGGACTGTCTGACGGCGAGCTGAGCCGAGCGGGAGCAGCGCTGGACCGGCCGCTCGCATTGGCGAC
>NZ_JAFATE010000134.1 GCF_019244115.1 Bradyrhizobium sp.
GCGGTATCTCGAACACAGGCAGCATCATCGTCGACCGTGCCGATTCTCCTCATGCGGAAGTCGGCATACTCTTCGTCAACAGCACCGCTACGGGCGACATTGCGAATACCGGCGCGATCACCGCCACGCGACCGTCGACCGGAATAGCTCTGGGCCTATTTGCGCTGCAGAGCACTCTCACGGGCGGGGTCGTAAACAGCGGAAGCATTACGGCGACGGGGGGTCGTCTTGCCTTGCCGATCGTGATCGACGCGAGCAAACTCCGCGGCGGGATCACCAACTCGGGAACGCTCATCGCGACCGCGGCCGATCATTCCGCGGCGGGCGTCGATGTCCTTTTGGGCACCGTTGCGGGCACGATCAGCAACAGTGGGACCATCATTTCGAATGGCGTCAACGGCTCCGGAATCTCGGCAAGTGGCAGCCTCATTGCTGGCGGGATCATCAACACGGGCACGCTTTTCGGGTCGAGCAACTCGTTGAACTTGGTCCAACAAGCCAACGCCACCGCGATAACCCAAGCTGCAGGCGCGCTCATCGGGGGGATTGCGGGATCCGGGCACGACATACTGAACGTGACCGGCGGTGCCCTATCGCTCCAGCCGACGAGTAAGGTGATCGGCCTCGCGACGCTCGACCAGAATGCCGGCAACGTCGTGCTTCAGGTGACGTCGACGCCCACACCAGGGCAATTTCCAACCGTCGATGTCGGCAACCTGACCTTGACTGGTGTGCTCGAGGTGGCTCCACAGTCGGGAAGCTTCGCTTCGGGTCAGGTGATCACATATCCCAAGGTCTTCACCGCCACGGGAACTCTTTTGAATGAGATCACGCAAGTTCAGGTCTTCGACTTCTTTTCGACCTCGGTCATCGGAAGCTTGACGGCGGGAAATGCGAGCCCCCTCAGCGTGACGCTCACCAATACCTCGAAAACCATGGCGCTCACGCCGGGCGTGGCCTCGGGCGCGGGGATGTTCACGACGCTCACCAACCCGCTCGGCGCCATTTTGCCCGCGGTGAGGGTGACGAATGGTGCGAGCGTCAATGGCGGCATCATCAATCAAGGCTTCATCGGCAATCTCAAGCTTCCTGGCCCGAGCGCAACGGGCATCCTCGTCTCGGGTGGTTTGCTCACCCAAAGCGTCAGCAACACCGGGACGATCGCCGGCACGGTCGCGGCAATCGATGTCTCGGGCGCGACCGGCGCGACCATGATCACGCAAAGCTCGGGCACGATCTCGGGGGCGATCAAGCTCTCGGGGAATGCCGACACGCTCACCGTGAATGGGGGCAACATATTCGGCGATATCGTCGGCATGGGCACGCGCGACACGCTCTCGATCGATCCCACGAACAACGCCAACAACATCTTCTCCTACGGAAACACGATCTCAGGGATCGCGGCGATCAATCTTGCCGCGAATGCCAATCTCGCGCTCACCATGCAAGGCGTGCTCGAGAACAGTGGGGTGCTCACGCTTGCGCCGACCGCCCGGATCAGCGGCAACGGGAGTTTCACGCAGACTTCCTCGGGCACAACGGCGTTGCAAGTCACGAACAACACGACATCGGGTGCCTTCCCGACGATCACCGCGAACGCCATCACGCTTTCGGGGAAGCTGCAGGTGGTGCTCACCGGTGCTTTCCCGGCGAGCGGTATGGAAGATTTCGTCAAGGTCTTCGCTGCATCCAGTTCGCTCGCGAACAACATCGCGGCCGGAAATGTCAGCGTGGTCACGAGCGGCGCCATGCTAGCGACCGGCACGAGCGTCACGGCGCGGCTCGTGCAGAGCGGAAACGCCGCTGACGTGGTGTTGACCGAGGCGGCGAACCCGCCTGGCACCGGCGTCGGCCAGACGCCGATGGCATTTCCGGTGCTCGCCGGCCAAACCCGGAACGAGGCCGCCGTGGCCGCAGCGCTCAATCTGGTGCTCGCAAGGGATACCGCCGCCTCTCAGCCACTGCTATTCGCTGTTCTTCACGCCCCACGGCTTTCGCAAGCTTTGGACGCACTCTCGGGCGAGCTGCATGCAAGCGTGGTTACGGGAGCATTCGAAGATACGAGACTGCCGCGCGAGGCCATCCTCGACCATCTTAGCTTTCAGCTGACGATCGCACTGCCTGGCAGCGACAGTGATGCGGCCGATTTTCATTCCGGCAAAACGGTCAACCCCGCATCGATCTCCGGACGCCTTTCGCAACCGAGCGCCTTCGACTTCTGGGGCCAGGGTTTCGGAGATTGGGGTCATGCCGGCAGCGACGGCAATGCCGCTTCGACGTCACGCTCGACGGGCGGTCTCGTTCTCGGCGGAGACGTTTTCGGGGATGGTTACCTCGGGACCGACTGGCGCTTTGGCCTTGCAGGCGGCTACACGAATGATCACCTCGCTGTGAGCCAGCGTTTGTCGTCTGCGACGTTCGAAAGCGGCTTTGGCGGGGCTTATGCAGGTGCGAGCTTTGGAGCGGCGCAAATTGGCGCCGGGGCACTTTACGCTGCAAACTCCACGGCGACGACACGCGAGGTGATGTTTCCGGGGTTTGCGAGCGCGACCGCGTCGAACAATGGGGGCTCGACCGTGCAAGCCTTCGGCGAGGCCGGTTATCGCATCAATCTTTCGGGCGCGAGCATGGTAGGGCTCACCTTTCGGGACGCAGCCCTCGAGCCGTTCGTGGGCGCCGCCGGGATCCGCATCCACCAGAGCAGCTTCACCGAGGTGAGCGACGCTGCGGCGCTCACCGGGGCGGCGAAGGACTTCAACTTCGCGACGACCATATTGGGGATACGCGGCGAGCTCACTTTCGCGGCTATGCCGGTCACTTTCACCACCACGCTCGGTTGGCGGCACGCCCTCGGAGATTTAGCGCCTTCGGTGCTTCTCGGCTTCCAGGGCGGGGCACAGAGCTTTACGGTTGCCGCAATTCCGGTCGACCGAGACGCGTTGGCTGCCGAGGTCGGAGCGAATTATCGGGTGACCACGGCCGCCAATGTCGGGCTCTCCTATTCGGGGCAATTCGGAAGACGTGATATAGCCAATGCCTTCAAGGGTCACCTGATCTTGAGTTTCTAGAAAATGTAGGATTCTCAACCAAAGACCGTTGAAAACGCCTGGAAGTCAGGAGAATGTTGACGCTGCGGATAATTAGAGTCGAAATCGGATGGCGAAACGTGGTAGACGCTCAGCTGATCGCTTCGCATAATTTGGGATTGCCCACTCATG
>NZ_JAFATE010000172.1 GCF_019244115.1 Bradyrhizobium sp.
TCCGTATCCGTCATGCCAATGACCGAATAGTTGTCGGGCGGCGCTGTACCCGGCTTGAAGCCTTCCATGATGGTGCGGGGATCACCGGGGCCGGCGCGCATGCCGGACTTGGCGTCGACGCGAACCAGCTTGATGCCGGCCGGAACCTTGAACGGGATTGCCGCCTTGTCGGCGAGCGCGAGCTTGAAGAAGTCGCGCGCGATGGGCGCGGCGAGATGGCCGCCGGTCGCGGCATTGCCGCGTCCGAGCGTGCGCGGCTTGTCGTAGCCCATGTAGATCGCCACCGCGATGTCCGGCGAGAAGCCGACGAACCAAGCGTCCTTGGCCTCGTTGGTGGTGCCGGTCTTGCCGGCGATCGGCTTGCCGACTTCCTTCAACGCCGTCGCCGTACCTGATTGCACCACGCCTTCCATCATCGAGGTGATCTGGTAGGCGGTCATGGTGTCGAGCACCTGCTCGCGACGATCGATGAGCTGCGGCTCGGGCTGATTATGCCAGCCGTCGGGCGCGTCGCAGCCGCGGCATTCGCGCGCGTCATGCTTGAAGATGGTGTGGCCATAGCGGTCCTGGATGCGGTCGATCAGGGTCGGCTTCACCCGCCGCCCGCCATTGGCGATCATCGAATAGGCCGTGACCATGCGCAGCGCCGTGGTCTCGCCGGCGCCCAAGGAGTAGGACAGGTAATTGGGCAACTCGTCATAAACGCCGAAGCGTTTGGCATATTCGCCAATCAGGGGCATGCCGATGTCCTGGGCAAGCCGCACCGTCACCGTGTTGCGCGATAGCCGCAGCGCATTACGCAAGGTCATCGGCCCGTTATATTTGCCGGCGTCGAAGTTTTCCGGCCGCCAGACACCACCGCCCTGTCCCTGATCGATCTCGATCGGCGCATCGACCACGACGGTCGACGGCGTGTAGCCATTGTCGAGCGCCGCGGAATAGACGATCGGCTTGAAGGACGAACCCGGCTGCCGGTAGGCCTGGGTGGCGCGGTTGAACTGGCTCTGGTCGAACGAGAAACCGCCGACCATCGCGAGCACGCGGCCGGTCCACGGGTCCATCACGGCCATCGCGCCGGAGACTTCGGGCAGCTGCCGGAGCCGAAACTGCCCCTCGACCGGATTGCCGTCCTTGAACAGCGGGTCGGCGTAGATCACGTCGCCTGGCGAGAGCACCTGGGAGACCGATGTCGGCGCCTTGCCGCGCGTCGGGCCTGAAGCGACCTTGGCCCATTTCACGCCATCGATGGTGATGAGGCCGGTCTGCCGTTCCTTGGCGACCGCGCCGCCGAGTTCACGGCCAGGCTGAAAGCCGATGCGGGCCGACTGGTCGCTGGTCTCCAGCACCACAGCCATCCGCCACGGCGAAATGTCCGACAGCGACTTGACGTCGGCGAGCTTGACACCCCAATCGCCGGAAATATCCAGCTTGCTGACCGGACCGCGATAGCCCTGCGCTTCATCGTAAGTGACGAGGCCGGCGGCCATGGTCTTGCGCGCCATCACCTGGACTTTCGGATCGAGCGTGGTGCGCACCGACAGCCCGCCCTCATACAGCTTCTTCTCGCCGTATCGCTCGAAAATGTCGCGGCGGACTTCCTCGGCAAAATATTCGCCGGCAAAGGTCTTGGCGCCGTTGTTACGGGTGGCGACGACCAGCGGTGCCTTGCGCGCCGCCTCGGCGTCGGCCTGCTTGATCCAGCCGTTCTCGAGCAGGCGGTCGATCACATAATTGCGCCGCTCGATGGCGCGGTCACGGTTGCGCACCGGATGCAGCGTCGCCGGCATTTTTGGCAGCGCCGCGAGATAAGCCGCTTCCGCAATCGTCAGCTCGTTGACCGATTTGTCGAAATAGACCAGCGAGGCCGCGGCGACACCATAAGCCCCAAGCCCGAGATAGATCTCGTTCAAATAGAGTTCGAGGATCTTGTCTTTCGAATAGGCCTTCTCGATCCGCATTGCGAGCAAGGCTTCCTTGATCTTGCGGGCGATCGAGACCTTGGTCTTTTCATCGTCGGCAAACAGGAAGTTCTTCGCGACTTGCTGCGTGATCGTGGAGGCGCCCTGCGGACGGCGATTGGAACCGTAATTCTGCGCATAGACGACAGCCGCGCGCGCCATGCCGGTGAAATCGATGCCACCATGATCATAGAAATTCTTGTCCTCGGCGGCGAGGAAGGCATTGATCACCAGCTTCGGCACGGCCTGGATCGGGAGATAGAGCCGGCGTTCCCTGGAATATTCCGCCACCAGCGAGCCGTCGGCCGCGTGCACGCGCGTCATGACCGGCGGCTCGTAGTCCTGGAGCTGTGAATAGTCCGGCAGATCCTTCGAGAAATGCCAGATCATTCCGGCAGCCGCGGCAACACCCACCAGGAAAATGACCGTCCCGGCGGCGAACAGGAAACCCAGGAATCGCACCAGCAAGCGCATTGTCTGTTATCCGTTCCAACTCTTCGTCAAACCTTGGGCGCCAAACCGCGGCGCGACCATTATGCACGAACGCTCAAATTTAGGCGATGCCGGTCAAAGCCCGCGGGCAGTGGACGCAAATTCCTGATCGATTCCAATATGTCAGCTTCCATTCTATACGGCCCCTGCTGTGGCCAAACCAAGGCTTTGGCCGGCCGGCGGCCTTCAATTCATCGCGTCGGCGCCGCAGCGTTGGCGAGCCGCTTGCCCATGAAGGCATCCACCGCCTGCGCGATCGACCCGACGGCCTTGGACCGCCAGCTTTCCGAGACCAGATGCTCCAGATCGCTCTTGTTCGAGACATAGCCGATTTCGACCAGGACCGAAGGCACGTCGGGGTTTTTCAACACCTTGAAACCGGCCGACTTCAACGGATGCTTGTGCATCCGCATCGTCGTCTTCATTTCGCTCATCAACATGTGTGCGAATTTGTTTGAAAAGCTTCGCGTTTCCCGCTGCGCGAGGTCGATGAGGATGTCGGCGACATCGGTCGGCTCCTCGGTCAGATTGACGCCGGCGATGGCATCCGCGCGGTTTTCCGCGTCCGCGAGCCGCTGCGCCTCGGCGTCGGAAGCCTTGTCGGAGAGCGTGTAGATCGTGGCGCCCTGCGCGTCGCCCTCGCCCTTCGGCAGCGCATCGGCATGGATCGACACGAACAGCGCGGCACCTTGCGTGCGTGCGATGCGGACGCGATCGCCGAGCGGAATGAAGCTATCGTCCTCACGGGTCATGACGATGCGGTACTTGCCGCTTTGTTCCAGACGGTCACGCAGCGCAAGGCCGAACTGCAGCACGAGGTTCTTCTCGGCTTCGGTGTCGGACTGCGTGCCGTTGTCGATGCCGCCATGGCCGGGATCGATGACGATGACCGGCCGCGTATCGGGGGACGCGGCCAGGCCGAGTGCCGGCTTGGTGTCCGGCGCTGCGGCGGCTATCGACCTGGTCTCCGGCGCCGCCGTAGCAGCGGGCCTGGTCTCCGGCGCGGCAACAGCAACCGGCTTGGTTTCCGGCGCGGCGGGTGCAGGCATTGTCGCGGCGACCACGCCCGGCGCCAGCACGGGCTTCGGCTCCGGGTGAACAGGCTCGGAACGGCTCTCCGCAGGCTCCAGCGATTGCACGAAGGCCGCGCGATCGACCTCTTCCAGTTCGAGCACCAGCCGCGGCGGCTGGCCGTTGGCCTGGTCGAGCACGTAGGAATTGGCAACGCGGGCCGGGCCGTTGAGGTCGATCACGATTCGCGAGCCGCCCGGCATGACCAGGCCATAGCGGAACGCCTTAACCAGCCCCCGCCCTTGTGCGCCGGTCCCCGCCGGGAGATGGAAGCTGACCTGGGGAATGTCGATCACCACGCGATAGGGATCCGACAATGTGAAGGCGCGGAACGTGATCGAGCGGTCGAGATCGAGCACGAAGCGGGTCTGCTTGGCGTCACCTGCCAGCCGCGCATCGAGCGCGGTCGGCATGCCCGAAGTTGGCGCCGAGGTGACCCCGTCGGCAGCGCGGGCCGGTCCGCCCGCGACGGCCGCCGCGCACACCAATGCTGCGGCGCACAAGAGCGCGGATCGGGAGGGAACGGTGTGATTTGCGCGGCTCGCCAACGAATTTGATCCCTCTAATGTCCCAAATCCGAAGTCCGCCCCCGCTCACAGCTTTGCGGGCTTCGGGTTCGCAGGACACTAGAAAATCCTAAGATTTTGGTATGGTTTGGTTCAGAAGTCCTCTTAACGGGCGCGCCGCGAAAATTGAAGAGGACTTCTGGACCAAACCCACCTGCGGGCCGTCTTACCCCAATAGGACCACAGGGTTAACGGCAACTTAATGTATAAGGGATGAATAAGGCGGCGGTGTTGCCAAGGAACGACGCTCCCTTGCACGGGCAGCCCAATCCACGTATGTAACGGACAGCTGATTGCCAGAATTTTCCGGTTGTGTCGCGTTCAGCCCCCCGGTGCAGCGCCGGAATCTTCGAATCCTATGCGGAGATCCCAGCGTCCCACGATCCGTCCCAGCCAGCGCGAGCCGCGCGGCAGACAAGGGGCGGTTTCGAGCCGGGATGGCATCCGGTCCCAGGGTCACACTCGTTCCAGGGACGGTATTAGAGGCGGCAACACTGTGGTCCGGCCCTTTCTCTTCGGGCCCGATGCGATCACAGGACAACGCTTCGGCGTCACACCTGGCCCTCAGCTGTTCGACCACGGCGGCTCCCTCAAGCCGCCAACCTGTTCCAGACGGGCCGAGGCCTGATGCGCCAGACTGTGTTACCGACGATACCTCGCGGGAGATCCGCGTCGCTGCGGAGCGCAAGCTCCGCCCGACGCCGCTCCCCGCCGGGTTCCCGCTCGGCGCGGCGTACCGCATCGCTTTTCGGCCTTCCCCTCACCCCCGAATCAGGCGGACCGTCGTCCCATCCGGCGACGCGAAGCGCGCATACGCATTCGCGCGCCCGCCATCGCCAAGAGTTTAAAAATGCCCAACAAAATGTTGATCGATGCCACGCATCCGGAAGAGACCCGTGTTGTCGTGGTCCGCGGCAATCGCGTCGAAGAATTTGATTTCGAAACCGCCCAGCGCAAGCAGCTGCGCGGCAATATCTACCTCGCCAAGGTGACGCGGGTAGAGCCCTCACTGCAGGCCGCCTTCATCGAATATGGCGGCAACCGTCATGGCTTCCTCGCCTTCAGCGAAATCCATCCGGACTCCTACCAGATCCCGGTCGCCGACCGTCAGGCGCTGATCGAGGCCGAGGAGCGGGCCCATCGCGAGGCCGAAGAGGAAAGCGAGAACCGCTCCAGCCGCCGCCGCTCGCGCCATCGCAACCTGCGCCGGCGCGGCAGCGGCGAGCGCGTCCAGAGCGCCATCGTCGACGGCGCGGACGCCGCCCCGTCCCACGAGCGCGAGCCCGGTGCAGAAGCCCCGCCCGAGCACGCGTTCTCCGAGGCCGGCGACGAGACCGCGCTGCATCCGGACTCCCCGGAGCCTCTCACGCATTTCGCCGATGAAGATGCCGAGCATGATGATGTTCACGAGGAGCCTGATCATGCGCATGATGACCATGAGCATGCGCATGACGAGCATGACGAGGCGGAGCACGAGGCCAACCAGCCGGCGATAGCGGCCGACCGCACGCCCGACATCGCCTCGGACGCGGCACTTCCGCCGCTCGACGCCTTCACTGCGTTCCCAGCGGTGCAGCCCGAACAGGAGCCGGCCGAGGTCCATCACGCTCACGACGAGGATGATGAGACGCATACGGATGCGCATGAAGATGGCGTTGCCGCCGGCGAACTGCCCCATGTGGAGCATGACGGCGGCGAAGCCGCGGTCCCTGCCGACGAAGCCCACGCGCTCGTCCCTGCAGGCGATGACACCCTCGAGGACGAGGACGAGGACGAAGAGGCCGAGGAGGAGGTGGTCGAATCCGTCGGCGGCGACGATGCGCTGGAAGAGGTTCCGGAGCGCGCCTTCCGGCCGCGCCGGCAATACAAGATCCAGGAGGTCATCAAGCGGCGTCAGGTGATGCTGGTGCAGGTGGTCAAGGAGGAGCGCGGCAACAAGGGCGCCGCGCTGACGACCTACCTGTCGCTCGCCGGCCGCTATGCGGTGTTGATGCCGAACACCGCGCGGGGCGGCGGCATCAGCCGAAAAATCACCTCGGCGCAGGACCGTTCACGGCTGAAGGAGGTGGTGCAGGACCTCGATGTGCCCGAGGGCATGGGGATCATCCTGCGCACCGCCGGCGCCTCCCGCACCAAGCCGGAGATCAAGCGCGATTTCGAATACCTGATCCGGATGTGGGAGACGGTGCGCGACCTGACGCTGAAATCGCAGGCGCCGACCCTGGTCTATGAGGAAGGCTCGCTGATCAAGCGCTCGCTGCGCGACCTCTACAACAAGGAAATCGACGAGATCATGGTGGCCGGCGAAGCCGGCTACCGCGAAGCGCACGATTTCATGAAGATGCTGATGCCCTCCAATGTGCGCGCGGTGAAGCAATATCGTGAGGGCCAGCCCTTGTTCTCGCGCATGGGGGTCGAGAGCCAGCTCGACGCGATGTTCTCGCCGACGGTGCAACTGCGCTCCGGCGGCTACATCGTGATCAACCAGACCGAGGCACTGGTGTCGATCGACGTCAACTCGGGCCGGGCGACGCGCGAGCATCACATCGAGGACACGGCGCTCAAGACCAATCTGGAGGCGGCCGAGGAAGTCGCGCGCCAGCTCCGCCTGCGCGATCTCGCCGGCCTCATCGTCATCGACTTCATCGACATGGACGAGAAGCGCAACAACCGCGCAGTCGAGCGCAAGCTGTCGGATTGCCTCCGCCAGGACCGCGCGAGGATCCAGGTCGGGCGCATCTCGCATTTCGGGCTTTTGGAGATGTCGCGCCAGCGCATCCGCGCCAGCGTGCTGGAAAGCTCGACCGAGCCGTGCTCGCATTGCGGCGGCACCGGGCATGTCCGCTCGGTCTCGTCGGTCGCGCTGCAGCTGCTGCGCGGGCTGGAAGAGATCTTGATGAAGGGCGCGACCCACAATTTGGTGGCGCGCACCCGCACCGACGTCGCGCTCTATGTGCTCAACCACAAGCGCGGCCATCTGCGCGATCTCGAATCGAGCTTCAAGGTCACGCTGTCGGTGATCGCCGACGTGAGTGTGAACGGACCGCAGGCCTTCATCATCGACCGCGGCGAACAGGTTCATACGCTGGAGGCCGCCAAGGCGCTGCTGGCGGCGCAGCTTGCTGCGAGCCCGCCGCAGCTCGAGGAGGCCTTTGACGACGACGAGCCGTTCGACATCGAGCTCGAATCGGAGGTAGAAACCGAGGAGACCGAAGGGCTCTCCGATGAGGTTTCGGCTGGCGAAGCGGGTGGCGAGACTGCCGATGGCGGGCATCGCCGCAAGCGCCGACGGCGCCGCCGGGGCCGCGGCGGCGACGCGCGCGAGGTCGCTCCGCCGCGCGAGGACGGCGAAGCTCCTGCCTTCTTCCAGGAAGCCGCGATCGAAGAGACCGCCGAGACTGACGAGGCCGAGAGCGCCGAGGACGAGGCTGAGGAACAGGGCGCTCAGGCACGCCAGGAGCAGCAGGGCGGTGGCGAGCGGCGCCCGCGCCGGCGTGGCCGGCGCGGCGGTCGCAGGCGGCGCGGCGGCGAGGATGGACTTGCCGGCTCAATCTCCGACGAGCTTGCGCCGCCCCCGCAGCCCGAGGCCGCAACCGCGGTCGCCGATTTCGAAGGGATTGCACCAGCCTCCCAGCCGGAATCGGAGCCCGTTGCGGCGGCTGCCGAACCGTCCGCGGTCGCGGAGCAAGAGCCTGCTCCGGAGGTAGTCGAAGCTGCGCCAGCAGCGGAGTTGGACAAGCATGCGCCGCGGCGCTCGACGGTGCGCGAAAAGGTGAGCTTTGCGCCGCATCCGGCGGACGCCGCAGTTCCCGTCGCACCGCCCGCGGCGGAACTGCCCCATGCCCCGGAACCGCAGCCGACTGAGCCGGCCGCGGAAGCCGCGCCACGCCGCGCCGGATGGTGGTCGCGACGGTTCGGCAACGGCCAATAGGTTCGCCACCATCACGAACAGCAAAGAACCGTCCGGCCATCCCGGGCGGCATTGTCGTCGATAGAAGCGAGCTACCGCAGCCATTTTGCGATCCGCTCGACCGCCACGCGCATGTCCTCCGCCGAACGGGCATAGGAGAAGCGGATGAAGTTGCGGCCGTGGAACGGATCGAAGTCGACGCCCGGGGTCGCCGCGACATGCGCCTGTTCGAGCATCGTCTTGGCAAATTCAAAACTGTCCGAGGTGAAGGCCGACACATCGGCATAGAGATAGAACGCGCCATCCGCCGGCAAAAACCTCTTCAGGCCGGCCTGCGGCAGGCCATCGATCAGGATGCGGCGGTTTTCCAGATAGCCGCGCTTGATCGCCTCCATCTCCTCGCGCCCCTCGAACGCGGCTTCGGCCGCGATCTGCGACAAGGTCGGCACGGAGATCGCGAGATTCTGCTGCAGCCGTTCGATCGGGCGCACCAGCTGCTCCGGCACCACCATCCAGCCGACCCGCCAGCCGGTCATGCAGAAATATTTTGAGAACGAGTTGATGACGAGCGCCCGTGACGACAGCGCGGCCGCAGTGGCGGCAGGGAATGCATAGTCGAGCCCGTGGTAGATCTCGTCGGAGATGAAGCGGATGCCGGCTTCCTCTGCCGCCGCGATCAGACCCTTGAGCGCGTCCTGCGACATCATCGTTCCGGTCGGGTTGGCGGGGCTGCCGACCAGCACGCCTTTCAGCGGCGACCGGCGATGCGCCGCAAGCAGCGCTTCGCCCGTCAGCGCATGGCGGGTCTCGCTCGTGGTCTCGATCAGCACCGGCTCGCAGCCGAGCGCGGTGAGAATATGCCGGTAGGGCGGATAGCCGGGCACCGTTACAGCGACGCGATCGCCCGGTTCGAACATCGCAAGAAAGGCCAGGATGAACGCGCCGGAAGATCCCGTCGTTACAACGATACGGCCCGCGTCGACATCGCAGCCATGGACGTCGCGATAGTGCCGCGCAATGCGCTGACGCAGCGAGAGAATGCCAAGCGCCGACGTGTAGTCGATACGCCCGTCCCGTAGCGCTCGCTCCGCCGCCACGATCGCGGTCCTTGGGGCCGGTGCGGCCGGCTGTCCGACCTCCATGTGAATGACGTGCCCGCCGGCCGCCTCGATACGCTCGGCCGCCGCCATGACGTCCATCACCATGAACGGCGGAACCTCGCTGCGGCCGGACGGCAACAGCACGCCATTAACGGTGTTTCTGAGTGTCGCCTCAAGCATCGATTTCTGCTATCTCCTGCTATCCCGGAACCTGCCCCAGACCGGCCTTAATCCATGGTGTGTAAGGGCATAACCGGTTTTCCGCCAATCGCCAAAGACTGCCAAATGCTCTCAAGCTTCGCGCTTCGCAAGAAAACGACCGGCCTGCTCGCAGCGACCCTTGCTGCCGCACTCACTCTTGCACCATTACCCCGGACATGGGCGCAGGATGGCAAAGGCCCGCCTGTGCTGCGTGACACGGAGGCCGAGCAGCTCCTGCGCGACTATACGCGGCCGGTCCTGCGCGCCGCCGGGCTGGAGAAACAGAACATCCAGGTCGTCATCATCAACGACGGCTCGTTCAACGCCTTCGTCGCCGATGGCCACCGCATTTTCGTCAATTACGGCGCCATGCTGCAATCGGAAACGCCGAACCAGATCATCGGGGTGTTGGCCCACGAGACCGGCCATCTGGCCGGCGGGCACCTCGCAAAACTTCGCGAGCAGCTGGCGCAGGCGCAGACCCAGATGATCATTGCCATGCTGCTCGGCGCCGGCGCCGTGGTGGCCGGCGCGCGTGGCGGCGGCAATAATGGCCTCGCCAGCGCGGGTGCGGCCGCGGTGGCCGGGCCCCAGGAGATGATCCGCCGCTCGCTGCTCTCCTATCAGCGTCAGCAGGAAGAGAACGCCGACCGTGCCGGCGTAAAATTTCTGACCATGACTCAGCAATCACCGAGGGGCATGTACGAGACCTTCAAGCGCTTGACGAGCGAGAGCCTGTTCGCCGCGCGCGGCGCCGACCCCTATCTGCAGTCGCATCCGATGCCGGCTGAACGTGTCGCAGCGCTCGAAGGCATCGCACGCGCGAGCCCGTATTGGGACAAGAAGGACGATGCGGCGCTGCAACTGCGCCATGACATGATCCGCGCAAAAATCTCGGCCTTTATGGAACGGCCCGATACGGTTTACCGGCGTTATCCGCTGTCCAACGACAGCCTGCCGGCCCGCTATGCGCGGGCGATTGCGACCTATCTGCACGGCGACCTGCACAGCGCGCTGTCGCAGATCGATGCCCTGCTCCAGGCCCAGCCGAGTAACCCGTATTTCTACGAATTGCGCGGCCAGGCCCTCTTGGAGGGCGGCCGGCCGGCGGAAGCCATCGCACCGCTGCGCAAGGCCGTGCAGCTCTCCAACAGCGCACCGCTCATCGAGATGTTACTTGGGCAGGCGCTCGTGGCCACGGAAAACAAGGCCTATACTGACGAAGCGATCACGATCCTGCGCGCGGCGGTGGCCCGGGAATCCGAGGCACCGCTGGGCTACGCGCAGCTTGCGATGGCATATGGCCGGAAGGGAGACTATGCGGAGGCTGACCTTGCCTCGGCGCAGGCTGCCTTCCTGCGCGGCGACAACAAGACCGCGCGCGAGCTCGCCTCGCGTGCAAAAACCCGTTTCGCCGTCGGGACGCCCGGATGGGTGAAGGCCGACGACATCGTCTCGGCCAAGCCGCTGCCGGGCCAGAGCAACAATTGAGAGCAGGATCAACTCACGGCACCAGGTCATTCCGACACGCCCGGCCCGCCATCACCAAAGAGGATGTAGTAAATGCCTTCGTTCCGACTGACCGTTGCCGCGCTTGCCGCCTTTGCCTTTTGCGGCGCGCCGCTCTCCGCCTCGGCGCAGAGTTTTTCCGACACCCAGCGCGGCGACATCGAGACGATCGTCCACAATTACCTGCTGGCGCATCCCGAGGTGCTCGAAGAGGCCATGGCGGAGCTGAACAAGCGCCAAGCCGCGGCCGATGCCGCCAAGCATGAGGCCACCATCACACAGAATGCCGATACGATCTTCAATTCGCCGCGCGGCGTGGTGCTCGGCAACAAGGATGGCGATGTCACCTTTGTCGAGTTCTTTGACTACAATTGCGGCTACTGCAAGCGTGCGATGGCCGACATGCTCGATTTGATGAAGGCCGACTCGAAGCTGAAGGTCGTGCTGAAGGAGTTTCCGGTGCTGAGCCAGGGCTCGGTCGAGGCCGCGCAGGTCGCGGTCGCCGTCCGCATGCAGGACCCCACGGGCAAGAAATATCTCGACTTCCACCAGAAGCTTCTGGGCGGCCGCGGCCCGGCCGACAAGGCGCGCGCCCTTGCGGTTGCCAAGGACGTCGGCCTCGACATGGCGAAGCTGGAAAAAGACATGGCGAGCCCCGAAGCCAAGGCGACCATCGAGGAGAATTTCAAGCTGGCCGAGGACATGGGCATGAATGGCACGCCAAGCTATGTGATCGGCAAGCAGATCGTGGTCGGCGCGGTCGGCCTCGATGGCCTGAAGGAGAAGATCGGGATCGCGCGCTGCGGCAAGGCGACCTGCTAGCGCAGCTCCCTCCTCCATATCAGTTGACGTCGAAAATCCGGCTGCGGCGCAGCCGGATTTTTTGTTTGTGCCGGGACGCGGCTGCAGTGAAAGAAGAAGCGACGATGACGTCCGGGCGGGCGGCTTTGTTCCGATCATGCCGAAAAAAACAAACACTCGGGAACCGCCATCAACTGCGGAACACGGCCACCTCACTCACGTTGTCGGGCCGGGCAAAACCGATAATGTGAGGAGAGGAAGTATGATCAATCGTTTCTTGATCTCGGCCGCGGCTATTGCGCTGATCGCCGGAGCTCCTGCTGCGAATGCACAGGGCAACTCGAAGAGTGAAGGCGGTGCGGCGATGCAGCAGAGCGCACCATCCGGTGGCGCGGGTGGATCGACTGGCGCGGCAACCGAGAAGAACGCGCCCGGCGGCATGAAGTCGACTCAGTCTGAGCAGAAGTCGCCTGGTACGGCCAAGGGCCAGCGCGCCGAGGAGAACGCCCCCGGCCAGAAGTCGAAGGGCATGAGCTCGGAGAACGAGACCAAGGGGACCGCCGGCAACATGCGGAGCGAGGGCCGCGAAGATCGCGACAAGAACATGAAGGCCGAAGGTCGCGAAGGCCAAGAGAAAAACATGAAGGCCGAAGGCCGCGAGGGCCAGGACAAGAATATGAAGGCCGAAGGCCGCGAAGGCCAGGACAAGAACCTGAAGGCCGAAGGCAAAGAGGGCCGCGACAGCAACATGAAGGCCGAAGGTCGCAACGCCAACACGAACGCGAATGTGACCACGGGTCAGGCCGGCGCCGGCGCAAAGCTGTCGACCGAGCAGCGGACCAAGATCAGCACCGTGATCCGCAACGAGCACGTTGCTCCCGTGACCAATATCGACTTCTCGATTTCGGTCGGCACCAAGGTTCCGCGCGAGCGGGTCAGCCTGCGGGCGCTGCCAAGCGAAGTCGTGACGATCTATCCGGAATGGCGCGGTTACGAGTTCTTCCTGGTCCGCGACGAGATCGTCGTGGTGGATCCGCGGACGCTCGAGATCGTGGCGGTCCTGCCGGCCTAACGGCGTTCGGCAGATCCAACCCCGGGGCGGGCAGCAATGCCCGCCTTTTTTTCAGTCGGGCTTCGGCCTGCCGCTGCCGCCGGGCCTCGCCAAGTCGGCTCTTTTCACAGCTTTTGCGTGCCGTTTTGCGAGCCGCATGAGGTATTTGGGCCACATGCCGGGCTGGGGAAAGGCTTCCCCTCGGGACCGATGTTACCTATAACCGGCGCCCACATCAGCCTTTAACCTCATTGCCGGGACCCGGATGGCCGACACCCCAGACCAGACCGCTGACAAGATCGTCTATATCCTCAACGGTCCAAACCTAAACTTGTTGGGGACCCGCGAGCCCGAGACCTACGGCCACGCCACACTGTCCGATGTCGAGGCCCTGTGCGTCCGGACCGCGGCCGAGTTCGGCCTCTCCGCCTATTGCCGGCAGTCGAACCACGAGGGCGGACTGATCGATCTCATCCACGAGGCCCGCGGCAGGGGCGCCGTCGGCATCATCATCAATGCGGGCGCCTACTCGCACACTTCGATTGCGCTGCACGATGCGCTGGTCGGTGTGAAAATCCCGACCGTCGAGGTTCACATCAGCAATATCCACGCCCGCGAGGAGTTCCGTCACCACTCCTTCACCGCGCGCGCCGCGTTTGCGAGCATTTGCGGTTTCGGCATCGACGGCTACCGCCTCGCGATATCGGGGCTTGCGGCACGCATCGGCGCCAAAGCGAAGGACAAGGCAAGAGCCTGACGCCTCCAAAAATCCATCCAAGCAGAGAGTTTTCGGATCAACACCATGGCGCGCCAGCCAGACGACAGCCCAAATGCAAAATTCTCCTCCGACGATAGCGCGCTGATCCGAGAGCTCGCGCTCCTGCTCGACGAGACCAGTCTCAGCGAGATCGAGATCGAACGTGCCGGCCTTAGGGTCCGGGTCGCGCGCAACATCAGCGTCGCAGCCGCGGTGCCGATGCCGATCCAGCACGCGGCACCCGTGACGGCGGCTCCCGCCGCAGCTTCGGCGGCCGCGGCCGATCTGTCGAAACATCCCGGCGTCGTGCCCTCGCCGATGGTCGGCACCGCCTATTGGGCGCCGGAGCCCGGGGCCAAGCCGTTCATCGAAGTCGGCAGCAAAGTGTCGGTGGGCCAGACGCTCCTGATCATCGAAGCGATGAAGACGATGAACCAGATTCCGTCGCCGCGCGCCGGCACGGTGACGCAGATCCTCGTCGAGGACGGCCAGCCGGTCGAATTCGGCGAACCGCTGGTGATTATCGAATAGGAGCGAATAGCGAATAGCGAGTAGCGAATAGTGCGGATCTTCTATTTGCTATTCGCTACTCCCTATTCGCTGAGACAGCATGTTTGACAAGATCCTCATAGCCAACCGCGGCGAGATCGCGCTCCGCATTCTCAGGGCCTGCAAGGAACTGGGCATCAATACGGTGGCGGTCCACTCCACCGCGGATGCCGACGCCATGCATGTGCGGCTCGCCGACGAGAGCGTCTGCATCGGCCCACCGCCGTCCAAGGACAGCTATCTCAACGTCCCCGCGCTGCTCGCCGCCTGCGAGATCACCGGCGTCGATGCGGTGCATCCGGGCTACGGTTTCCTGTCGGAAAATGCCCGCTTCGCCGAAATCCTCGCCGATCACAACCTGCATTTCATCGGCCCAAAGGCCGAGCACATCCGCCTGATGGGCGACAAGATCGAAGCCAAGAAGACCGCCAAGCGGCTCAGCATTCCCGTGGTGCCCGGCTCCGATGGCGCCATCGCAAATGTCGACGATGCGATGGGGATCGCCAAGGCGATCGGCTTTCCGGTGCTGGTGAAGGCCGCCGCCGGCGGCGGCGGGCGCGGCATGAAGGTGGCACACACCGAGGCCGACCTGGCGCTGGCACTGACGACCGCGGCCAACGAGGCCAAGGCGGCGTTCGGCGACGCCTCCGTCTATCTGGAAAAATACCTGCAGAAGCCGCGCCACATCGAGATCCAGGTGCTCGGCGATGGCCGTGGCGGCGCCATCCATCTCGGCGAGCGCGACTGTTCGCTGCAGCGCCGGCATCAGAAGGTGTGGGAGGAAAGCCCCTCGCCCGCCCTTGATCCCGCCGCGCGCAAGAAGATCGGGACCACGGTCGCCAAGGCGATGCAGGACCTGAAATATCTCGGTGTCGGTACGGTGGAGTTTTTGTTCGAGGACGGCGAGTTCTATTTCATCGAGATGAACACCCGCATCCAGGTCGAGCATCCCGTCACCGAGATGATCACCGGCATCGACCTCATCCTCGAGCAGATCCGCATCGCCGCCGGCGGCGACCTGCCGCTCACCCAGGACGAGGTCGCGGTCACCGGACATGCCATCGAGTGCCGGGTCAATGCCGAAAACCCCGTGACCTTCCGCCCCTCGCCCGGAAAAATCCTGCAATATCACCCGCCGGGCGGCCTTGGCGTGCGCATCGATTCCGCCGTCTATCAGGGCTACGTCATCCCGCCCTATTACGATTCGCTGGTCGGCAAGCTGATCGTCCATGGCAAGACCCGGACCGAATGCCTGATGCGGCTGCGCCGTGCTCTCGACGAGATGGTCGTGGACGGGATCGAGACCACCCTGCCGTTGTTTCGCGCGCTGGTCCGGGAACCCGCTGTTATCGATGGCGACTATCATATCCATTGGCTCGAGCAGTATCTGGCGGGCCAGCAGCCGGGCTAGCAGCGCGGCGGCCACCGGAATGGAACTTTTTGGGCCGGCGCAAACCTTTTCGCGGTTTGATCATTGCCGTTTCCGGAAAAACCTGCTTCGCAGTTTCCTGGATCCGGGCTTAGGCTTGGGCATTTTCCGCTCGGGGTCGCTTGCATTCCCCACGTCGCGACATGAGATTGCAGTGACGTCCGACACCCCTCACGAGCGCACCGTCGGCCAGGTCCTGCTGTTGACGGCGGGGTTTTTGGTGCTGGTCGCGGTCTCGAGCGCGTCCGTGCTGCTGGTCAACAAGGCGCGCGACGACAATGCCGCCGTCGTGCATACGATCGAGGTGGAGAACCAGACCAACACGCTGCTCTTGGAGATCCGCCGCGCCGAGAGCAGTGTGCGCGGCTATCTCCTGACCATGGGCCCGGACTTCCTCAACGATTACGAGCAGGCGCTGGCCGCGATCACGCCCGAGCTCGACAAGCTCGAGCATCTTGCCGCCGACAATCCAATCCAGGCTGAAAACGTGCGCCAGTTGCGCACCGCGATCGCAACGCGGCTCGACCAGTTCGAGCGGGAGGTGGGCTTCTTCAAACAGGGCGACCTGCCGAGCGCCGCAAACCTGGTCCGCGACGCGGCCGCTGGCGATACGACCACGACGATCCACGATCTCACGGACGCCATGCGGGCGGAGGAAGACCGGCTGTTCTTGCTGCGCACCGCCAATGCCGACCGGAGCCAGCAGCTGGCCTCGCTTGTGACCATCACGGGCTCGGGCCTGGTCGTGCTGCTGGCAGGTATTTCGATGTTCCTGATCCGGCGCTCCGCACATGCCCGCGACCGGGCGGAAAGGCAATTGCGCGAAAATAACCTCAATCTTGAGGCAACCGTCGATGCGCGCACGGCCGACCTGCGCGAGGCCAATGAGGAGATCCAGCGCTTCGCCTACATCGTCAGCCACGATTTGCGCGCGCCCTTGGTGAATATTATGGGATTTACCAGCGAGTTGGAGGAATTGCACCCCGGCATCTTCCACCGCATCGCTGCGCTCAGCCGGGCGCAGACGAGCGCCGCGGCACAGCCGATGATTGCCGACGGCGGCGAGATTCAGCTCGAACGTGCCGACAAGCAGCTTTCGGATGATTTCGTCGAGGCGCTTTCCTTCATCAAATCCTCGATCGGCAAGATGGACCGGCTGATCAGCGCCATTCTCAGCCTGACCCGCGAAGGGCGACGCGAGTTCTCGCCGGTTGCGGTCGACATGCGCGAGATGATCGACGGCATCGTGGCCAGTCACGCGCATCAGGCGGCCCAGGCGCAAGCGCATATTCAGATCGGCGCGCTGCCCAGAATCGAGAGCGACCGTCTGGCGCTGGAACAGATTTTTTCGAACCTGATCGACAACGCGATCAAATATCTGAAGCCGGGGGTCCCCGGCGAGATCGTGGTGCGCGGCCGAACCAAGCTCGGCTTCGCGATTTTCGAAATCTCTGACAACGGCCGCGGCATCGATCCCAGAGACCATCAGCGCATCTTCGATCTGTTCCGCCGTGCCGGGGTCCAGGACCGGCCCGGACAAGGCATCGGACTTGCCCACGTCCGCACCCTCGTGCGCCGCCTCGGCGGCACCATGTCGGTCGCCTCCGAGCTTGGCAGCGGCAGCACCTTCACGATCACCCTGCCGATCAAATGGACCGTCAACCGGACTGCAGCAGCATGACGTTGCCCGTGCCCGTGACCATCATCATGATCGAGGACGACGAGGGGCATGCGCGCCTGATCGAGCGCAACATTCGCCGTTCCGGCATCCACAACGAGATCATCCCGTTCGCGACCGGTGCGGACGCGCTAAAATACCTGTTCGGCAGCGATGGTGACGCGGGAAAGCACGAGGGACAGGGGCTTTTGATCCTGCTCGATCTCAATCTGCCCGACATGACCGGGATCGAGATCCTGCGGCAGGTCAAGGAAAACAGCATTTTGAAGAGCGCGCCCGTCGTGGTCCTCACCACCACGGACGATTCGAGCGAAATCAAGCGTTGCTACGAGCTCGGTTGCAATGTCTACATCACCAAGCCGGTGAATTATGAAGGCTTCGCCAACGCCATCCGTCAGCTCGGGCTGTTTTTCTCTGTCATCCAGGTTCCATCGACCGAACCATGAACCAAGCCCCGCCCACCCTGCTCTACATCGATGACGACGCGGCGCTGGCTCGCCTCGTCGAGCGCGGCCTGGCGCGGCTCGGCTTCAAGGTGATCCATGCAGCCAGCGGCGAAGAGGGGCTCGAGCGTCTGCGCGGTGGCGGCATCGACGTCATTGCGCTCGATCAGGTCATGCCGGGTCTCGACGGCCTCGACACGCTCACGCAGATTCTCGCGATCCCGGGGGCACCGCCGGTCGTATTCGTCACCGCCTCGCAGGACTCCTCGGTTGCGGTCACCGCGCTGAAGGCCGGCGCGGCCGACTACCTCGTCAAGGATGTGCAGGGCGCCTTCATTCCGCTGCTGCATGTCGCTGCCGACGGCGCCTTGCGGCAGGCGCAGCTGCAGAAGGCCCGCGACGAGGCCGAGGCCGAGGTGCATGCCTCGCGCGACCGTTACGCCGCGCTCGCCGCCGAACAGGAGGTGTTGCTGCGCGAAGTCAACCATCGCGTCGGCAACTCGCTGCAGATCATTGCCTCGCTGCTGCACCTGCAGGCCGCCTCCGCCACCCAGGACGACGTTAAGGCGGCGCTGACCAATGCCATGGGCCGCGTCGCCGCGGTCGCCCAGGTACACCGCCGGCTCTACACCTCGCACGACTTCAAGAGCGTCCTGCTGAATCTGTATCTGGAGTCCCTGCTCGACGATCTCAGGAGGTCGGCGGAGGGCAACAAGATGTCACGGCTGACCTTGACCGCGAAGCCGATCGAGGTCGATCCCGACCGCGCGGTGGCGATCGGCATCATCGTCAACGAGCTGGTGATGAAC
>NZ_JAFATE010000302.1 GCF_019244115.1 Bradyrhizobium sp.
CAGCTGGTCGACGGCCTCAACGGCCTCGGCATCGGCCCGCGCGACCTGATCAGCATTTTGCAGGCGATCAAGGCCGCCGGCGCCATCGAAGCCGATATCGAGGTGATGTGATGCAGTCGGGATTCATCACCACGGCAGAGGGGCGCGTCCCCGCCAGTTTCGCGACCGCATCGATCGCGCCGCGCGCCGATCTCGAGCTGCAGGACGCGCTGACGAAGGTCTCGCCGGCCGCGCAGGCCAAGGCGAAATCGACTGCCACCGATTTCGAGGCGATGTTCCTCAATTCGATGTTTTCGGAGATGACCAGCGGCCTGAAGGGCGAAGGACCGTTCGGCGACACGCCCGGCACCGGCGTGTGGCGCTCGATGCTGACCGAGCAATATTCGAAGAACTTTGCCAAGGCCGGCGGCGTCGGGATCTCCAGCGAGGTTTTTCGCACCCTGATCCTGCAGCAGGCCAAAACTGAACAGAGCAAGGCCGACCAGGCCAAGACCTATCAGATAAAGACCTACCGGACAAAGACGTCCAGCGAGATGAGGACACCGACATGAACGCATCGGCGCAACGCCAGGCGGCCCCCGCCCCCATCCCCGCCTCGCCGGCCGCGGCCAGACAGCTCGCAAGCGAGCTGATGGAGGCAATGAGCGCCCTGCTCGGCATCATCGAGCGCGAGACCGAGCTGGTCCGCGCCGGCAAGCTCAAGGACGCGATGGCGCTCGGGCCGCAGAAGTCGGAGCTGTCGCGGCGTTATGTCAAGGCGGTCAGTGAGGTGAAGGCGAACCAGAAGGTTCTGTCACGATGCGCGCCGGAACTGCTGCCGTCGCTGCATCGTCATCACGACACCTTTCGCGCGATGCTCCAGGTCAACCTGACGGTGCTGGCGACCGCCCATGCGGTGTCGGAAAACATCGTGCGCGGCGTCAATGCCGAGATGCAGCAAAGGAACGTGCCGAACACCTATACCGCGGCCGGCCGCCGTGCCGCGGCAGGACCGCGCCACATCACGCCGATCTCGGTCAGCCGGTCGCTGTAACGCGAGCGGTGACATTTCATTAAAATTTAGCCGAACTAATCGAGGGAATGTTCAACATATTTACTAACAAAACGTTGAGACCTGCTGGGCATAGTCCATGGAGGAGCGAAGGAGTCGCTCAGGGGGCACCAGGAGGTTGCCATGAGTTCGGATTTCAGCATCAGGCCAGTGGGGGCCGCGGCGGTCACACCCGTCGTGCAGGCGCCCAGCCAAGCCGTCAGCGAGGCTGTGGCCACCGATCTACCCGCCAGCCAGAGCGTGACGGTTGGGGATCCGAGCGCGGCTGCTCGCAACGACGCCCAGGCTCAGGCCCAGGCGGCGAGCGAGTTCGTGTCGCATCAGGCCTTCTTCGATCGCGATGCCGCCTCGATGGTGTTCCAGGTGCTCAACGGCAGGACCGAGGCCGTGGTCGAGCAATATCCCGACGAGGCGGTGCTGCGCCGGCGGGCCTATTTTCATGCGCTGGACATGACGAAGGACAGTCCGCCCCGGGCACTGCCGACCGATCGGACGGCTTAGCCGCCCGGCTATTTCAGCGTCGCTTGCGCCGTGTCGAGATAGGTCGATCCGGTGGCCGGGTCCGTCACCACGTTCTTGATCTGCGCCTTGCCGATTGCGGTCAGGGTGAATTTCGTGTTGCCGATGCGGAACGCGTAGTCCTTGATCAGCACATCCTGATAATTCACCGTGCCGTCGTCGCTCTGGTAGCGGACCTTGGCCTGGTAGCCGCTCACATCCGTGATGCTGAAGCTGAACGATTTGCCGTTGGCGTATTTGCCGCTCCAGCTGCCCTGGAACAGTTTTGGATCGACCGCGACATATTTGCTCTTGCTCTGCGCCGCGTTCAGCACGTTGGAACGATAAGAGGCGGACAGCAGGCTCATGATGTCGGCCATGACACGGCTCCGTTACGCGCGGCCGGACAGACCCGCGGCGATGTTGCGGTTGATGTCGATCAGGGGCTGGAAGTGATCGAACTGCGGGCTGATCTGCAGCGCCGCCGTCTGCGTCAACACGAACACGCCGATATTGGCGATCTTCTGACGGATTTCGAGCGGCTGCGGATTTCCCTCGCGCATCGCCTCGCTAAGGAAGATGGTCCAGAGCTTGCGGTTGTAGAGCAGCGCCTGCCGCGTCTGCTCGCTGCGCGGATCGGCACTGTTGATGGCCTCCTGCAGCTTGTTGGCCGCCTTCAAGAGCGTCTGCGCTTCGATATCACGGGCCGATGCGGTGGTGGTGGCAACGCGCGCATAGGCTGCAGCCGCGGGATTGGACATTCGTTACCTCGGGAGTTTCCCTAGCTGATTCATGCATTTAGGGGCTGGTCCCGGGGACAGTAAAGAATACCGCTTAAGATTAGCTTACTGATACGGTCCGGTAGAATCACGGGCATCCGAAGTTTTGATGGATTGACATTCCGACGCGGCGGTTGCGCGCACACCGGCCAAGAAGGCCAAGAAGAAAAAAGCGGCGGGGCTGTTGCCCCGCCGCAAGACTGACCCAAGTTCTTCTGCTTATCGATCAGCGCAGCAGTTGCAACACGCTCTGCTGCGACTGGTTGGCGAGCGACAGCGCCGAGACCGCGATCGACTGCCGGGTCGACAGCGCCTGACTGTTGGCCGCCTCCTCGTTGGTATCGGCCAGCGTCAGATTGGACGAGCCGGTCTGCAGCACGTCGATCAGGGTCTTGTTGAAGTCCTGACGGATCTGCACGACCGACAGGTTCGAACCGAGAGACGACGCTTCCGAACGCAGCGTGTTCGCCGCGTTGCTCAGCTTGGAGAGAATGCTGTTGGCCGAGGTGCTGTCCAGGAAATCGGTGCCCGCCGCCAACGTGCTAAGGCCGAGGCCTGTTGCGTTGAAGGTGACGCCCGAGATGTTCAGGCTCGACTTGCCGGTTTCGTTGAAGGTCAGCTTCAGATTGTCGCCGTTCAGCAGGTTGACGCCGTTGAAGGACGAGTCCTGCGCTGTCGTCGTGATCTGCTGGATCACTGTGTTGTACTGGCTGACCAGGTTGGCGCGGGTGGTCTGCGAGGTCGGATCGGCAACCGCGGCGTTGACCGTTCCTACCGTCGCGGTGGTAGCGGTGATGTCGACACCCTCGCCGGTCGGTGCAGTACCAGTGCTGCTGATGGTCTGGGCCGCCGCATCGTTGGTCGAGGTGAAGGTCAGCGTATCGGCCGTCGAGGACAGCGAGGCGATGAGGGCAACGCCGTTCGACGCCAGCACGCTGTTGAGCTGGTCCAGCGTGTTGACGGTCGCAGTGCCGCTGGCGGTTGTGAAGGTCGAACCGATCGTCACGGCCAGCGTGCCGCTCGAAGTCTTGAAGGTCAGGACCGAACCGCCGAGCTTGCCGGCATTGAGGTTGCTCGCAACCGTCGTGCCGGTACCGGTCGTGCCGGTGCCGGTGACGCTGACATTCGCCTTGCTCGAATAACCGACCGAGCTCTGCAGCACCTGGTTGGCGATCGACTTCGCGGAGTCGACCAGCTTCTGCAGCGAGGTAATGCCGGTATTGGCGGCCTGCAGCACCTGCACGCCATTGCCGATACTGTCGAGCAGGTTGCCGATGTCGCTGGCGCGATTGTCGAGCGACTGGGCGGTGAAGAAGTTGGTGGGATTGTCGAGCGCGGAATTGACCTTCTTGCCGGTGGCAAGGGCATTTTGCGTGGAGGCGAGCAGATCGGCGGTGGACTGCAGGGCCAACAGGTTTTGCCGGACGGACGCGGAGAGAACGATACCAGACATGCGCTACCTTCTTTCTTGAACGTGTTTGCTTTCTTGCAGAGTAGTACCCTACCGCGTGCGCAGTACGGCACTACCTCCAGACGTAGCCTCATACCTTTAAGCAAGTATTTATACGGGGTTCTCCGGTAGCGGGGGACCGAGCAAAAAAACGCAAAAAAGCGGCGGGGAAAGCCCCGCCGCTTCGTTGACGTTAAAATTTCGTTGTCTGTTTACCGCAGGAGTTGCAGCACGCTCTGCTGCGACTGGTTGGCCAGCGACAGCGCGGACACCGCGATCGACTGGCGGGTTGACAGGGCCTGGCTGTTGGCCGCTTCCTCGTTGGTGTCGGCGAGCGTCAGGTTGGACGAGCCGGTCTGCAGCACGTTGATCAGGTTCTTGGAAAAGTCCTGGCGGATTTCCACGATCGAGAGGTTCGAGCCCAGGCTCGATCCCTCGGAGCGCAGCGTGCTCGACGCCGCGTTCAAGACCGACAGAACCTTGTTGGTCGCACCGTTGTCGATGAAGTCGACGCCCGTCACCAGGTTACTGAGACCAAGGCCGGCCGAATTGAACGTGACGCCGTTGATGCTGAGGGTCGACTTGCCGGTCTCGTTGAACACCAGCTTCAAGGTATCGCCGTTGAGCAGGTTCACGCCGTTGAACGAGGCGTCCTGCGAGGTCGTATTGATCTGCTGAAGGATGTTGTTGTACTGCGCGACCAGGCCTGCGCGCGCCGCCTGGGCGACCGGATCCTGCACCGGCGGCTGCGGCGTGGTGAACGTCAGCGCGCTGGTCAGCGTGCCGCCGATGGCCCCGCCGGCCGCCACGGACCCCAGCGTCGAGGACGCGTAATCGTTGGAGGTCGTGATCGTGAGCACGCCGTTGGCGTCGACGGTTGCAATCAGATTGTCGGCCTGCAGCGCCGCGTTGAGCTGGTTCAGCGTCTTGACCGTGCCATTGGTGCCGTCGCCGAAGGTGACGTTGACCGGCGTGCCGCCGTTGAAGGCGGTGAAGGTCAGCGTCTTGCCGCTGATGCCGCCGACCCCGGAGGTACGCGCAGCCGTGAAGGCCGTCGCGTTTCCGGTGTTGCCCGCAAGCCCGAGCACCGACAGCGCATTACCGGTGCCGGTGATCGACAGATCGGCATTGATCCCGGTCGAGATCTTGAGCTGACCGGAAACATTGACCGAGGAGTTGACCTGGCCGGTTGCCGTCGCAAGCCCCGCCGCGCCGTTGGTGATGGTCGCGGTCTGCACGCCGGTCGCGAGGTCGATCGCGTTGAGCACGTCCGACAGGGTCGCGCCCTGCAGGTAGACGGTCGAGTTGCCGCTGCCGTCGGTGACGACGTTGCCGGAAACGCCGGAGCCGGTGGGCACCGCCGCCGAGGCCGGCGTCGCGGCATCCTTGAAGGTGATGATGTGGCCGTCGACGTTCAGCGTCGAACCCGCCTGGATCAGGGCGCTGAGGCTGTTGGTACTCGTGGTGCGGAATGCCTGCACGGTCGCATTGCCGCCCCCTGTCGAGTTGGTCAGACCGAGCGCTGCGAGATCATCGGCCTTGCCCGTCAATGTAAGATCCTGGCCGGTGGTACTCTGCAACTGAATTGCGCCGCCGACACTGATCGTCGAAGGGGTCTGGCCCGCGGCCGTTGACACCGTGGCGACGCCGCCCGAGAGCGAAGCAAGCTTGACGCCGCTTGCAAAGTCGAAGGCGGTGAGAAAGTCACCGACCGTGGTGTTGGCGTTGAGGTAGACCGTGGAGTTGCCCGCGCCGTCAGTGACGACATTGCCGGTGAGGCCGGCGCCGCCGGCGGCTACGCTGGCGGTGGTCGGAGTCGTGGCCGCCTTCACGGTCACGGTCTTGCCGTTGATGGTGAAGACGTCGCCGTCGGCGAACTTGGTGGCGCCCGACGTGGTCAGCGCGGCGCTTGCGCCATAGATCTTGGTCGCCGTCGTGATTGCGACCGAAGTCGCCGAGTTGTCGCTCACGTTGTTCAGCGTGAACAGGCCCGAGGTGCCACCCAGCGTCTTGGCGGAGGTCGCCGGTGTCACACCGCCGGCCGCGCCGCTGTAGAGCACGTTGCTGGAGGCGGTCGCGCTGGCGTAGGACGTCGTGCCGCGCAAGTCAGCGGCGGTGGCGCCGGGCACCGTGGTCTGGACGTTCGATTTGGTCGAGTAGCCCACCGTGGTCTGCAGCGCCTGGTTGGCGATCGATTTCGCCGAGTCGATCAGTTTCTGCAGCGAGGTGATGCCGGTGTTGGCGGCCTGCAGGATCTGCACGCCGTTGTTGATGCCGTCGAGCAGGTTTGAGATGTCGCTGGCCCGATTGTCCAGCCCCTGCGCGGTGAAGAAGTTGGTCGGATTGTCGAGGGCCGAGTTGACCTTCTTGCCCGTCGAGAGGCGCCCTTGCGTCGTCGCCAACAAATCGGCCGTCGACTGCAGCGACAGCAGGTTCTGGCGGACTGATGCCGAAAGAACGATACCGGACATTTGCGGACCTTCCTCTTATTGCACGAAGCCAGCGACGAATCGGGAACGCGCTGACCTGAACCGGACTTTGGTCCAGTTGTAGGAGGTGTCCTTTAAATTAAGGTTAATACCAGCTTAAATCCTATGATGAATGCTTTGCTAATCTTGACGTGCACGGCAATCACATTATTATTTTACCTTCTTAGTCATCATTTTACCTACATGGATTATGATTTTACCTGAATGACTATCATTATACCTCATGCTGAATACTGTCGGGAGACTTGGCGGTAGCCGCGCAAGAAAAACGGCGGGGCAAAAGCCCCGCCGCCAGATTGTCTCAGGCCCTGTCTTTATTATCAGCGCAGGAGCTGCAGAACGCTCTGCTGCGACTGGTTGGCGAGCGACAGCGCGGAGACCGCGATCGACTGGCGGGTCGACAGCGCCTGGCTGTTGGCGGCCTCCTCGTTGGTGTCGGCCAGCGTCAAGTTGGACGAACCGGTCTGCAGCACGTTGATCAGGCTCTTATTGAAGTCCTGACGCACCTGCACGATCGACAGGTTCGAACCGAGCGAAGACGCCTCGGAGCGCAGCGTGCTCGAGGCCGCGTTCAGATTCGACAACACCTTGTTGGTCGCCGCGTTGTCGATGAAGTCGACACCGCTGGTTAGCGCCGCCAGGCCGAGGCCTGTGGAGTTGAAGGTGACGCCGGTGATGTTGAGGCTGGACTTGCCGGT
>NZ_JAFATE010000500.1 GCF_019244115.1 Bradyrhizobium sp.
GGAGGGAACGGACGGCTGGGCCCGCGCCAACCTGCCGCTCGCTGAGTCGCAGCCGGAGCCGAGACCGGACGGCGAGCAATAGACTCTGGTCTCAATGGATGCAGGCGCCGATCTTTCCAGTTCGTCATGGCCGGGCAAAAGCGCGAAGCGCGTCTTCGCGCAGATGTGTGGTGACCGCTACTGCTTCTGCAGCTTAGTGATGGTCTTGGCGTCGTCTCCGATGGCGTAGGTCACCCGGTCGCCAGCATGCACGCTCTCGAGCGCGCCCTGATCCTGGACCTTGAATTCGGTGGCGCCGCCCGTGTTCGCCCCGACGGTGCCGTTCTGAATTTGCTGGATCGCGACCGTGCCGTTCAGCCGGTCGATTTTGGTAATCATGCCTGACATGCTTTGTTCGGCGGAAGCCGCCGACATCAACAGGGTCGCGGCCCCAAGACCTGTCAAAAAGCCTGCCCACACGATCTTCGCTGCTTTCATCGCGGCCTCCCCCGATTCGAGGTTGTCTACGTCAAGCTCTGGAGGATGATTTCAGTTCCGCGGGAACGCAAGATGTCCGGCACACAGATTTGTGATGCGTGCGGGATCGCAGTCTCTACTCGATCTCCTGCTGGATGATACGGCCGAGCGCGAACAGGCGCTGGTCGATCGCGGTCGGCACCTCGCAGACGAACTTGACCACGCGCCGGCGGTCCTCGAAGATGCGCGTCTCCCAGAGCAAGGTATTGGAAAGCTCGTCGAGCTTTTGCTGATCGGGTGTCGTTTCGCCCTGCAGTCCCTGCAGCGCGATGGTATCGGCGCGGATCTTGTCGGCGGCCTCGCGCTGCTTGCGCGTGACGCGCTCGAGACCATTCATGACCTGGAAGCGCTGCGCATTGAGCGTATCGAACAGGCCCGCGAACAGCAGCTTGCCCGCCATGCTCTTGTCGGACGAGGCGGCCAGGAAGTCGGTAATGCTCTTCTCGGCCTCGTCGAGCGGGGTTTTGCGTGCGGCAAGCTTGGTCACGAGCGCGCTGATCTTGGCGTCATCCTTCCATTTCGCCGACGCGTCATCGAGCGGCGGGCCGGCCCACACCGCGGCCAGCGATATTTCCGGCACCTTGGCCTGGGTGCATGGCCAGTCGGGATAACGCGGGTCCGCAGCAAAACACTGCGCCGACGATGCGGCCAGCGCGCACAGTGCCGCGACCGTCATTCGCCAGTTCATGTTTCGCCTCCCGCGGGGCCGCGTCGGCTGAAGCCCCGCGACGGATCGTAGGCATAGATCGCGCCGATCATGAACACCAATGTGCAGCCGACGACGACCGCGAGCGAGACCCAGTTCATCTTGCCATAGAGCGCGAAGCGGACCAGCTCCACCGCATGCGTGAACGGGTTGAAGTCGCAGACATAATAGAGCATCGGGCTGCCCTCCTGCACGCGCCAGAGCGGGTAGAGCGCCGATGAGGCAAAGAACATCGGGAAGATCACGAAGTTCATCACGCCGGCGAAGTTTTCCAGCTGCTTGATCCCGGATGAGATCAGCATGCCGAGCGCGCCGAGCATCAACCCCGACAGGACCAGCGCGGGCAACACCGTGAGATAGCCGATCGGCGGCGGCGCGATGTCCCAGAACCAGGCGATCAGCAGGAAGGCGTAGACCTGGAGCAGCGACACCGCGGTGCCCGCGAGCAGCTTGCAGAACAACAGATACCAGCGCGGCAGCGGGCTGACGAGCAGCGTGCGCATGTTGCCCATCTCGCGGTCATAGACCATCGAGAGCGACGACTGCATGCCGTTGAAGAGCTGGATCATGGCCATCAGCCCCGGCGCGATATAGACCTCGTAGAGGATGTAGGTCTCATAGGGCGGGATGATCGAGATGCCCAGCACCTGGCGAAAACCCGCGGCAAAGATGAACAGCCATACCAGGGGCCGCACCAGCGCCGAGACGAAGCGCTCGCGCTGATGCAGGAAGCGCAGGGCTTCCCGCCATACGATGCCGTTCAGGCAGGTCAGATATTCGCCGAACGAAAAGCCTGATTGCGCAGGTCCCGCGGTGGTGACGCTCATGGCGCGGCACTCCGGGATCTTTCCGTCGCCACAGTCAGTGTCGCGAATGCGCCGTTGACATCCACCGCGCCGGCATCGGCGACGACGCGCGCGACCTCCCCGCGCGCCAGCACGCGCCCCTCATGCAGCACCACGAGGTCGTCGGTGGCTAAGATCTCGTCGAACAGATGCGTCGCCCACAACACGCCGATGCCCTGTTCGGAGACGAGGTCCCTGACGTGACGCAGGATGTCGGCGCGCGCCTTGACGTCAAGCCCCACCGTCGCCTCGTCGAGCAAGAGCAGGCGCGGCCGGTGCAGCAGCGCGCGCGCAATCTCGAGCCGTCGCATCTGCCCGCCGGAGAGATCGCGCACCTTGCTGCCGGCGCGGTCGGAGAGTGCAATACGCGCGAGCACCTCGCGGCTGCGCGCGTCCGCCTCGCGCCGGGCGATGCCATGAAGGGCAGCGTGATAGAGCAGGTTTTGCCGGACCGAGAGATCGAGGTCGAGCGTGCGCGGCTGGAACACGACGCCGAGCAGCCGCAACGCTTCGCTCGGTGCGGCGCCAATGTCGTGGCCGAAGATCGAGATATGTCCCCTCTGGATGCCGAACAGTCGCGTCACCAGCGAGAAAAGCGTGCTCTTGCCGGCGCCGTTCAGGCCCAGCAGGGCGGTGAAACTGGCCGGCGCGACGGCAAAGCTCACATCGATCAGCGCGCGCCGCGCCCCATAGGCATGGTTCACCCCCTCGATCGACAGCGCCGGCGTCTGCGCATGCTCCGCCTGTTGCGGGCAGGAAGCCGGCGGCGTCGGAGCGATCGTGGGCGTGGCGGTCTCTGTCATGGCTGCATCGCAATGCCCCAGGGCAGCTCGCCGACCTGAATGGTCTTGATGACCTTCTGGGCGGCGACATCGATCACCGAGACGTCGTTGGAGAGGCCGTTGGTCGAGAGCAGGTATTTGCCATCCGGCGTGAACGCCATGTGCCAGACCCGCTGGCCGACCAGGAGATATTTTGTCACCGCGTGGCTCGCACCGTCGACCACCGCGATGCGGTTGGCGGGACCAAGCGCGACGAAAACGGTCTTGCCGTCCCTGGTCATGTTGATGCCGACCGGCTGGATCGCCTCCTTGCGCAGGCCCGGGATCGCAAACTCGATCTTGCCCGTCACGGCATGCTTTTGCGGATCAATGATCGACACCGTGCCGCCGATCTCGGAGGACACCCACAACTCGGAGCCGTCCGGCTTGAATGCGGCGAAACGCGGCCGCGAGTCGACCAGCACGCTGGCGACGACCTGGCGCGAGCTCGTATCGATGAAATGCGCCATGTTGGTGGTTTCGGACGTGTTGATCAAAACCCTGTCGTCCGGGCTGATCGCCATGCCCTCGGGCTCGACGCCCACCTGGATGTCGCCGAGCCTCGCCCGCTTCTCCAGGTCGATCACCGTCACCGTGTTGTCGTTCTCGTTGGCGACGTAAAGCACCTTGCCCGTGGTGTCCTGCGTGAACAGTTCCGGGTCGGGTCCGGAGGGCAGGGTGTCAGTCACCTGCTGGGTCTTGGTATCGATCACCTGAATGGTATCGTCGTCGCCGACCGCGACCATCACGAACTTGCCGTCGCGCGTGTACTCGATGCCGCGCGGCCGCTGCCCGACCTTGATGGTGTTGGTCACGGTCCAGCTGTCGGTGTCGATGACGGAGACCGTGTTGCCCTTCTCATTCGACACATAGGCGACATAGGCACGCGCGGGCACCGCCGAGAGGAGCCCGAGTGCAAGTCCGGAAAGCAGGTAGCGACGCCACATGCGCGCGTTCTCCGTCATCAATGCAGCTTGCATTTGGTTTCCGGGCGATCGACGCCGAGCGTATCGAGTTCCGACGCCTGATGCAAAAAGCCCTCCTGCGGCGAAACCGAGACCACCATGCGTCCGTCGACCAGCAGGATCGGCTGGCGAAGCTGCAGATTCCAGTCGCGCAGTGTCAGCCGCGTGCCCTTAAACGCGGCAACCGAGAAATCAGGTCCTCTGAGGAAGCCGAAAATCGCTTTTGGATCGTCGGAGCTGGTGCGCGAGGCGGCCTCGCCGATCATCCGCGCGGCGGTCCAGGCCTGCATGTCGAGCGCGGTCATGTGCCGCGCGTTCAGTTTCAGAAAGCGGTTCTGCAACTGGGTCGCGCCCCATTGATCCTGCGACGCGTCCCAGCTCTTCGGCTCGAGGCCCGCCGAGCCGGCGACTGGCCGCGGGTCCCAGGTCCTGTAGGGCAGATAGTTCGCAAACACCTCGCTCTCGTCGGCGGCAACCAGGACGTCGTAGGCCGGGGCCTGCTGCGTGAACACCGGGATCTGGCGCTGGATCAGCGCGACGCCGCTGTCGGTGCGACGCGCGCCGCCGGTGTCCTCGAAAGTGCGCTCGTCGACGATCTTTGCGCCGAACCGCGTTGCTGTGCGCTTCAGCGCCGCGGCAAACAGCCTGTCATTGTCATGCGAGCCGGTCACCAGCAGCCAGCGCTTCCATTGCTTCCACACCAGGTACTGCCCGAGGGCGTCGGCAAGCATCGAGCGGGTCGGCGCGACATGAATGACGTCGGCGCGGCAATCCTCCTCGCGCAGGCGGTCGTCGGTCGCGCCGACGTTGAAGATCACGGTTCCGCGATCGCGCAGCGCATCGGCCGCCTTGAGCAGCACGTCGGCGGGCAGATCGGCGATGATGAAGCCGTTGCGCTCGGCGAGCGTCGTCGCCGCCTTGGCCGCATCGTCCCCCGCCTTCAGGCGCAGTTCCTCCAGCGTGAAATGCTGGTTCAGGAATTTGCCTGTCGTGTTGTTGTCGTCGATGGCGAGCTGGGCACCGGCGACACCGTCACTCTCGGCCGGCTGCTCCACCAATGATAGTGTCGATTTGGCGCCGGCAAGACGCAGATAGCCGATGTGGATCTCGATCGGATCGGCCGCGAAGGCATGGCTCGCCACGGCGGTCAAGCCGATCGCACCGATCAACCATCGGATCATGTCCTCTCCCAAAACTTTCTTTTTTCAGTCGCGCCGCGGTCATCGGGGCGCGCTTACTTTGCGAGCATGACCAATTCATACGCGCTTGCAACCCCACTTTTGTCGGTATGTGCGTTGCTTTTGACAACTCGTCATGCCCGGCCTTGCCGCCTTCGCTCAAGAGCTTCGGCGCGCCGAGCTGCCGTGCCGGGTCGAAGCCAAAGGCGTAGACCGGTGCTGGGCATCCACCTCTTTCTTTCCTTATTTCGTCAGAGACATGGATGGCCGGGACAAGCCCGGCCAGGACGACAGGGGAGTGCCTTGAAGCGATAGGCGCAAACTCAGCCCTTGAGGCGCGCCGCGTGCCAGGCGAGATGATCGCTCATGAAGGTGGAGATGAAATAATAGCTGTGGTCGTAGCCTTGTTGCCGGCGCAGGGTGAGCGGAATTTTTGCGGTCTCGCAAGCTGCCTGCAGCAGTTCCGGTTTGAGTTGTTCGGTCAGAAACTGGTCGGCATCGCCATAGTCGACGAGAAG
>NZ_JAFATE010000519.1 GCF_019244115.1 Bradyrhizobium sp.
TCATCATGATCAACGGCTGGCAGTCGTCGGCGAAGCAGTGAAATGAGCCGAGCCAGCCCGCCGAAAAGCACGGAGTGGCTCGGCTGAAGGCGCTTTTGCCTGCGAGCTGATGTTGTCCGCGACATCGCTTCCGGATCAAGTCGGCAGTTCACGCCGCATTCAGCGCCGCAAAGCCGCGATCGAGATCAGCTTTGAGATCGTCGGCAGCCTCGAGCCCGATGTGAAGCCGCAAGGTCGGCCCGCCCGGATTCCATCGCGTCGCGGTCCGATAGCTCGAACAGTCGAACGGGATGATCAGGCTTTCAAAACCGCCCCAGGAAAAGCCCATGCCGAACAGTTTGAGACTGTTGAGCATGGCATCGACAGCCGTCTGAGGCCGCGGTTTCAGCACGATGCTGAAGAGGCCGGACGCGCCGGTGAAATCGCGCCGCCAGATCGCGTGCCCCGGATCGCTCTCCAGCGCCGGGTGCAGCACCCGCGCAACTTCGGGACGGCCCTGCAGCCACCGCGCGATCTCCAACCCCGAACGATAGTGCTGTGCAAGCCGCACCGCGAGCGTGCGCAGACCGCGCAGCGCCAGGAAGACATCGTCGGGACCGGCGCAGATCCCGAGCAGGCGGATGGTTTCCGAAATGACGGGCCAGGCTGTGGCGTTGGCCGAAATGGTTCCGAACATGATATCGGAGTGGCCGCCGATATATTTGGTCGCGGCCTGCAGGCTGATGTCGACGCCCTGTTCGAGGGAGCGGTGATAGAGCGGAGTCGCCCAGGTGTTGTCGTCGATGACGAGCGCCCCATGGGCGTGCGCGACCGCCGCGATGGCCGGAATGTCCGCCATTTCGAAGGACTGCGAGCCTGGCGCCTCCACCAGCACTGCGCGGGTGTTCGCCTTGAACAGCGTTTGGATGTCGATGCCGGCCAGCGGGTCGAAATAGGTAATCTCGACGCCATAGCGGGTCAGGAGGCCATTACAAAAACGGCGGGTCGGCTGGTAGACGCTGTCGCTGACCAGGAGGTGATCGCCGGCCCTGAGAACCGCGAGGAGGGCCGTCGAAATGGCGGCGAGCCCCGATGGCGCGAGCCCGACGCCCGCGCATTGCGGCCCTTCGAGCGCCATCAGCGTTTCCTGCAGCGCCCTGGTGGTCGGCGTACCATGCCGGCCATACTGGTACTCGCTGCGATGGGCGTGGAGGTCCTCCGCCGTCGGGTAGAGCACCGTGGACCCATGGACAACAGGCGGATTGACAAAACCCTTCTGCGCCTTCGTGTCGCGGCCGGCGGTCACCAGGCTGGTTTCGGCGCTTTGCGGGGAGGGCGCGTCGGAATTGTCGGAGGAATCCATGCGTTTGTCGTTTTCAAAGCTTGTCGTTGCCACAACAAGCGGCTGACGGGGGGCGTCCGTTAATAACAAGCCACAGAAGAGGGCCGTCAACCCCTTGACCCGGCCGGCCAGTCGTTCTGTGATGCGGCCGAACTCTTAAGTCGCCGCATGTTGAGGGGCTTGCCGCGACCTCCGATCCACTGCTTGCGGGTTGTGCGATCTTTTCGCAACCTGAAGGGGATCGCCGGCAAGCGCCTCGACATGTGAAACGACACATGAACGTTCCCAGGACGATCCCAGAAAGTCGACCTCAAAAGCAGACCCTCGAAAGGCCATGCCCATGAAACGCGTATCTTTGTTTTTCACTCTCGCCGTTGCCGCCGGCTTCGCGTCGCAAGCCGCGACCGCGGAAACCCTCAAGACGGTCAAGGACCGTGGACAGCTGTCCTGCGGGGTGAGTACGGGCCTGCCTGGCTTTTCCAATCCGGACGACAAGGGCAACTGGACCGGGCTTGACGTCGACATCTGCCGGGCGCTGGCCGCGGCCATCTTCAACGATCCGAGCAAGATCAAGTTCGTGCCGCTGTCGGCGAAGGATCGCTTCACGGCGCTGCAATCGGGCGAGATCGATGTGCTGTCGCGCAATACGACCTGGACATTGTCGCGCGATACCTCGCTGGGCGCTAATTTTACCGGCGTGACCTATTATGACGGGCAGGGCTTTCTGGTGAAGAAGTCGCTGAAGGTCAACTCCGCGCTGGAGCTCAACAGCGCCTCAGTCTGCGTGCAGACCGGCACCACGACCGAACAGAACCTCGCCGACTACTTCAAGGGCAACAACATGAAGTACGAGGTGATCGCCTTCGCCGGCCAGGACGAGACCGTCAAGGCCTATGAATCCGGCCGCTGCGACGTCTTCACCTCCGATGTCTCGCAGCTTTACGCCGAGCGGCTGAAGCTTGCCAACCCGGCCGACCATGTGGTGCTGCCCGAAGTGATCTCGAAAGAGCCGCTGGGGCCGATGGTGCGCCATGGCGACGACCAGTGGTTCGATATCGTCAAATGGGTGCTGTTTGCGATGGTCGATGCTGAGGAAATGGGCGTGACCCAGGCCAACGTCGACGAGATGGCGAAATCGGACAAGCCGGACCTGAAGCGCGCCTTCGGCACCGACGGCAATCTCGGCGAGCAGCTCGGCCTCACCAAGGACTGGTTCTACCGGATCATCAAGGCGGTCGGCAATTACGGCGAGTCCTTCGATCGCAATGTCGGCACTGGCTCCAAGCTCCAGATTGCCCGCGGGTTGAACCAGCTCTGGAACAAGGGCGGTATCCAGTACGCGCCGCCGATCCGCTGATCCGATATAGCGGCTCCAGGTTATGACCACCGGCCCCCGCAAGCCACCGCCGCAGTTCGTCTTTCGGCTGAAGCGCGCGCTCGGCGGGCGCTCCGGCTGGAGCGGTCTTGCCCTGCAGGTGCTGTTCGCCGCGGTCCTGATCTGGATCGCTTACGAGATCGTGGCCAATGCACGGGCCAACCTGGAGACGCAGCGGATCATCTCCGGCTTCGGTTTCCTGCGCAACAATGCGGGCTTTGACGTCAGCCAAAGCCTCGTTCCTTACACCGGCTCGGACAGCTACGCCTGGGTCTTCCTGGTCGGCCTGCTCAACACGATTCTGGTATCGGTCATCGGCATCTTCTTTGCTACCGTGATCGGCTTCATCGTCGCGCTGGGCCGGCTGTCGCCGAACTGGCTGGTGTCGCGGATCGCCGGAGGCTATGTCGAGTTGATCCGCAACCTGCCGCTGCTGTTCCAGCTGCTGTTCTGGTACCTCGCGGTGCTCGGCGCGCTGCCGGGACCGCGGCAGAGCATCGCGGTGTTCGGCAGCTATCTGAGCAATCGCGGCCTGGTCATTCCAAGGCTGATTCCCGAAGCGGGCCTCGCGCCGGTCGTGGTCGCCCTTGTCGCGGCCATCGTGGTCGCGTTCGGATTGCGTTATTTCACGCGACGGCTGCTGTTCGAGAAGGGCCGTGCGATTACGATCTGGCCCTATGTCATTGGCCTCCTGATCGGCCTGCCGCTGATTGCAGCCCTGATGTTCGGCGCACCGTTCAGCCTCGAAGTCCCGGTGCTCAAAGGGTTCAATTTTTCGGGGGGCACGCGGGTCATTCCCGAACTCGTGGCGCTGCTGGTGGCGCTGTCGACCTATACTGCCGCCTTCATTGCCGAAATCGTGCGGGCCGGCATCCTGTCCGTGCACAGGGGACAGATGGAGGCCGGCCTCTCGCTCGGGCTTTCGCGCGGATCGGTGCTGCGCCTGATCGTGGTGCCGCAGGCGCTCAGGGTCATCCTGCCGCCTTTGACCAACCAGTATCTCAACCTGACAAAGAACTCCTCGCTTGCGGTTTCGATCGGCTACCCGGACCTGTTCTCGGTGTTTGCCGGCACGGCGCTCAGCCAGACCGGGCAGGCGATCGAGATTCTCGCCATGACCATGGGGGTCTATCTCCTGCTTTCGCTGGTCACCAGCGCGGTCATGAGTTTTTATGGGTGGCGGCTCGGCCGGAGTCTCGGCGCATGAGCAAGGTCGCCTTCGTCCGCAACGAACTCGTTCCCGAGAAGCCGGCCCCGGTGAAGACGACGGGGGTCGTCGGCTTCCTGCGCACCCGCCTGTTCAATTCGCCGACCAACATTCTGCTTACGATCGTCGGCGCGCTGCTGATCTGGTTCACCTTCGTTCCGGCGCTACGTTTTCTCCTGATCGACGCGGTCTGGCACGGCGCCGACCGCAGCGCCTGCCTGGCCGAGACCGCAGGCCATCCGGTCGGCGCGTGCTGGCCGATGATCCAGGCCAAGTTCACGCAATACATCTACGGCTTCTATCCGGAAAACCAGCGCTGGCGCGTCAACCTGACCTTCGCGCTCGGGGCCGTGCTGCTGATTCCGCTGCTGGTCCCACGGCTGCCAGCAAAGGGTCTCAATGCCGGCCTATTTTTCCTGGCTTTTCCAGTGGTCGCGTTCTTCCTGCTCTATGGCAGCGGCTTGCGCGGCTTCGGCGTGAACTGGACGACGTCCGTGCTCACGTCGCTCGCGGACTCGATCGGCGGCGCCGGTGACGGGCTGATGCGCGCGAGCGCTTCTGTCCCGCTCACCGGCTCGCTGTTGTGGGCGCTGGGCAAGTTGATTGCCCTGATCGGAACTGCGGTCGCGTATGTGGTCTCGCCGCTGGCCTGGCTGAACCGTCAGATTCAGGACTCTAGCCGTCCGGTCTGGGCTGATCTTGCGATCACCGCGCTGATCGTCTCGGTGCTGGTCATCTATCTCGCCGGAGGCCTGCGCACCGGCTTTCGTTCGCTGATGGCGACGCTCTTGACCTTTGCCGGTATCGCGGTGGTGATCGCCGTGATGGGGCTCGACCATGGCGGGCTGCCGATCGTCGACACCAGGCAATGGGGCGGCCTTTTGGTGACGCTCGTGGTGTCCGTGACCGGGATCGTGGCATCGATGCCGATCGGCATTGCGCTGGCGCTGGGGCGGCGCTCGACCATCCCGCTGATCCGCATCTTCTCCATCACTTTCATCGAGTTTTGGCGCGGCGTGCCGCTGATCACGGTGCTGTTCTTCGCGACCTACATGCTGCCGCTGTTCCTGCCCGGCAACGTCACCGTGGACGGCTTGTTGCGGGCGGTGATCGGCACCGCGCTGTTTGCCGGCGCCTATCAGGCCGAGGTGGTCAGGGGCGGTCTGCAGGCCATCCCGCGCGGGCAAGGCGAGGCGGCGAGCGCGCTCGGGCTGTCCTGGTGGAAGATGACGGCGCTGATCGTGCTGCCGCAGGCGCTTCGCCATGTCATTCCCGGCCTCGTCAACAGTTTTATCGCGCTGTTCAAGGACACGACGCTGGTCTCGATCGTCGCACTGTTCGACCTGCTCGGCAGCCTGCGCGCCTCGTTCTCCGACCCGACCTGGTCGGTGCCGAACACCCTCTTCACCGGCTTCGCCTTTACCGGGCTGATCTATTTCGCCTTCTGCTTTGGCATGTCGCGCTATTCGCTGTTCGTCGAGCACCGCCTCAACGCACACCGGCGCAATTGAGTACGGACCATGACCGATACATCGATCGTCAATATCGCAGGCTTGAACAAGTGGTACGGTGACTTTCACGTCCTGCGCGACATCAATCTCGCCGTCGAGAAGGGGGAGCGCATCGTGATCTGCGGGCCCTCGGGCTCGGGCAAATCGACCCTGATCCGCTGCATCAATGCGCTGGAGGAATTCCAGGAAGGCGCGATCGTGGTCGACAATATCGAGCTCGGCCCGAACTTAAGGCGGATCGACGAAGTCCGGCGCGAGGTTGGCATGGTGTTCCAGAGCTTTAACCTGTTCCCGCATCTGACCGTGCTGGAGAACTGCACGCTGGCGCCGATCTGGGTGCGCCACATCCCGCAGAAGGAAGCCGAAGCCACCGCGATGAAATTTCTGGAGCGGGTCAAGATCCCGCATCAGGCGAGCAAATATCCAGGCCAGATGTCGGGCGGCCAGCAGCAGCGCGTTGCGATCGCACGGGCGCTCACGATGAACCCCAAAGTGATGCTGTTCGACGAGCCGACCTCGGCGCTCGATCCGGAAATGGTCAAGGAGGTGCTCGACACGATGGTCGACCTCGCCAAGGAGGGCATGACCATGCTGGTCGTCACCCACGAGATGGGGTTTGCGCGCGAAGTCGCCAACCGCGTCGTGTTCATGGATGCCGGACAGATCATCGAGTCCAACACGCCGGCCGAGTTTTTTGCCAATCCGCAGCACGCGCGGACCAAGCTCTTCCTGAGCCAGATTTTGCGCCACTAGACTAGTGCGAAATCTATAGGGTGGGCAAAAGCGCTTTTTCGCGCCGTGCCGGCCATCTATTGCGCGGCCAAAAAGGCGGTGGGCACGCTTCGCTTTGCCCACCCTAGGCAGCCTCGCTTATTCGAACGGCACGTCGATCTTGCTGCGCCTCTCCAGCCATTCCGGCACCGGAAGATTCTTCGAGCGCATGAAGTCGGGATTGAACAGTTTTGACTGATAGCGGTTGCCGGAGTCGGCCAGGATCGTCACGATGGTCTTGCCGGGTCCAAGCTGTTTGGCAAGACGGATCGCGCCGGCGACATTGATGCCGGTCGAGCCGCCGAGGCACAGGCCCTCATGCTCGAGCAGCTCGTAGATCACCGTTACCGCTTCCTCGTCCGAGATCAGGAAAGCGTGGTCGACCTTGGCGGTCTCGATGACGGGTGTTACCCGGCCAAGCCCGATACCTTCCGTGATTGAATCTCCGGGCGTCGATTTGACCTGGCCATGCTTGAACAATTCATACATCCCAAAGCCGTGCGGATCGGCGCAGGCGGTCGCAATGTTCTTGTTCTTCTCCTTTAGGTACCGGCTGGTGCCGGCAAGCGTGCCGCCGGTGCCGACCGAGCAGATGAAGCCGTCCACCTTGCCGCCGGTCTGCTCCCAAATCTCGGGGCCGGTGGATTCGTAATGCGCCTTCGCATTGTCGAGATTGTTCCACTGGTCGGCGAACAGGACCCCGTTCGGCTCGCTCTTGCGCAGTTGATCGGCGAGCCTGCGCCCGACATGCTGGTAGTTATTCGGATTGGAATAGGGCAGCGCCGGCACCTCGACGAGTTCGGCGCCGCACAGCCGCAGCATGTCTTTCTTTTCCTGGCTCTGCGTTTCCGGAATTAGAATGAGGGTGCGATAGCCGCGTGCGCTGGCGACGACAGCAAGCCCGATGCCGGTATTGCCGGCCGTGGATTCGACCACCAGGCCGCCCGGCCTGAGATCGCCGCGCTTCTCAGCTTCCAAAATCATCCACTTGCCGGCGCGGTCTTTCACCGACTGGCCGGGGTTCATGAACTCGGCCTTGCCGAGGATCGTGCAGCCGGTCGCCTCGGAGGCGTGCCTCAGCTTGATCAGGGGCGTATTGCCGATCGCCTCGACGACGTCTTTGTTGATAATCATGTGATCAGGAACTGCCAGTTTTCTGTGCAAACGGCAATGACGGTAGCGCATTGGCGGGGAAAGCGTAAGTTGCGCCTCATTCAGCGCTGCTTTGCAAACACCACTTGGCGGACATCGATGTTCCCGGAAAGGAATCCTGCCTCGCAATAGCTGAGATAATACTCCCAGAGCCGCTTGAAGCGATCATCGAACCCGAGCGGGGTCAGGTTCGGCCAAGCCGCGCGAAAATTGTTTCGCCAGGTCGCGAGCGTCTTGGCATAATCTTGCCCAAAGATCCGCTCGCGGATGACAGGAACCCCGAAGCGCTCGCCGAGCGCTTTCAGGACCTGCGGCGAGGGCAGCATGCCGCCGGGAAACACGTAGCGCTGGATGAAATCGACCTCGCGCCGGTAGGACTGGAACATGCTGTCCTGGATGGTGATGGCCTGGATGCCGGCCAGGCCTCCGGGCAGCAGCCGGTCCCGCAGCTGCGAAAAATATTTCGGCCAAAATTGTTCGCCGACCGCCTCGATCATCTCGATCGAGGCGATGCGGTCGTATTGCTCGTGCTCGTCGCGATAATCCTGCAGGCGGATCTCGACCTTGTCGTTGAGGCCGGCCTCCTGGATGCGCCGCTGCGCGAAGTCGCGCTGCTGCTCGCTGATGGTCAGCCCAACCACCTTGGCCCCGAAGGTTTTCGCGGCGAACTCGGCAAAACCGCCCCAGCCACAGCCGATCTCCAGCACGCGCTGTCCCGGCCGCAGGTCGATCGCCTCCGCAAGCCTGCGATATTTGTTGTTCTGCGCGGCGGTGAGGTCTTCCGTGTGCTCCTCGAACAGGGCCGAGGAATAGGTCATGCTGGGATCGAGCCAGGCGGAATAGAAGGCGTTGCCGATGTCGTAATGCGCATAAATGTTGCGCCGAGCCTGCCGCCTTGTGTTGCGGTTGAACCAGTGTCGGACCATCTGGACGACCCGCACCAGCGGCTTGTCGCGGAGCATGGCCTGGATCAGCTCGTGATTGACGCAGAACAGCAGCAGGAACTCCGTCAAATCGGGCGTATCCCAGTCGCCGTTGAGATAGGCCTCGGCGATCCCGATGTCGCCGCCATTGATCAGCCGCGAGGCAAAGCCGTAATTGGCGAGCTTCATGGCTGCGGCCGGGCCGGGCTCCTGCCCGCCGAGCCGGACCACGCGGCCGTCTGGCAGCGTGACGTCGAGCGTTCCACGCCGGAGGCGCGCGCCAAATCCGAGCGCCAGCCGGACCAGACGGGGCAGGTCGGCGAGCGCGCTCTCGATGTTGTCGGGGGTGACCGAAATGATGTTCGGCATGGGAAATCCACCAACGCTTGACAGGCTCTTGGTCCAAGCGCCGCGTGGTGGTGGAGATGAACAGCCCCCCCTTGGACCAGAGCGCAAACTTCACGTGTCCGTCGGCGCCAGCTCAAAGTATAAGCGCGGTAATTGCCAATCGCCAAGCAGCTATCGCGTCATCGCAGCGCGGTAGCCGCTATTTGTCAGGGAGACCGGCGGCCTTCGCGGCAACTGCGGCAGGCATCTGCGGACGCCTGACCAGGCGTACCCCCTTGACCCACAGCCGCAACGCTTCCCAGTGGATCGCGGCCATGACCTTGAAGGTCACCAGAGGTAGGGCGAAGAACGCGCTGAGCAGGCCGGCCGAAGTCAACGCGCGGCGACGGCCGGAGAAGGTGGCGGCAAGCAGCGGGCCCTCGCGATCGGTTTCCAGGATGCGCAGCTTGACCGTATCCTGCGGCGGAGAAATGCGAAAATGGTAGCGCATGGTCATTGCAATGAATGGCGAGACGTAGAAATGCTTGTCCTGCGCCTGGCGGATTCCGGCAGACGAAATATCGGTCGGGCGAAGCGGCAGCGCATAGGCGTGGATCGCACCAAAAGTGTTGCGGACCTCGTAGATGATCAACGCAAGTGTTCCGTCCGCGCGATCGCAGAAATAGACCGACAGCGGGTTGAACGCGTAGCCGAGAAGCCGCGGATAGCAGAGCAGCCGCACGCGGCCTCCCGTCAGGTCGACGCCGTGCGCGGCGGCGCAACGGGCGGCGTAGGCGCGCAGCGATGAGCCGTCGCGTTCGCCGTGATCCTTTTCGTGAAAACTATAGAGGGCGGGCCGGTTGACGCCGAACAGGGCCGACTGCCGGTCCGCTTCGGCGAGCCGGTCGAGATCGATCAGGAGGCTCATGACGCGGTAGCTGAAGCGATGGCCCACAGGCTTGAGCCGCGCATGCATCACCGAGCCGACATAGAGGGTTGCGGCGTCATCCATTGTCCGGGCTGCGCGGTGGTCCATCGCTATTCCGCGGCCTCAGCCAATTCCGGCGGCACCTGCCGCCACGGCGCGACCGCGCCGAGCGCTTCGGCGACCGCAAGGGCGGACTTGAGGCCGTCCTCGTGAAAGCCGTATCCGGTCCAGGCGCCGCAGAACCAGGTGTGGCGATGGCCCTGGATCTCGGAGAGCCGTTTCTGCGCTGCGAACGCCGCTGCATTGAACTGGGGATGATCGCAGATGAATTTTCCGAAGGTCAGATCGGGTTCGGGCTCGAAGGGCGGGTTGAGGGTGACGAACAGCGGCTTATCGGCATCGATACCTTGCAGGCGGTTCATCCAGTAGGTGATGGCGACATCATTGGTGGCTGTGAGCGTGTCCTGGCGCTCCCGGCGCAGAAAATTCCAGGAGGCCCAGGCGCGCCGCCGCTTCGGCATCAGTCGCTCGTCGCGATGAAGGTAGACGCTGTTCGGCGCGTAGGGGATCGCGCCGAGAATGTCCCTTTCGCGCTCATCGGCGTCGCCGAGCATCGCGAGGGCCTGATCGCTGTGAGCCGCCAGCACCACATGATCGTAGACGGAGCTGCGGCCATGGCTGTCATGCACGATCACGCCGTGGCAGGTGCGTTCGATCGATGTCACCGCACAGCCCAGACGAAGCCGGTCACGAAACGCCGCCGTGAGTTTCTCGACATAGGCCTGGCTTCCGCCCTTGACCGTCCGCCACACCGGACGGTCGTATTGCAGCAGGCGATGATTGGCGAAGAAGGCGACAAAATTCTCGGCCGGAAAGTCCAGCATCTCCTTGGCCGGTGTGGACCAGATCGCGGCCCCCATCGGCGCGAGATAATCGGTCAAGAGGCGCGGCGAGAAATGATTGCGCCGAAAATAGTCGCCGAGCGATAACCCGGCGAGCCGGCCCGCCCGATAGTCGGCAACACTCTGCGTGTTGAAGGTCAGGATGTCGCGCAGCATCCAGAGATAGGACGGGGACAGGATATTGATGGGCTGTGCAAAGAGCCCCTTGGCCGTATCGAGCCAGGTGTTGCCGCCGCCTTTCCATTCGAACTGTCCGTCGTCGGCGGTGACAGCGAAGGTCATGCAGCTTTCCACGGTCTCGACGCCGAGATGCGCAAACAGCGCCGTGAGGTCGGGGTAGTTGACCTCGTTGTACACGATGAAGCCGACATCGACGGAAAGCGGCGTGCCCTCATAATCGATTACGACCGTGTGGCTATGCCCGCCGGCGCGCAGCTCGCGATCATAGACCGTGACGCGATAGCGATTGGAGAGAGTCCAGGCCGCCGCATTGCCAGCAATGCCCGTTCCAATCACCGCTATCCGCATTCGCGTCCCCCTGCCTGCGCAATCGTTTCGAGATACGGCAGCTGGGTGAAGCGGTTTCAAGGCATGCAGGGGCGATTCGACGCACAGGATGGTTCGCGCTCCGGTGGCACGGGGCGGCCTGCATGAAATCTTGGTAAGATTGCGAGCACCCCAGGGCGGCTCATGTACGGTAAGGCCGATAAAATGCGCCCTTTGCAGCCATTGATGTTTTGCCGCCACGGTCGGCGAAACATCGATAGCCTCTGGGAAGAGGGCTGTCCGGGCTCGGGTCGGGCCGCTACAATAGGTAACGGAGCACGGCGCCACGCAGAAGCAAGGGCGCCCGCGCTCGGCGGCGATTCGATGGCAAATGTCCACTCTGATTCGTGTCAGCTTTGGGATGGGCAGGAGGCCGGGTATTCTTCCGGCGGAGGATCAAGAATTGGGACGGCCACTGCCGGATGTTGCGACCGGACACCATCGCTCTCGCGCGGCGCGTGTTCAACGCGCGTCGCGCTTGGGCGCGCTGCTATGCATGGTTGTGGCCAGTTCGGGCTGCGTCCTGACCCAGGACATTCCGGACCCCGCCCTCGACATCCCCAGGGCTTACAAATCCGCAGGCGTCATCGATCCGAACACGCTGCCCGCGATCGACTGGTGGCGCGGTTTTGGCTCGCCCGAGATGACCGCCCTGATGGAGGAGGCCCAGAGGGTTAATCTCGATGTCGCCGCGGCCGTCGCGCGCTTCATGCAGGCGGATGCGCAGGCCCGCCAGGCGGGAGCCGCGCTGCTCCCGAGCCTCAGCGGCAACGGTCAGGAAGCCTACTCCCGCACCTCGGGTTCGAGCGCCAGCGGACTTAGCATCGGCGGGCGCGAGGTGGTGAACTATTCGGCCTCGCTGAGCGCGAGCTACCAGCTCGATTTCTGGGGACAAAATCGCGACGCGCTGCAGGCTGCGGAGGAGACCGCGACGGCGAGCCGATTCGATCGCGACGTCACCGCGCTCACGGCGCTGACCAGCGTCGCCAACGCCTATTTCCAGGTGCTCGCCTCGCAGGACCGGCTGCGCACCGCCGAGCGCAATATCGCCAGCGCCTCGCGCATCCTCGATGCCATCCGCGAACGACAAAAGGCCGGCACCGGGACCGACCTCGACGTCGCGCAGCAGGAAAGCGTTCTGGCCAACCAGAAGGCGCTGGTGCCGCCGCTGCGCCAGACGCTCGACCAGAACGTCAATGCGCTGGCCGTCCTGGTGTCGCGGCCGCCGGAGAGCCTGCGTATTCGCGGCGGCTCGCTCGGCAGGGTGGCGACGCCGCGGGTGACGCCCGGACTGCCTTCCGAACTTTTGACCCAGCGCCCCGATATCCGGCGTCAGGAGGCGCAGCTTGCGTCTGCCACCGCCAATATCGGCAACGCCCGGGCGCAGTTCTTTCCGAGCATCCAGCTGACCGGGCAGGGCGGCTATCAGAGCTCGGCACTGGTGTCGCTGTTCCAGCCGCATGCCGCGTTCTTTCAGCTAGTCGGCAGCGCAACCCAGCCGATTTTCGATGGCGGCAGGATTCTCGGCAATTTCGAGCTCACCAAGGCCCGGCAGGACGAACTGCTGCAAACCTACCGCAAGACCGTGGTGCAGGCGTTTTCCGACGTCGACAACGCGCTGTATTCGATCAAGCAGACCACGATCAAGCTGAAGCTGCAGCGCGAGGTGGTGGCATCATCGCGCCGGGCCTTTCAATTGTCCGAGCAGCAACTGCGGGCCGGAACGGCCGACATTGTGACTGTGCTAAACACCCAGTTGACACTATTTCAGGCCGAAGACGCGCTATGGCAGGCGGAGCTTGCCCGGCTGCTGGCTTATGTGAGCCTTTACCAGGCGCTAGGGGGAGGCTGGGAGCCGAGTATGGAGAAGCCGGCCGATGCTCTTTAATCCGGATCTGAAGGACGGCGCGAAAGCGGGTGGTGACAAGCTCGCCGTGAAGAAGCGGCGTGGCTTTGGCCGTCGCCTGGTCGCGCTCACCGTCTGGCTGCTGATCCTCGGCGGCCTCGGCTATATCGCCTGGATCGCCGTGCAGCAGAAGCAGAACGCCGCCAAGAACAACGCACGCCCTGATCTTCCCGTTCCGGTTCTGGCCGCGAGCCCGCGCATCCAGGACGTACCGGTCTATCTCGATGGCGTGGGCATGGTGCGTGCACTCAACACCGTCACCGTGCGATCGCAGGTCGACGGCAAGCTGATCGCGGTCAATTTCATCGAGGGACAGGATGTCAAGCAAGGCGACGTGCTGGCCGAAATCGATCCGGCAATCTACCAGGCGCAATATGATCAGGCGCTCGCCAAGAAAGCGCAGGACGAGGCGCTGCTCGCCAACCAGCGTCTCGACCTCGCGCGCTACGAACAACTTGCCGCCAGCAACGCCGGCTCGAAGCAACAGGCCGACACGGCACGCGCTACGGTTGCGCAGACCCAGGCGCAAGTGAAGGCCGATCAGGCCGCCATAGACAACGCGCAGGCGACGCTGAGCTACACCAGGATCGTGGCGCCGCTGTCGGGCCGCGCGGGCCTGCGCCAGGTCGACCAGGGCAACATCATCCATGCCGCCGACACGACCGGTCTGGTCGTGATCACGCAGCTGCAGCCGATCGCGGTGCAGTTCAGCCTGCCGCAGCAGCAGATCGTCCGCGTCAACCAGGCTTCCGCAAAGGGGATGCTCGCCGTCGACGTCTTTGGCAATGACGGCGTGACGGTGATCGACACCGGAAAATTGACCGGCATCGACAATCAGGTCGATCCCACTACGGGCACGCTCAAGCTCAAGGCTGAATTTCCCAATGGGAATTTCCAGCTCTGGCCGGGCCAGTTCGTCAATGTCCGGCTCAAGGTCGAAACCATCGCCGGTGCGATCGTGGTGCCGACATCGGCCGTGCAGCGCGGCCCGGTCGGGACGTTCGGCTATGTGATCGGCGAGGGCGATATCGTCTCCGCAAAGCCCGTCACGCTGACCCAGCAGAACGAGACCGAGGCGGTGATCGGCAGCGGATTGTCGGTCGGCGACCGCGTGGTGACGACCGGATTCGCCAACCTGTCCGATGGCGGGAAGGTCGTGATCGGGCGCGATGACCAGACGCCCTCGGCCGACCTCGCCCCGCGCAAGCGCAGCCGCGGACCGCAAGGCAAGGATGGACAGGGGAAGGACGGACAGGCGAAGGACGGACAGGCCAAGGAGCCAAGCAAGGACGGCTTGAGCAAGGACGGTCAGGCTAAGGACGAGCAAGGCAAGGACGCGCAAGGCAAGGGCGAGCGGCGCAAACGTCGGGAACAGACGCAGGGCGAAGGCGACGCCAAGGGGGCTGGCGGAGCGGCACAGGGGAGCGAGCCATCGGGCGGCGGGGCGAAGGCGCAGCCATGACCCGAAAATTTCGATGAGCGTCTCCGAACCCTTCATCCGACGGCCGATCGCGACCTCGCTGCTCGGCATTGCGCTGCTGATCGGCGGTGTCCTGGGCTACTTTTCGCTTCCGGTCTCGGCGCTGCCGCAGGTCGATTTCCCGACGGTGCAGGTGACGACGCAGCTGCCGGGCGCGAGCCCGGACGTGATCGCCTCGCTGATAACAGCACCGCTCGAGCGCCAGCTCGGGCAGATCCCGTCGCTGTCGTCGATGAATTCGACGAGTTCGTTCGGGGTCAGCCAGATCTCGTTGCAGTTCGATCTGAGCCGCGACATCGACGGCGCCACGCAGGACGTGCAGGCCGCGATCAATGCCGCGGCCGGCGTGCTGCCACGAACGCTGCCATATCCGCCGACCTACGCCAAGGTGAATCCAGCCGATGCGCCGGTGCTGACGCTTGCGATGACATCGGAAACGATTTCGATGCGCGCGATGAGCGACATCGCCGACACCTTTCTGGCGCAGCGGCTGAGCCAGATCTCCGGGGTGGGGCGGGTTTCGGTGCTCGGCGGACTGAAGCCCGCGGTGCGGGTGCAGGCTGACCTCGCGCGGCTCGCAGCCTATGGCATCGGCATGGAGGACCTGCGCAACGCGATCGCCGGCGCCAATGTCTCCGGTCCCAAGGGATCGCTCGATGGCGCGCAGCAATCCTATACCATCGCCGCCAACGACCAGATCGCCGACGCCTCGGCCTATAAGCCGATCATCATCGCCTACCGCAACGGCAATCCCGTCACGATCGGCGATGTCGCTACCATCGTCGACGGGCTCGAGAACGACCGTACCGGCGGCTGGTACCAGGGCATACCGGCCGTCATCATCGAGATCCAGCGGCAGCCGGGCGCCAATGTCATCGAGGTGGTGCGCCAGATCCTGACCGAAATTCCACGGCTGCAGCGGGCGATTCCAGCCGGTGTGAAGCTCGCGGTCGTTTCCGACCGCACGGTGACGATCCGCGCCTCGGTGCACGACGTGCAGTTCACGCTGATTCTCAGCGTCGTCCTGGTGACCCTGGTGGTGCTGCTCTTCCTGCGCTCCCTGCGCGCGACGCTGATCGCGGGCGTGGCCTTGCCGCTGTCGCTGATCACGAGTTTTGGCGTGATGTATTTCGCCGGCTTCAGCCTCGACAACCTGTCGCTGATGGCGCTCACGATCGGCACCGGTTTTGTCGTCGACGACGCCATCGTGATGATCGAGAACATTGTCCGGCACATGGAAGACGGCGAATCCGCGATGAGCGCCTCCCTGCGCGGCGCGAGCGAGATCGGCTTCACCGTGATTTCGCTGACGCTGTCGCTGATCGCGGTGTTCATTCCGCTGCTGTTCATGTCGGGCCTCGTCGGCCGCATGTTCCGCGAGTTCGCGCTGACCCTGACGATTGCGGTGGTGACATCGGCGGTGGTTTCGCTCACGCTGACGCCGATGATGTGCTCGCGGATCCTGAGTGCCGTCAGCGCCGAGCGGACGGTGCCCGGGCTCGCCGCCGTCAGCCGTCTGATTGATCGCACGGTCGATGCCTACCACACCAGCCTGCTCTGGGTGCTGGCGCGCCAGCGCGCCACCATGATCGTGATTTTTGTGACGCTCGCGGCCACGCTTGCGCTTTACATCATCGCGCCAAAAGGTTTTCTGCCGTTGCAGGACACCGCCTCGATCACCGCGGTGACGGAGGCGGGCGCCGACGTCTCCTTTGCCGAGATGCAGAGCCGCCAAGCCGAAGCCGCGGCCGCCATCAAGGCCGATCCTGACGTGGTCAGCGTCGTCTCGGTGATCGGCGCCGGCTCGGTCAACCCGACCACCAATGTCGGCCGCCTCGTCATGACCCTGAAGCCGCGGGGAGATCGGGCCGACGATGTGGCCATCGTGATCGCGAGGCTGAAAGAGCGAGTGGCCGCGATCCCCGGCATGACCATCTATTTCCAGCCGGTGCAGGACGTGCAGATCGGCACGCAATCGAGCCGCTCGCAATATCAGTACACCCTGACCGGGACCGATCAGGCACGGGTCACGGAATGGGCAAAAAAGCTCGTCGCCGAGCTGCGCCGCGATGCCACGTTCCGCGACGTCTCGTCCGAAGCCCTGGAGGGCGGCTTGCGGGCCCAGCTCGACATCGACCGGCAGCGCGCGGGGCAGCTCGGCGTCAGCCTGCAGGGTGTCACCGACACGCTGAACGATTCCTTTGCGCAGCGGCAGATTTCGACCATCTACGGCCAGGCCAACCAGTACCGCGTGGTGCTGGAGGCGCTGCCGATGTATCAGCGCGATCCGTCGATCCTTTCGAAGCTGTATCTGCCCGGCGCCGCCGGCGCGCAGGTGCCGCTCTCGGCGGTCGCG
>NZ_JAFATE010000651.1 GCF_019244115.1 Bradyrhizobium sp.
CGATTCGACGATGTAGAGGATTTTTTCGTCCGGCGAGAAGGCGAGCCCATTCGGCCCCAAAATGCCGTCGGCGACGATGGTCGCCTCGCGGGTGGTCCCGTCGAGACGATAGACGTTCATCGCGATCTCGGGTTCGGCCTTGTAGCCCTCGTAGTTGCCGAGCAGGCCGAATTCCGGATCGGTGAACCAGATCGAACCGTCCGATTTCACCACGACGTCGTTCGGCGAATTGAGCCGCTTGCCGTCGAAGGAATCCATCAGCACGGTGATGGAGCCGTCATATTCGGTGCGCGTCACGCGGCGGCCGCCATGCTCGCAGGTAACGAGCCGACCCTGGCGGTCGCGGGTGTTGCCATTGGCGAAATTGGACGGTTTTCGGAAGATCGAGACCGCGCCGGTTTCCTCCTCCCATTTGATGATGCGCTGGTTCGGAATGTCGCTGCACAAGAGATAGCGCCCGTCGCCGAACCAGACCGGGCCCTCGGCCCAGCGCAGGCCGGTGGTGAGCCGTTCCACGCAGGAGAGCTTCAGCCAGTATTTTTCGAAGCTGACATCGAGGACGTGGATTGCGGGATCGGGGTAGTAGGTCGCCGGTCGCCAGCCTTGTGAGTGACTATGGTCGTGGGAATTCGCATCGGACATTTGCTGTTCTCGTTGGTTTTTCCGCGCCGGTTAGTCTGCTATCACTCCCTCCGACCGACCGCAAACCTGCGGGTCTTTAGAAGAGGGACGAAATGCCACGAATATTGATGACCGGCGCCGCCGGGGGGATCGGAACGAGCCTGCGCAAGCTGCTGCCGCCGATCTATCCCGATCTCATGCTCAGCGATCTCAAGGCGCCGGCCGATCTTGGCAACAACGAGACATTCAAGGCGGCCGATCTCGCCGACCTCGCACAGGTCGAGGCGATCTGCGAGGGCGTCGACGGCATTTTGCACTTCGGTGGCTATTCGGTCGAAGGTGCGTGGGACCCCATTCTCCAGGCCAACATCATCGGCGGCTACAACCTGTTCGAGGCGGCGCGGAAGAAGGGCGTCAAGCGCATCGTGTTCGCCTCGTCGAACCACGCGGTCGGCTTCTACCCGCGCCATCATCGCATCGGCACCGACGTCACGCCGCGGCCGGACAGCCGCTATGGCGTGAGCAAGGTGTTTGGCGAGGCTCTTGGCGCTCTCTATGCCGACAAGCACGGCTTGAAGGTGACCTGCATCCGGATCGGCAACTTTGGCGAAAAGCCGCTCGATCACCGCCGCCTTGCGATGTGGCTCAAGCCGGAAGATCTGGTGCAGCTCTGCCGCATCGGGCTCGACCACCCGGACATCCATTTCGAAATCCTTTATGGCGCGTCGTATAACGAGCGCACCTGGTGGGACAATCACCGCGCCTACGATTTCGGCTATCGCCCCACCGGGCGCGCCGAGGATTTCCGCGAGCACGCCATGGCCGAGCAGGCAAAGCTCAAGCTGGATCCTGTCGGCGACTTCTACCAGGGCGGCGCGTTCTGCAGCATGGAGTTCGACGGCGACAAGAGCCGGATCATCGACTGGAGTTAAACGGATGTCATTCCGGGGCGCCTCGAAGAGGCGAACCCGGAATCTCGAGGTTCCGGGTTCGACGCTTCGCGTCGCCCGGAACGACTGTGCGAAGCAAAGAGGCCGCAATGACCGACGGATTGCGCAAGGGACTGACGAGCTATGGCGACGCCGGATTTTCGCTGTTCCTGCGCAAGGCCTTCATCAAGGCGATGGGCTATTCCGACGATGCGTTGGACCGCCCGATCGTCGGGATCACCAACACGTTCAGCGACTACAATCCCTGCCACGGCAATGTCCCTGACATCATCGAGGCGGCCAAGCGCGGCGTGATGCTGTCGGGCGCTATGCCCTTCGTGTTTCCGACCATTTCGATTGCCGAGAGCTTTGCCTATCCGACCTCGATGTATCTGCGCAATCTGATGGCGATGGAAACCGAGGAGATGATCCGCGCCCAGCCAATGGACGCGGTCATCGTGATCGGCGGCTGCGACAAGACGCTGCCGGCGCAGATCATGGCCGCGGTCTCCGCCGACCTGCCGACGGTGGTCATTCCGGTCGGACCGATGGTGGTCGGCCATCACAAGGGCGAGGTGCTGGGCGCCTGCACCGACTGCCGCAGGCTGTGGGCAAAATATCGCGCCGGCGAGATCGACGATGCCGAGATCGAGGCGGTCAACGGACGCCTCGCACCCTCGGTCGGCACCTGCATGGTGATGGGCACGGCCTCCACGATGGCCTGCATCACGGAAGCACTGGGGCTGTCGCTGCCGATGAGCGCCACGATCCCGGCGCCGCATGCAGAGCGGTTTCGGTCGGCGGAGGCCAGCGGCCGGGTTGCCGCCGCCATGGCCAAGGCGAGGGGACCGCGGCCCAGCGAGATACTGACGCCGTCAGCGTTCCGCAACGCGCAAACCGTGTTGCAGGCGATCGGCGGCTCGACCAACGGCCTGATCCATCTGACCGCGATCGCCGGCCGCTCGCCGCACCGCATCGATCTCGATGCGTTCGACCGACTCGGCCGCGAGGTGCCAGTCCTGGTTGACCTGAAACCGTCGGGCGAACATTACATGGAACATTTCCATCATGCCGGTGGTGTTCCCAAGCTGATGGCAGAGCTCGGCGAGCTGATCGATCTCGACGCCCGCACCATTTCGGGCGAAACCCTGCGCGAGATCGTCGCCAGGGCCGAGGAGGTGCCGGGCCAGGACGCAATCCGTGCGAGAGACAAGCCGATCAAGGCCGAGGGCGGGCTCGCCGTGCTACATGGCAATCTCGCGCCGCGCGGGGCGGTCATCAAGCAATCGGCGGCGAGTCCCAAATTATTGCAGCACACCGGCCGCGCGGTCGTGTTCGAATCGGTCGAGGACATGACGGCGCGTGTCGACGATCCCGCGCTCGAGGTGACGGCTGACGATGTCCTGGTGCTGCGCAATGCCGGGCCGAAGGGCGCCCCTGGCATGCCGGAGGCCGGTTATCTGCCGATCCCGAAGCAGCTTGCGCGTGCCGGCGTCAAGGACATGGTGCGCATTTCCGACGCGCGGATGAGCGGCACCGCGTTCGGCACCATCGTGCTGCACATCACGCCGGAATCGGCGGCGGGCGGGCCACTGGCACTGGTGAGGAATGGCGACATGATCCGGCTCGACGTCGCCGCCCGCCGGATCGAGCTTTTGGTCGATGCTGCGGAGCTCGACAAGCGGCGTGCGGCGCTGCAGCCGCGGGGCACGCCGAAATGGGCGGGCCGCGGCTACGCGCATCTCTTCAACGCGACCATTTTGCAGGCCGATGAAGGTTGCGATTTCGACTTCATGCGCCGCGACGGGAAGGGGTAGGGGCTCGCCAAGACATTCCATTGTCATGCCCGCGAAAGCGGGCATCCAGTATTCCAGAGACGGCAGTGCTTGAGCCGATGGGCCGCGGCGTACTGGATCATCCGCTTCCACGGATGATGACAGCTGTCTATGTCGAGCGGGGGAGTGCCGTCCATCTCGCACCTGCGTTCTCGCCCTCTGATTGACATCCCGCCAAGGCCGATGGGATGATCAAAGAAAAGGCAATCACAGGGGGAGGACGATGCTGAGCTTGAACAGGGTTTTCGCCGCGGGCCTCGCCGCATTCGCCATTCTCGCCGGCACGGCCGCCGGTGCCCAGGAGGTGAAGCATTATCGCTTCGCCTATGATCAGCCCAAGACGACCGGCTACGGCGTGCTCGGCGATATTTTTGCCGACAAACTGAAGGAGCTCTCAAAGGGCACGATGCTGATCGACCAGTATCCCGGCGCCCAGCTCGGCCAGGAGCCGCAGGTGCTGCAGCTCGTCAAGGCCGGCGACGTCGAGTTCTGCATCTCCTCATCCGCCAATGCTGCGACGCTCTCGCCGCAGGCCGGCGTGATGTCGTTGCATTTCCTGTTCCGGAACGAGGCGCATCTGATCAAGGCGATCGCCGATCCGGAAGTTTCGAAGGCCGTGAAGACGATGATTTCGGAGACCGTGCAGGGCGCTCGCGTCATCGGGCTCGCTACCCTCGGCCTGCGCAGCATGTATTCCAAGCGCGAGATCAAAAACATTGCGGATGTGAAGGGGCTGAAGGTCCGCGTGCAGGCGACACCGACCGAGGACACCACCTTCCCGGCCTATGGCGCCCAGATCGTGCACATGCCGTTCGGCAGCGTGTACACCTCGCTGCAGACCGGCGTCGTTGACGTCGCCGAGAACGGCGTCAACGTCTATCTCGCCAACAAGCATTATGAAGTGGCGCCGGTGCTGTCGATGACCGAGCACGAGGCCAACAATTCGCTGGTCTGGATCTCCGACAAGCTGTGGAACAGTCTGACGCCGGAACAGCAGGGCTGGGTGCAGGCGGCGGCCGACGAGGTCAACAGCAAGCAGCCGGCGAAAGCGATGGAGCTCGAGCACCAGTCGCAGGACAAGCTGAAATCGATCGGCGTGAAGGTCGTCACCGACGTCGACAAATCCGGCTTCGTCGCGGTGGCCGATCCGCTGCTCGACAAGCTCGCGCACGACCTCGGCCCGCATGCGGAAAAGATCAAGAACCTGATTCGCGCAATCAACTAGCGTCGGGACGACATTGGAGCGTTTGTCACAAATCCCCCGTCCCACGTTCAATTGACAATTTGCCGACGGCGATGGGATGATGAAAGAAAAAGGGGAGGGACTCCATGAGAGGCCTGAGGATGTCTTTAGGCGCGGCCACAGCAGTGGCGATCACGCTCGCCAGCGCGGCCAGCGCCCAGGAAACAAAACATTATCGCTTCGCGCACGATCAGCAGCTCAATTCCGGCTACAGCGTCGCTTATGACATCTTCTCGGCCAAGCTCAAGGAGCTCTCCAAGGGCACCATGCTGGTCGATCAATATCCCGGCGCCCAGCTCGGGCAGGAACCGCAGATCCTGCAGTTGGTGAAATCGGGCGATATCGAGTTCGCGGTGGTCTCCTCCGCCAACACCTCGACGATCTCGCCGCAAGCCGGCGTGATGTCGCTGCACTTTTTGTTTCGCAACGAGGACCACATCATCACTGCGCTGGCCGATGAGAAGGTTTTTGCCGCGATCCATGACATGATCGACGACACCGCACCGGGCATCCACGCGATCGGGCTGGCCACCCAGGGATTTCGCTACATGTATGGCAAGAAGGAGGTGCACAAGGTCGACGACGTCAGAGGCTACAAGGTGCGCGTCCAGGCGACCGCGACCGAAGACACCATGTTCCCGGCCTATGGTGCGCAGACCGTGCACATGCCGTTCGGCAGCGTCTACACGTCACTGCAGACCGGGGTGGTCGATTTTGCCGAGAACGGGATGAACGTCTATCTCATCAACCGGCATTATGAGGTCGCGCCAATCCTGTCGAAGACCGAGCACGAGGCCAATAACGCGATCGTCTGGATCAGCGACAAGCTCTGGCAGAGTCTGTCGGCCGAGCAGAAGCAGTGGGTGACGGCGGCTGGGCGCGAGGTCAGCCTGCAGGAGCCGAGGCGCGGTTTCGAGCTCGAGCATGTGGCTGCCGGCAAGCTCGAGAAGATGGGGGTGAAGATCGTGCCCGACGTCGACAAGCCCGGCTTCCAGGCAATTGCCGATCCGTATCTCGACAAGCTGGCCCACGACCTCGGGCCGCACGCCGAGAAGATCAAGACCCTGATCCGCGCGATCAATTAGTAAAACGGTCGTCATGCCCGGGCTTGACCCGGGCATCCACGTCTTTTCTCAAGATGGATTTGAGACGTGGATGGCCGGGACAAGCCCGGCCATGACGGAGAGCAATGTGGTGACGGAGCTCCTGGAAGATGGCCATTGCCGACAAACTCGTCCTGCAGCGGCAGCGTCATCTGAAATGGCGCGCGCTCGACCGCCTCGAACTCGTGCTGATGATCCTGTGCGGCGCCCTGTGCTTCGGCTTCTCGCTGTCGGTGACCGCCGACATCGTCACCCGCACCATTGGTCATCCCTGGCTGTGGCTGCAGGAGGTCACGTCTACGCTGTTCATCTACGCGATCTTCATCGGCGCGGCGGTCGCGACGCGGCGCAACGATCATCTCTATCTGACCGCGATTGCGGAAGCGATGCATGGCACTGCGCGAATGATCGTCGAAATTGCGATCCGCATCGTCGTGCTCGGCGTGGCCTTCTGCCTGATCTGGTATGGCTATCAGAACTATCTGAGGGGATTTGGCAGCTTTCGGCTGCCGTCGGGCACGCCGATCGCCTCGCTGTATGCGATCATCCCGCTCTCCGGGATCCTGATCGCGCTGTTCACGGTCGAGCAGCTCGTCAACGGCCTGCGCAACGGCTTCGAGCATCCAGAGCCGCGTGAAGACGACACGCCAATTCCGCCGCTCGACACGGCCATCGCGCCGGAGGTGCGGCCGTGAGCGCACCCCTCGTCCTGGCGCTGATGTCGTTCTGCTTCCTGTTCTTCGGCTATCTCGGCGTGCCCGTGCCATTCTCGCTGCTGGCCGGCGTCTTCGTCGGCGCCACGCTCGCCGACGTCTCACTCGCGGCGATCGTCCAGAAGATCTTTGACGGCGTCGATTCCGAGGCGCTCCTGGCGATCCCGTTCTTCCTCCTGGTCGGCGAACTCATGAGCTCGGCCAACGTGGTGGTGCGGATCGCCAATCTCTCGGTGTCGCTGGTCGGCCATATCAGGGGCGGGTTGTCGCAGGTCGTCGTCGTGTTCAGCATGTTTTTCTCGGAGATGTCGGGGTCGACCACGGCCGATGTCGCTGTGATGAGCCGCGCGCTCGGCGGACCGATGCGGCGGGAGGGCTACAAGCCCGCCTTCATCGCGGCGATCATCGCCTCGGCCTCGACCATCGCCGCGCTGGTGCCCCCGAGCATCACCGCCGTGGTCTATGGCGCGGTCGGCAACGTGTCGATCGCGGGGCTGTTCATGGCCGGCGTCGTGCCGGGCTTCATGATCGGCTTCGGGCTGATGATCTATTGCTATTTCTTCGGCCCATCGGGATTGCGCAAGCCGCGTGCGCCGCTGCGCCAGGTTGCGCTGGCGACCGCGGATGCCGCGCTGCCGCTGATGATCCCGGTGATCCTGCTCGGCGGCATTTTGACCGGCTGGTTCACGCCGACCGAGGCCGGCGTTGTCGCCGTGGCCTGGATCATCATCGTAGTGATCCCCGCGCTCAATCGCGGACACCTGAGGAAGATCCCCTTCGACTTCTGCCTTGCCGGCCTGATCTTCTCGCTGCCGCTCATCACCATTGGAGCCGCGAATGCGTTCGGCTGGATGCTTGCCTATTTGCGCGGCGCGATCTACATCGCCGATTTCATCACTGGGATCGCCGGCAACGACCCGCGGCTGATCATGCTGCTGATGGTGCTGTTGTTCACCGTGGTCGGCGATTTCATCGAGCCGGTGCCGACCATCATCATCTTCATGCCGCTGGTGAACGCGCTGACCCAGGCCGGTGACATCAACGGCGTCCATATGGGCGTGGTGCTGATCGCGACGCTGGCGTTTGGCCTGATCACGCCGCCTTACGGCCTCGTGCTGCTGATGGCGTCGAAATTCGTCGGCATCAGTTTTGCCAGCGCGCTGCGTGCCGCGTTGCCGATCTATGTCGTGTTCTTCTTCACCATCACGTTCACGATCTTCTTCCCGAGCGTCGTGCTGTGGCTGCCCAAGCACGTCATTCCGGAATCGGTCGGCTGCTTCAAATCGCCGGCGGGAACGGGCTATATCTGCCCGAACTGAGCCTGCATGCGTCTCGTAAGCGTCAGATCTCCTCGACGGCCCACCCCTTTTCGTTCGCCCATTGTGGAGGGGAATGTCGATGCCGTCGCCTCCGTTGCGCACGCCCTTCCCCTTGCGCGTGGATGTCATCGCTGCCGTGCGCTGGCCGCTAATGGACTTCATCGACGACCCATCCGGTCTCCGTCGGTGCGAAACGAAACGGCGTTCCATGGCGGTTATGAAACCACTTGCCGCACAGCGCCGTCGACAGCGCCTGCATCACCACGAAATGGCAAACGAACAGGATGGTGGCCCCAGGACGTGCGTCGAGCCAGTTGCCGACACAGCGCAGCGTGCGTTCGGTGAGATGCGGCCACGGCTCGCTATCCGGCGGCATGATGGAGCTCAGGTCCTCGGCCGACTTGAGATTGTGCGCGCGCATGGCATCGGCGATCACCTGTCCCTCCAGGCTGCCGTAATCGAACTCGACGAGATCGTGATCGACGGCGACGGGCGTCGCCGAAGCCGCCGCAATGATCTCGGCGGTCTTGAGCGCACGCTGCAGCGGACTGGTGACGATCTGGTCGAAGCGAAGCCTCTGCAGCCGCCGCGCGACCGTAAAAGCCTGGGCGATGCCCTCGTCGTTGATGGGATTGTCGGTCCGGCCCTGGAAGCGGCCTTCGCGATTCCAATCCGTGGCGCCATGACGCAGACAGAAAAAAGTCCGTGACGGCGCGCTTCCGAGGTTCACGACTTCCTCTTGTTGGTAAACATTCACTGCAATTCGGACTCTTCTTTATACGCTCGATGATAGCGTCGCGCTTGGCAAAGGATCCGTGCCTCGCGCGGCGCGACGAGCGTACAATGAATGAGCACTTTGGTAGCAGTTTGGTCGCGATGAGGCTGATAGCGCTCTTGTGCAGCCGGACGACAAGTCAGAGTGTGGCGGCATTCGAAGCGGACGCACAGATCTGTGTCGCAATTGGCCGTCGCAGCGATGGCAAAGCTGCGCGGTAACACTGGCTGCCGCACGGTAAGACAGTGTTGCGCGCGGCTCGATCGAATGCCCTGGGGCTGCACTCCAACACCATCGGTGACACCGCTCGTCTCGGTCACGGCAACGGCCTCACGTTCGAGAGAACAACGCAGACCTTCTCAGTCGCGACGCAGCAATCGGCGAAAATGGGGCGAGCCGGAGGCCGGGGAGCCCGCATCACTTCACCGCGAGTTCAATCGGGCGAATACTGAACTAGTAGATCTCATCCACGACCCAGCCCGCGTCTGTCGGAGCAAAACGGTATGGTGTTCCATAGCGGTTGGTGAACCACCTGCCGCACAGTTTCGTCGACAGTGCCTGCATCATGAGGTCATGGGAGACGAACAGCACGGTGCCTTGCGGGCAGTCGGCCACCCGCCTGCAGACACATCGCAGCACGCGTTCGCAAACCGATGCCCACGGCTCGCTTTCGGGCGGCAGGATGGAGACGAGGTCTTGCACGGTCTTGAGCCCGTGCGCGCGCATCGTTTCCGTGACCCCCTGCCCTTCGAGGTTGCCGTAGTTGAACGCGATGAGGTCATCGTCGGCGGCGACCGGCGTCGCCGACGCCGCGGCGATGATCTCCGCGGTCTTCACCGCGCGCAGCAGCGGGCTGGTCACGATCTGGTCGACGTGCATGCGGCGCAGCCGCCGCGCAATCGCAAAGGCCTGTGCGATACCCTCGTCATTAATGGGATTGTCGGTGCGGCCCTGGAAGCGGCCATCGCGATTCCAGTCCGTGGCGCCATGGCGGGCAAACAGGAATGCGCGCGATGGTGTGGCTGTGGCGTTCACGTTTTCGCCTTGCTGGTGAACTTCTTCACGGCCGCGCGAAACTCGTCGGTGTGCATGCAGTCGATGATGGCATCGCGTTCCGCATCGAGCTGCTGCTCGATCGGTGTGACCGGCGCACGGTGGATCAGCGCCTTGGTCGTCGCCAGGCCCGCCGGCGCCTGTTGTGCCAGGCGCAGCGCGAGCTCGCGTGTCGCGGCCTTCAACTCCGCAGCCGGAGCGAGTCTTGCGACCAGGCCCCAGTCATAGGCCTGCTGCGCCGTAAAACTGTCTTCGGCGAGATAGATCTGGAGCGCGCGCCGCACGCCGACGGCTGCCGCGACGCCGACCGTGCCGCCGCCGTCAGGCGAGACGCCGAGCTTTGCGTAGGCCGGCGTGAAACGGACATCATCGGCGGCGATACAGAGATCGGCGACGAAGGCAAGCGATAGGCCGGCTCCTGCGGCCTGGCCGTGCACGCTCGACAGCACGATCTTCGGCATCCGCCGCAATGTCGCGATGAAGGCATGATAGTGCTTCAGCAGTTCGCCGACGACGGGCGCGATCGTGTCCGCGGCCGCGCCGATCGTCTGCAGATCGCCGCCGGCACAGAAGGCGCGCCCCGCGCCTTCGATGACCAGCACCTTGATCTCGTCGGACGCCTCGACTTCGGCGCCGAGCTGTTCGAGCTTTTTGGCGATCGCGAGATTGATGGAATTGAAGGCCGTTGGGCGATTGAGGGTGATCGTGGCAATCGCACCTTCGACCCGAAGCAGCGCCGGATCATCGGGATGCGAGTGGCGAGGTGCTGACGTCGACATTGCCAATCCCGGCAAAAAGGAGTCGTGCAAATAAATCGAAGGTAACAGGTGACATCTTCTGGCAACTTTGCAAGATGCCGAGGGTCCATCTTTATGGGGATCGCGCCCTTGCGCCGGCGCAACCGATAGGGCCAGAATGGCAGCTTGATCGTTCAGGACGCGGCCACGAGCGCCGCGCTGCCCGGTCGCAAGCCGAAATCAGCGGAGAAAAGACGACATGGGTCATTCCTGTGCGCCGGCAGGGCGGCTGTCGCCATGATGCAAGGGCCGGTTGTAATCGTAGGCGCGGGACACGCGGGCTTTCAGGTCGCCGCCTCGCTGCGTCAGCTCGGTTTTGCCTCACCCGTTTACCTGGTCAACGACGAGGGCCATCTGCCCTACCAGCGGCCGCCGCTTTCCAAGGCCTATCTGAAGGGAACCGGCGGCCCCGACACGCTGATGTTCCGCCCGGGAAAGTTTTTCCACGACCAGACGATCGAGCTGGTCGCCGGCCGTGCCGTCACGATCGACCGCGCCGGGCGCAAGTTGAAGCTCGCCTCCGGCGATCAACTCGACTACGGCCACCTGGTGCTGGCGACTGGCGCCCGGAACCGGCTGATCGACCTCCCAAACGCCAACCTGCCCGACGTGCGGTATCTGCGTATCCTCGACGATAGCGAGGATCTGCGCAGCCGTCTCGGCTCGAAGACGCGCGTGGTGGTAATCGGGGCAGGCTTCATCGGCCTCGAGTTCGCCGCGACCGCGCGGATCAAGGGGCTTGAGGTCGATGTGCTCGAGCTGGCGGGCCGGGTGATGGCGCGTGCGGTCACCGCGGAGGTGTCAGAGTATTTTCAGGCGCGCCATGCCGCTGCCGGCGTCCGCATCCATCTCGGTGTGCAGGCGACCGCGATCGAAGCTGATGGTGACAAAGTCACCGGCATCAGCCTCAGCGACGGCCGGCACATTCCCGCCGATCTGGTCGTGGTTGGTGTCGGCGTCCTGCCCAATGTCGAGCTCGCCGCCAATGCCGGGCTGCCGGTCGCCTCCGGCATCATCGTGAGCGAGCGTCTTTTGACCGCGGATCCGCACATCTCGGCGATCGGCGATTGCGCATTGTTTGCGAGCCCGCGCTTCGGCGGCTCGCTGCGGCTGGAGTCGGTGCAGAATGCGACCGACCACGCGCGCTGCGTGGCGGCGCGGCTCGCGGGCGACGACAAGCCCTATGACGGTCATCCCTGGTTCTGGAGCGACCAGGGCGACGACAAGTTGCAGATTGCGGGGCTCACCACCGGCTATGACCGGGTGGTGCTGCGCGGCGATCCCTCGCGAAAGGCCTTTTCGGCGTTCTGCTACCGGGGTGAGCAGCTCGTCGGCATCGAATCGGTCAACCGCGCCGGCGAGCACATGTTCGGCCGCAGGCTGTTTGCTGCGGGCGGTTCGATCACTCCGGAGCAGGCGGCAGACCCGAGCTTCGATTTGAAGAAGGCGCTGGGTTGAAGCGCGTGTTGAGTTGACGACTTGGTTTCGGCCGCGCGTTTCGGTTGCCTGTCCCCGCAAGCGGGGAGAGGGAGCGCACTCCGATGCGGCTCATGTTTGCCCGAAACTCATCTAGCAAAGAAGCGCGGCAACTTCTGCCCTGGTCGGCATCGAGGGCGCCGCGCCCATCCGCTGCACGCAGATCGAAGCGGCGATATTGGCAAAGCCGAGCGCTTCGCGCAGCGGCGTGCCTTGCGCAACCTGCGTGGCCAGCGCGCCGACAAAGCAATCGCCGGCGCCCGTGGTATCGACGGCCTTGACGGCGCGAGCCGGCACGAGCAGTGGCGCGCCGTCGATCAGGGCCAGCGCGCCGCGCTTGCCGAGCGTCACGCAAACGATCTGGTCCGATCGCCTCAGCACCGATTGGGCAGCGTCCGCAAACCGCGCGGGCTCGTCGGCCTCGTGCAATTCTGTCTTTGCCAGCAGGCCGAGCTCGGTCTCGTTGAGCACCAGAATATCGATCAGATCATGCAGCGCGAGGTCGAAGGCACGCATCGGCGCCGGGTTGAGGATCGTTGTCGCGCCGGCGGCGCGGGCCCGCGCAAAGAAGGCGGCGATTGCGGGAAGCGGGATTTCGAATTGGCTGACCGCGACATCGCCCTTGCTCAGCGCGGGCCCCGCAACATCGTCGGTACTGAGCAGCCCGTTGGCGCCGGGTATGACGACGATGGTGTTGTCGGCATCGGCCAGCGTGATGATCGCCGTGCCACTATGGGCATCGGCAGTCTCCGTCACCGAGCTCACGTCCACGCTCTGGCTCACCAGAAACGCTCTCAGCTCCCTGCCGAAGGCATCGCTGCCGAGCCGCCCGATCAGCAGCGTCTGCGCGCCAAGCTTTGCCGCCGCGACGGCCTGGTTAGCGCCCTTGCCGCCGGGGAAATATTTTATGGACGTGCCGGCGACGGTCTCGCCGACGCGCGGGTGGCGCTCGGCGAGCGCCACCACGTCCATATTGATGCTGCCGGCAACGACGACACGCCCCATCAAGCTGCCCAATCTTTTTTTCGCGGACTAAACCCGCATCTCGAATTCCTGCCTCACCGTCTCGATGTCGGCAAGGGTCGGCAGTCCGGCCTCATTGCCGAGGCGCTGGATCTTGTAGCTCGAGGCTGCGCGCGCGAAGTCAAAATGCTCGCGCCAGCCGTTGGCGGGATTTGCAAGATAGGAATAGACATAGGCGCCGTGAAACACATCGCCTGCGCCATTGGTGTCGATCACGCGCTCGCGCGGGATCGGCAGCGCGGGAAGCGATTGGACCGTTCCGGTCTCGTCATACCAGAACAGGCCCTTCTCGCCCATGGTGATGCCGCCGACCCGGCAGCCCCGGCCTTTCAGATAATCGAGCATCTTTGTTGGCGTCAGGTTCATCTGCTCACAGAGGCGCTCGGCGACGATGGCAACGTCGATGTATTCCAACAGCTCATGGGTATTGCTGCGCAGGCCGCCGCCGTCGAGCGAGGTCAAAATTCCGGCCTCGCGGCACAGCTTGGCATAGTGCATCGCTGCATCCGGCTGGTGGCCGTCGATGTGAAGGGCGCGGCAGTTGCCGAGATTGAGCAGCGGGAAGGGATGGATGTGCTTGTCGTCGCGGCAGCGCACGATCGCCCGCTTGCCATCCTTCGGCATGATGAACGACAGCGAAGACGCGTTGACCTTCCGCGGATGGATCGAGATGCCATATTTGGCGCTCATGTCCGTGAACATCCGCCCCAGCCAGTCATTGGCCATGGTCGCGATCAGGTCGGGCACGATGCCGAGCTTGGCGCAGCAGAACGCGGCTGTGACCGCGTTGCCGCCGAAGGAAACCGCATAGGCTTCGGCCACGTGTTTTTCGTCACCGGTCGGCAGATGGTCGGTGATGAAGGTAACGTCGATATAGGTCTGTCCGATGAAGAGGGCCTGCATAGAATATCCGTCATGGATCGTTGGGGTGGTCCCGGCGGCAACGCACCATAGCGCGGTTCAGTCGTATATGACGCGCTGAAATTATTCGCAAATCCGTGGTCTGCCCGCTTGAGATCGGCCTGGCGTCGGACTACCACCAAAACGCTAGGTGACGCTCCGGAACGACCACAACACCCCGCCGGAGCCGGTGGTTCCGACCCGCAGGGGGAGCGATCGATGACCGTCAATATCGGTCTTGATTTTGACGCTGCCGCGAGGCCGTTTAGCGTGCAGGCAACCGATCTTGCAAGTCCCATCGCATGCAGGTCATGCCCATGATCACCGGTCTCGATCACATTGTCGTCCTGCTCGAGGACATCAAGGCCGGCGCTACCGCCTATGAGCGGCTGCTCGGTCGGGCGCCGTCCTGGCAGAATTCGGGCGAGGGCGCCGATCGCGTGCTGTTCACGCTCGACAACATGACGCTGGAACTGATGGCGCCCACCGGCTTCAGCGTGGCTGCAGATCGCATCCGCAATGTCATCAAGATCTGGGGCGAGGGGCTCGCCAGCATCTGCTTTGCGACCTCGGACGTCGCCAAAATGCATCGCAGGCTGGAAAGGGTCGCGCTGAAACCGGATCCGGTCGTCGAGGTCGAGAGCCAGGATTCCGTCTCCGGCGCTGTCCTGCACTGGAAACGCACGCGTGCAGCAACCGAGCTGACGCGGGGCGTGCGGATGTTTTTTCTCGAACTGGAAAGCGAACGGCCGCGCTCGGCGGTGACGACGGCCGCGCCTGTACTGGGACTCGATCATGTCGTGGTGTCGACTGAGGATCCCGAGCAGGCTGCCGCACTCTACGGCGCGCGGCTCGGCCTCGACATGGCGCTCGACCGTTCGCACCAGGACTGGGGCCGGCTGATGTTTTTTCGCTGCGGCGACCTCATCGTGGAGATCGTGCACCGGCCGGTCGCGGGCGCCGACCGCCGACACGACAAGTTGTGGGGGCTGAGCTGGCGGGTCGTCGACATCGAGGCGGCACGCGCGCGGCTCATGGCGGCCGGGCTCGATGTCTCCGAGATCCGCGCCGGCCGCAAGCCGGGTACGCGCGTGGCGAGCCTGCGTGACGGCACCTGCCGCATTCACTCGCTGCTGCTGGAACGCACCCCGCCGCAGCCGGACTGATCTGCCGTTTCGAAGTCTGCGATGGACATCGCGTTTCTCAACCGGGCGCGTGCGTGCTACATCGAACGCTCTGGCGATCTGCGGACGAGCACCTTGGCCAAGGCAGTACCGAACAAGGCGAAGCGAAATCAGAAATGGCAGCGCGATCCCGAGGGCATGCGGCTGCGCATCCTGGAGGCTGCCAAACAGGAGTTCGCCACCCATGGCCTGGCCGGGGCGCGGGTCGACCGCATCGCGGTCAAGGCAGGCGCCAACAAGCGCATGCTGTACTACCATGTCGGCAACAAGGACGATCTCTATCTGACGGTGCTCGAAGCCGCCTATGAGAAGATCCGGGCTGAAGAGCGCGGCCTCGACCTCGAGCATCTCGATCCGCCCAAGGCGATCGCGCGTTTGATCGATTTCACCTGGAACTATTTTCTGCGCAATCCGGAATTTCTGGCGCTGCTCCACACCGAGAATCTGGCGCGCGCGCGCCATTTGAAGCGATCCACCAAGGTGAAATCGCTGCACTCGCCGTTCGTCGAACTGATCGGGGCCGTGGTCAGGCGCGGCGTCGCGAGCGGCGACTTCCAGGTCGCCGTCGATCCCGTCCAGCTCTACATCTCGATCGCGGCGCTCAGCTTCTTCTATCTGTCGAACAGCGCCACCTTGAGCGTGATCTTCGGCCGTGACCTGCTCGCAAAAAGGGCCAAGGACGAGCGCCTCGACCACATGGTTCGCCTCGTGCTGGCGGCGCTGACCGGCAAGTCGTTCGCGGTGTTCGACCGGCAGCCCGTGCTGGAACCGCTCGCAACTGCGACGCACATTGCGTAACGCGCACTCCGCTGTCGTCCCCGCGAAAGCGGGGACCCATAACCACCGGCCATAGTTTCGCGCCTGGTACTGACCCCGTGTTTTTACCCAAGAGCTTCCGCGGTATGGGTCCCGCTTTCGGGGGGACGACATCGACGAAGCAATTTTGCCGCACGAAACCCGCTGGACAGTATTTATCCAACGAGTTAATTTCGCCGCACAACGATAAGTCGATGAGGGAGCGTGACGTGGCCGAGGCGAGGGGCCAAAATGCCGTGACGAAGGCGCTGAATGCCGCGTGGGTCAGGCCGTTTCTGTTCCTGATCGTCATCGTGGTCGCCTGGGATCTTTCGATCCGGCTGTTCCATATTCCGGCCTATCAGATTCCGGCGCCCGGCGACGTCGTGGCCGTGCTGCTTTCCGACTGGCCGGAATTGCTGCGACAGGCCTGGCCCACGACCTATGCGACGGTCTGCGGCTTCGTACTGTCGGCACTGTTCGGAGTTCCCGTCGCCATGCTGATCGCGGGCTCGAAGACGGTCGAGAGCTACGTCTATCCGCTGCTGGTGTTCTCACAGTCGGTGCCGAAAATCGCCATCGCGCCGCTGTTCGTGGTCTGGTTCGGGTTTGGCATTGTTCCAAAAGTGATCTCGGCCTTTCTGCTCGGCTTCTTCCCCGTGGTGGTCTCCGCCGTGCAGGGCTTCAAGTCGGTCGATCCCGACATGGTCGATCTCGCGCGCGCCATGCAGGGCAGCCGCTTCCAGGTGTTTCGCGCCGTCAATCTGCCGCATGCGCTGCCGGCGATCTTTTCCGGCCTGAAAGTGTCGGTGACGCTTGCGGTCGTCGGCGCCGTGGTCGGCGAGTTCGTCGGCTCCAATTCCGGGATCGGCTATGTGATGCAGCGCTCGATCGGTACCTTCGACCTGCCGACCATGTTCGCCGCGCTCGTCATCCTGGCGCTGCTCGGCGTCGTCCTGTTCTGGCTCGTCGACCGCATCGAGCGGCTCGTGCTGCCCTGGCACGTCAGCCAGCGCGAGGAGATCATCTTTGCCTCGTAGCGACAATAACAGCAGAACAAACGGGAGGACGATGATGACGCGATGGATGAGTGCGGTGCTAGCCATGCTGGCCTGGGCAGCGTTGAATGTCGCGCCCGCGGCGGCCGCGGACAAGGTCGTGCTGATGCTGAACTGGTACGTCTATGGCGAGCACGCGCCGTTCTATTATGGCAAGGCCAAGGGTATCTACGCTGCTGAAAACATCGACCTCGAAATCCAGGAAGGCCGCGGCTCGGCGGCGACCACGCAGGCCGTCGCCGCCAAAACCGCCGATTTCGGCTATGTCGACGTGCCAACCATGATGCGCGCGGCGATCAAGGGCGCGCCCGTGATCGCGA
>NZ_JAFATE010000700.1 GCF_019244115.1 Bradyrhizobium sp.
AGCACGTCGTTGCGCGCGGAGAGAAAGGCCGCTTTCGTCAGGCTGCCGCTGTGATCCCTGAAGCGTGCGAGGATCAGGGCGCAGGTTAGATTGACCGCGAGCGCGCCGATCCCGGTCAACGTGAGGCGGAACGGTTCGGGCGCGACAGGTGCGACCAGCTTCTGATAGGCAGTCCACAGTCCGGCCAGGGCTGGCGCGAGCAGGATCGCCGCGAGCGCCATGCCGAGCATGGCGCGGCGGCGCGGGCTCCATCCGATCGCAACCGCGATCAAAATATTCACCGAGGCATCTTCGAGAAAGTCGACACTGTCCGCGAACAGCGAGACCGAGCCGATCGCCAGCGCAACGGTGAATTCGACGCCGAAATAAGCGAGGTTCAAGAGCGCGACCGCCAGCACCGCGCCGCGCAAGCTTATCGGGGAAGAGCTCTGCGCATCCAACGCGTCAGCCTCCATCCAAAGCCGCCAGCCGCTCGGCTTCCGCGATGTCCTCGGCCGTGTTGGCATTGAAGAACGGATCGAGCGGCGTGCTCGGCCAGGTCACCGTCGCAAGGGCGTAGCGCGCGGTCCAGCGGTCGATTTTTCGAACGTCTTCCACAATCAGCGCGTGGCGCAGCTCGTCACGCATGGCGACGCTCCACAGGCCGATCACCGGATGCGACTGTCCGTCAGACGCAGCGACCGCGAGCTGCGCGTTCTCCTTCACCAACGCCTCGCACAGGCGCGCGACCAGATCCCGCGGCAGGAATGGACAGTCTGCCGCCGCGCTCAATATCCACTGCACATCGGGCCGGTTTGTCGCCGCCCAGTCGAGGCCCGCCAAAATGCCGGCCAGGGGGCCGGGAAAATCCGCGACCTGGTCCGGGATCACCGGCAAGCCGAAGGCCGCAAAGCGCGCGGGATTGCCATTGGCATTGAGGATCAGACCGTCACATTGCGGCGCAAGCCGGGCGATCACGCGCTCCAGGATGGTACGGCCAAGAATCTGCCGCATCGGCTTGTCGCCACCGCCCATCCGCCGCGCCAGGCCGCCCGCGAGCAGCACGCCGGGAATCATCGAAACGCTAATCGTCACGGCCTTCGCCCTTGCGCCGGTGTCTTGCCGATTCCTCCTCCACATAGTCGAGGCTCTGGTCGTAGACGAGGCGTTGCTCGCCCGACAGCGCGATGAAGCGCTTGCCGCGGGCGCGGCCGACCAGCGTCAGGCCGACCTGCCGTGCGAGGTCGACCCCCCAGGCCGTGAAGCCCGATCGCGACACCAGTATGGGAATCCCCATCCGCACCGTCTTGATCACCATCTCCGACGTCAGCCGTCCCGTGGTGTAGAGAATCTTGTCGGCGGGATCGACATCGTGGCAGTAGATCCAGCCGGCGATCTTGTCGACGGCGTTGTGGCGGCCGACATCCTCGGTGTAGCAGAGCGGCGCCCCTTCCCTGCACAGCACGCAGCCATGGATGGCGCCGGCCTCGAGATAGAGCGATGGCGTGGTGTTGATGGCCTGCGTCATCTGGTACAGCCAGGACGTTCGCAGCTCCGCCTTCGGCAGCGCGATAGTCTCGATCGCCTCCATCAGATCGCCGAACGCCGTGCCCTGCGCGCAGCCCGAGGTCTGGGTGCGCTTCTTCAGCTTCTGCTCGAAATCGGTGTGGTGCTCGGTGCGCACCACGACGACTTCGAGGTCGTCGTCATATTCGACCTCGGTCACGACGTCGTCGTATTTCAGCATGTTCTGATTGAGCAGGTAGCCGAGCGCCAGATATTTTGGGTAGTCGCCGATCGTCATCATGGTGACGATCTCCTGGGCGTTGAGATAGAGCGTCAGCGGCCGTTCCACCGGCACGTTGATCTCGACCCGGGCGCCGGCCTGATCGATGCCTTCGACGCGCTCGGTCAGCCTCGGGTCCTGCGGATTGGGCAGGATGAGAGGAGCGGGGGTTTTCTCGATCTTCATCTTGGGCCGCAGGTTAGCATGACATTCTTCGCATACCGATATAAAGCAGCTTGAAGAGATAGGTCCCGCTCGGGCCGCTGGAGAGTAAGATGAAAGTGATCGGGCTCGCCGGATGGAGCGGCGCCGGCAAGACCACCCTGCTGACGCGCCTGATCCCGCTGCTCTGCGAGCAGGGCCTCGCCGTGTCCGTGATCAAGCATGCCCATCACCATTTCGATGTCGACGTTCCCGGCAAGGATTCCTGGCGGCACCGGCAGGCCGGTGCCGAGGAGGTGCTGGTGTCCTCCGCCAATCGCTGGGCGCTGATGCACGAGCTGCGCGGCGCCCGCGAGCCGCATCTGCCGGAACTTTTGGCAAAACTGTCGCGGGTCGATCTCGTCATCGTCGAAGGCTACAAGAGCGAGCCGCATCGCAAGATCGAGGTGCATCGCGCTGGTAACGGCAAGCCGTTGTTGTTCCCCACCGATCCCGGCATCGCCGGCGTGGTCAGCGACGTCGCGGTTGAAACCACACTGCCGACGGTCCATCTCGACGATATCGCCGGCGTTGCCGCGATGGTCAGGCGATCGGCGATCGCGATCGAAGAGCTCACTAAGATGGCGACCGTCGAGAGCTGAGACTTAAAGAGCCATGGCGCAACTGTCCGACGATTGTTTTGCCTTTGGCGGGCCGATGATGTCGGTCGATGAAGCCGTCGGCATCATCGCCAGCAGGGTCACGGCGGTGCGCGAGACCGAGACCGTCGCGCTCGACACGGCCGACGGCCGCGTTCTGGCCGCCGACCTTGCGGCGCCATTGCCGCTGCCGCCATTCACCAATTCCGCGGTCGACGGCTATGCGGTGCGCAGTTCGGATCTGCCGCAGAGTGGCGAGCGCGTGATGCCGGTGCGGGGCCGCGTTCAGGCGGGAAGCTGGGCGGCGGCTCCGCTCGGGCCCGGCGCGGCGATGCGGATTTTCACCGGCGCACCGATGCCAGCGGGTGCCGATACTGTCTTCATGCAGGAGGACGTGCGGATCGATGCAGCAGGCGATGTCGTGCTGCCGTCCGGCCTGAAGGTGGGGGCCAATGTGCGTCCGGCGGGAGAGGATATCCCGCAAGGCGCCGTCGCGCTCGCGGCCGGCCGGCGCCTGCGACCGCAAGACATCGCGCTCGCGGCAGCGTTCGGACTGACCGAGCTCCAGGTCATCAGGCCGATCCGTGTCGCGCTGTTTTCGACCGGCAATGAACTGGCCTCGCCCGGCAGCCCGCGGGCGGCCGCGCAATTGTTCGATTCCAACCGCTTCATGCTGCTGGCGATGCTGAGGCGCCTCGGCTGTGAGGTCGCTGATCTCGGCATCCTGCGCGACGAGCGCGCCGCGCTGGTGCGCGCCGTGAAGCAGGTCGCAGCAAGCCACGACCTGATCCTCACCACGGGCGGCGTCTCCACCGGCGAGGAGGATCACGTCAAGGCCGCCGTCGAAAGCGCCGGCTCGCTGGTCCTGTGGCGCATGGCCATCAAGCCGGGCCGCCCGGTGGCGATGGGGGTGGTGGACGGCACGCCCTTGGTCGGCCTGCCCGGAAACCCGGTGGCCAGTTTCGTGACCTTCGTCCATGTCGTGCGGCCGACGGTCTTCGCGCTCGCCGGCACCGCACCGGACCCCGCCGTCGCGATGCCGGTCCGCGCCGGCTTCACCTACAAGAAGAAGGCCGGGCGCCGCGAGTATGTCAGGGTAAACCTACGTATGGCTGGCGACGGGACGCCCGAAGTGGTGAAGTTTCCACGCGAGGGCGCGGGCCTGCTGTCGTCGCTGGTCGAGACCGACGGGTTGGTGGAACTCGGCGAACCGATCACCCTGGTGGAACCCGGCCAGACCGTCGGCTTCCTGGGCTATGCAAGCCTGATCTGAGAATCTCGCCCCGACCTGAAAGTTCTTTGCTGAATTCGGTCGCGGGTTGACGGTATGGAAACACTTGTCCATGTTCGGGTCATGACGACGACGAAACTCGACCTGTCCGGGCTCAAATGCCCGCTTCCCGCACTCAAGACCCGCAAGGCGCTGAAGCCGCTGAAGGCGGGCGATCTCTTGGAAGTGTGCTGCACGGATCCACTGTCGGTGATCGACATTCCGAACCTGGTTCGAGAGACCGGAGACAGGGTCGAGATCACCGAGCGTGACGAGCGCCGCATCGTCTTCATGATCGAGAAGGCTGATCGCGTGATTGGAAATCAAGATCAAACTGCGGGGGCAGAAACAGGAAAAGGGGCGTAGATCGGGCGAACTGACGCGGTTCTTTTGGAACTCACAGAAAAAAGTGGGTTCCAGAATGTAAAATCTTTCGTTTCCCGTATTTTTACCGAAAGAATGCCGCGACTTTTTGTCTATCGACAAGAGGATGTGCTTTCGTGACAACTCAACCTCCCTGTCTCGGGAGGGCGGGACTGGGTTGTGCAACTGCAGGTTCATGGGTCCGCGCTCGCCGCGGCACAACCTGTGCGGTGCGGTAGTGGGACTGGATGGGCATAACAGCCCAAGTGAAGTGTTTTCGGCCTGGATGCGCCATCTATTCGGCATGTCCGGGTGTTCGCATGGGCGGCAAGCGCCGCGTCATGCGAAACTTTTTGGGGAATAGGATCGTAGACGGCAGATACACCCGGCGCGGGCGGCTGCAGGGAGGGACGTATGGCTACAGTTGAGAGCGCTGGCAGATCCGTGCCTGGCGCGGAGTTGGGGATTTTCGATCGCGAGCATACGGTCGCGAAGGCTGGCTTCAACAGATGGCTGGTGCCGCCGGCGGCGCTCTGCATCCATCTGTGCATCGGCATGGCCTATGGCTTCAGCGTGTTCTGGTTGCCGTTGTCGCGCGCCATCGGGTTGTCGGCGCCGAAAGCGTGCCCCGACATCTCGCTCTGGGATGAGCTGTTCACGACGACCTGCGACTGGAAGGTCGCGAGTCTCGGCTGGATGTACACGCTGTTCTTCGTGGTGCTCGGCCTCTCGGCGGCGGTGTGGGGCGGCTGGCTGGAGCGCGCGGGACCGCGCAAAGCCGGCGCAGTTGCGGCATGCTGCTGGGGCGGCGGTCTTCTGATGGGCGCCTTCGGCATCTATGTGCATCAGCTCTGGATCATGTGGCTCGGCGCCGGCGTCATCGGCGGCATCGGTCTCGGCCTCGGCTACATCTCGCCAGTGTCGACGCTGGTGAAATGGTTCCCGGACCGCCGCGGCATGGCCACCGGCATGGCCATCATGGGCTTCGGTGGCGGCGCCATGATCGGCGCGCCACTCGCCAATTTGCTGATCAATTTCTACAAGACGCCAACCGATGTCGGCGTCTGGCAGACCTTCGCGACCATGGGCGTGATCTATTTCGTGTTCATGATGATCGGTGCGTTCGCCTACCGCGTGACGCCGAGCGGGTGGCAGCCCGACGGCTGGACGCCGCCGAGCGAAAAGAAGACGATGATCACCGAGCACCACGTCCACCTCGACGACGCGCACAAGACGCCGCAGTTCTGGCTGATCTGGTGGGTGCTCTGCCTCAACGTCTCGGCGGGTATCGGCGTGATCGGCATGGCCTCGCCGATGCTGCAGGAGATCTTTGCCGGCAAGCTGATCGGACTTCCGGATGTCACCTTCAGCCAGCTGACAGCCGAGCAGAAGACGACGATTGCCGCGATCGCGGCCGGCTTCGCCGGCCTGCTGTCGCTGTTCAACATCGGCGGCCGCTTCTTCTGGGCCTCGCTGTCGGACTATATCGGACGCAAGGGCACCTATTACACCTTCTTCATCCTCGGCATCGTGCTCTACGCATCGGCGCCGACCTTCGCCGCGATCGGGTCAAAACTCCTCTTCGTGCTCGGTTTCGGCATCATACTGTCGATGTATGGCGGTGGCTTTGCGACCGTGCCCGCCTATCTCGCCGACATGTTCGGGACCCAGTTCGTCGGCGCCATTCACGGCCGGCTGCTGACGGCCTGGTCGACCGCCGGCATCATCGGGCCGGTCGTAGTCAACTATCTGCGCGAGTTCCAGCTCGCCGCCGGTGTACCGCGTGACAAGCTCTACGACAGCACCATGTATGTGCTGTGTGCCATGCTGGTCGCCGGCCTGATCTGCAACTTCCTGATCAAGCCGGTCAATCCGAAGTGGAACATGAGCGAGGAAGAGGTCGCTAAGCTGCAGGCGGCGACCGCCAAGAGCGAGTCCGGGATCCAGCATGGGTCGTTCGGCATCGGCAAGGGCGGCCTCGACGCCAAGGCCGCGGCGTTCTGGCTGTTCGTCGGCATCCCGCTGGCCTGGGGCGTCTACAAGACCCTGGAAAGCGCGGTGAAGATCTTCTGATCCGATTGCGGCAGCAGGGAGCCGGTTTCAGGCTCCCTGCTGCCGGTTTTCATTCGATCGGATTTCTTCCAATTCAAGTGAGGCGTTTGGGATCAGGGGGATTCATGAATCGCGTCGGTGTTTGCCTTGCCGTCATCCTGCTTCTCGCCGGGCCGCTTCATCCCGTTTCTGCCCAGACCGAGGGATCGAAGACCAGGCTGACGGTTGAGAAGTTGAAGGACATGAAAGCCAAGTGGAGCGCCAACAGGCCGAAGTTGAAGGCCTGTCGCCAGGACGTGAAGGCGAAGGGACTGACCGGCGATGACCGCTGGTTCTATATCGAAGATTGCATGAACAAGAGCTAGTGCTGAGATACCGCTGGCTGCCGGCGCCGAGCGGACCTTGGAATTGGCGCGACGTGTGCCAGCGATCGGTAGTAAGTTGCGGTTGAGGGGCATGCGGCGACGGCTGTATGCCCCTCAATCCTTTGATGGGAAGGTTTTTCTTGGCATCTGGCATGCCAGGGACTAGGTTCGGGGTGCGGCGAGCAGAACGGGACGTTCCGAATGGTTCATGATGTGCATCAGCTTCGCTCATTCGAACATCCGGGGGCCGGGCGAAAGCGCGCGAAGGCAACCCCGAAGGGCCGCCAGGTCGATCCCGCCGCAGCGCACGAGGTCGAACTTCTGCTCGGCGACCGGCCGCGGCGGCGCGACCTGCTGATCGAACATCTGCACCTGATCCAGGACAAATATCATCAGATTTCCGCCGCTCACCTTGCCGCACTCGCCGACGAGATGAAGCTGTCCTTTGCCGAGGTGTTCGAGACCGCGACCTTCTACGCGCATTTCGACATCGTGAAGGAGGGCGAGCCGGATATGCCGCCGCTCACCATCCGCGTCTGCGACTCGCTGACTTGCGCGATGCTCGGCGGTGAGGAGCTGCTGCAGGACCTTCAGTCGAAAGCCGGCCCCGGCATCCGCGTCGTGCGCGCCCCCTGTGTTGGCCGCTGCGACACTGCGCCCGCCGCCGAGGTCGGCCACAATTTTGTCGACCACGCCAGCGCCGCTTCTGTGCTCGACAGCGCCAAGCGCGGCGACACCCATGCGCATCTGCCACCTTACACCGGCTATGACGCTTATGTTGCCGGCGGCGGCTATAAGCTGCTGCAGCGGCTGCGCAAGGGCGAACTCGCCAAGGACGAACTCCTGAAGGCACTCGACGACGCCTCGTTGCGCGGCCTCGGCGGCGCAGGCTTTCCGACCGGGCGCAAATGGCGCGCCGTGCTCGGCGAGCCGGGCCCAAGGCTGATGGCGGTCAACGGCGACGAGGGCGAACCCGGCACCTTCAAGGACCGTTTTTATCTCGAAACCGATCCGCACCGTTTTCTCGAAGGCATGCTGATCGGCGCGCATGTCGTGGAAGCGGGCGACGTCTATATCTATCTCCGCGACGAATATCCCGCGGCGCGCGAAATTTTGGAGCGCGAGATCGCAAAGCTGCCCCCGGGCGGGCCGGTCCTGCATCTGCGCCGCGGCGCCGGCGCCTATATCTGCGGCGAAGAATCCTCGCTGCTCGAAAGTATCGAGGGCAAGCGCGGACTGCCGCGGCACAAGCCGCCTTATCCGTTCCAGGTCGGGCTGTTCGGCCTGCCGACCCTGATCAACAATGTCGAAACGCTGTGGTGGGTGCGCGACATCGTCGAAAAGGGCGCCGATTGGTGGAAGAGCCATGGCCGCAACGGCCGCCAGGGTCTGCGCAGCTATTCCGTCTCCGGCCGCGTCAAGAGTCCCGGCATGAAGCTCGCGCCGGCCGGCATCACCGTGCGCGAACTGATCGAGGAGTTTTGTGGCGGCATGGCCGACGGCCACACTTTTCGTGCTTACCTTCCGGGCGGCGCATCGGGCGGCATTTTGCCGGCCTCGATGGACGACATCCCGCTCGATTTCGGCACGCTGGAAAAATACGGCTGCTTCATCGGCTCGGCCGCGATCGTGATCCTCTCCGACAAGGACAGCGTCAGGGGCGCCGCGCTCAACCTGATGCGCTTCTTCGAGGATGAGAGCTGCGGCCAATGCACGCCCTGCCGCGCCGGCACGCAAAAGGCCGTAGCCTTGATGGAGAAGCCGCACTGGAACGTGGCACTGCTCGACGAGTTGAGCCAGGCGATGCGCGACGCATCGATCTGCGGCCTCGGACAGGCTGCTTCGAATCCGCTTACCTCCGTGATCAAATACTTCCCTGACGAGTTCAAGGACGCTGCGGAATGACAAAGATCCAGTTCGAACTCGACGGCAAGATGGTCGAAGCCAGGCCCGGCGAGACCATCTGGCAGGTCGCCAAGCGGCAAGGGACGGAGATCCCGCATCTGTGCTATTCGCCGGCTCCGGACTATCGCCC
>NZ_JAFATE010000834.1 GCF_019244115.1 Bradyrhizobium sp.
CTGCGAGGAGACGCACAGCGTGCCGCGATCGGTTTCGGGGATGTAGACGCACTCGACCTCGTGCGGCTTTTCGAGCGTGTCGCCGCTCGGCAGCCGCAGCAGCCATTTCCGTGTGCCATCATTGGAGATCTGCTCGGCGACCACTTCCGGCCGATCCGCCGTGAAATGTTTCACGAGCTCAGCGCGGGTCTCCTTCGAGATCGAGGTCATCTCGTCGAAGGATCTGGCCCCGCGAAAATAGATCCAGTGCCACAATTGCTGCACGCGCATTTTGCGCTGGGCGGCGGGCACGCCGATCGCCTCCAGCCGCTGCCCGATTTCGTCGCGCGACAGGCCGATCAACGACGGTCTTGCCGGCGGCACATAGATTTCGAGCGGCGTCTTTTCCAGCGGCGCGTCGGCCCTGGCTCTGGAATGGGTCATCGTGTCGGTCATGGCGCATCAAATAAGGCTTCGCTAAGCCGCTGAAAAGCGCCAAAACCGGAAAACAGACCGATAACAGGGTTAGCGCCGGCAATCCGTCGCGATGCGGTCGAGCGCCTGGGACAGACCCTTCAGCGAAAAGACGTCGATGGTCTCGGTCCCCTTCGCCGATACCGCCTTGATGGTTGCGTCGGCCGAGCGGCGCAGCGCGTCCACCAACCGCTCCTCCTCGGCGGCGTTCTTGATCCAGATGCCGTCGCCCTGCGTATACATCGGATAAGCCGCGCCGCCGACCTCAAGCGTCGATTCCGAGCCGGGCTTCAGCGCATAACCGATCATGACCGAGACTTCGTTGAAAACCTTCTCGGCGGGCCGGGTGGAGACGAAGGCATAGGCCGGATCGCGCGGCCGGTTCGGCGGATTGGTCTTGGACGAGGATGGCTTGGCCAGCGCAAAGCACACCCGCTTGCCGTTGGGCGTCGCGCTGTAGGCGCCCCAGGTGCCGAACTGGCCGATCAGGGTCGGCTCGACGCCGGGAATGGCCGCCGCCGGCGGCTTCGGGTCCGTCGCAACGCCTCGCGTCACCGCCTTCGGCGCCGCCGCTTTCGGCATGGTTCCCTGCGCCCATGTCAGGTCCGCACCTGCGCATGCAACGATGCAGGCCAGCGATACTGGCAGGATTCGCCGACGAATGACCATGATAAGTCTTGGTTCCCCCATCATTGTGACTGGAAGATGGCTAGGCGCCCTGATTGCGGGGCGTGATCCATAACCGGCAAATGCTTCGTTGGGAAGGTATTGAGGAGTTTAGGACAATTCACCGTTTCGCGCGCGCGGCGCGGTGCTGTTTCCATTGCTCTTCGGTCCATTGCAGCAGATCCTCGGCACCTGAGGACCGCAGATGCGCGCCGCCGTCCTGCACCACCATTTCTCCATTGATATAGCTGGCCGAATCCGAAATCAGGAAACAGGCGAGATCGGCGAGTTCCCGATGTTCGCCGGCGCGGCCGAGCGGATTGCGCGAGGTCCACGCATCATCGCGGCCTTTTGGACGAAGCTGTCCTGATGCGCCGGGTGTCGGAAAGGCGCCCGGGGCGATTGCAACCAGTCGGATGCCCTTCGGTCCCCACTCCACGGCGAGACTCCTGGTCATCGCCAGCAGGCCGGATTTGGCCATCGCCGAGGGAACCGTGAAGGCGCGTCCGGTGATGGTCGAGGTCGACAGAATGGAGAGCACCACGCCGCGGTGTTTTGCCGCGATCCAGCGCCTGCCCGCCGCGAGCGTGCAATACATCGCCCCGTGCAGGGTCGGCGCCAGGATCGCATCGGCCGCGCGGAATGACAGGTGCTCGCTCTCGGCTATGAACGTCGCCGCGGCATTGTTGACCAGCACGTCGAGCGGCGCGTCCCGCCAGATCGCCTGCATCATGGTCTCGACCGCGGCGCCGTCACGGATGTCGCAGCGGATCGGCCTGACCTTGCCGCCAAATTGCCCGCGCATCTCATCCGCCGTCGCCTCGAGCAGCTCCAGCCGCCGGCCGCAGATGACGAGTTCGGCCCCGAGTTCGAGAAAGCGCCGCCCCATCGCAGCGCCCAGGCCCGAGCCGCCGCCGGTGATAAGGACGCGCTTTGCGGACAAGAGACTCTTTTCGAACATTGTTCGCTTCCTCCGCTGCTGTTCGGATGCGGTGCAAGCCGAATCCGATTGTAGGCCCGCTTCAAATCCGGCATGAAGCCTCGAGTCTTGCAGACGACCCTATTGTCCGAACGCCAGGTGTGTCCATGAAGGCCATTCTTTGCTCGCAATATTGCCAGCCCGACGATCTCGTCCTCTCCGAAATTGCCGATCCTGTCGCCGAGCCCGGCCAGGCCGTGATCGCAATCAAGGCGGCGGCGCTGAATTTCTTCGACATCCTGATGATTCAGGGCAAGTACCAGATCGAGCCGCCCTTTCCGTTCTCACCGGCCGCAGAAGTGTCCGGCGTGATCGAGAGTCTCGGCGCAGGCGTCACCGACCTGAAAGTCGGCGACCGCGTAGTGGCCTCCTGCGGTCACAATGGCGCGCGGGAAAAGATCGCGCTGCCGGCCAACTCGATCGTCAAGATTCCCGACAATCTCGACTTCGATCGCGCGGCCGGGATCATCATCATCTACGGAACCGCGCTGCATGCGCTGGAGGATCGCGCCAGCCCCAAGGTCGGCGACACGCTCGCAGTCCTCGGGGCAGCCGGCGGCACGGGGCTCGCGGCCTGCGAACTCGGCAAGCTGATGGGACTGAAGGTGATCGCCTGCGCCTCGTCGGACGAGAAGCTCGAATTCGCGAACGCTCATGGCGCCGAACTGACGCTGAACTACGCGAAGGACGACCTCAAGGAGGGATTGCGGCGGCTGACGGGCGGCAAGGGCGTCGACATCATCTTCGATCCGGTCGGCGGCACCTATGCCGAAGCCGCCTTGCGCGCGATCGCGTGGGAAGGCCGTTTCCTGGTGATCGGCTTTGCTGCCGGCGACATCCCGAAAATGCCGCTCAACCTGGCCCTGCTGAAGGGCTGCGACATCCGAGGCGTGTTCTGGGGCAATTGGGCGCGCCTCAACCCAGAGAAGAATCGCGCCAATCTTGAAAAGCTGGTGCGGTGGACCGCCGAGGGCAAGCTGTCTTCCCATGTCGATCGCACGTTTCCACTGGCGCAGACCGCCGACGCGCTCAAAGTCTTGGCGGGCCGCAAGGCGATGGGCAAGGTCATCCTCCATCCTTGATGGGCCCGCTCATCGATCGCAAAGGACGAGTCAGAGCGCGTTTCCGTAAGACTACGCTCGGTTGTACTACGGAACACCGTATCGATTTACGAGTGCCGCAATGATTTCAAAATATCTCCTCACTCGCGCCAGCGAGCGTCGTCTTTTGGTCCGATTTACGCTGCGATCTAGTGTCGCGTGTCTGACATTCGCTTCAGTATGTCCGCGAGTAAGTTAAGCGAATGTCGGATGCGCGCCACACTGCAATCTTGAATTTGCTGGTGTCCTTCGGTTCCGACATCCGCGGACGAGTTCGCGGCAACAAGATACGAACGGACACTGGCGCATCAGAGAGCGAGCGGAGCGCACTGGCGCCGCCGAGTTGAAGTTCCTGCACGGGGCCAGCGGCAAAATTTGCGCCCCGGCGACTGCAACTCCAACAGCGCCAAATCGTACCTTCTCCGGTGCCCATGAGTTTCGAAGGCGCACGAAGGTCTTGCGGAATGGCAATTCGCGAACTTCGAAATTGGGGCGCCAGTGTGGCGTATCCGGCATTCGCTACGGCATGTCCGCAGGTTTTCGATAGCGAAGGTCAGATACAAGCCACGCGCGAATCTTAGTTTGACTAGGGTGCGTCGGTTCTGACATTTGTAGGCGAGCCTGCCGGCAAATGATGCGTATCTCGGAACCGGGACACTGGGCATCAGGGAGCGAGGAACCAACCTTCGGGCCGCCCCGGACGTTGCGTCAAGATTGTGGGGATCGTCTCCATGATGAAGAAGAATGCGCCGAATGTTCGACCAGCCGATCCGGACTATGATTCCTTCGAAAACGGCTTGGCCGATCTCCGCGGGATTCTGAACAGATCTGCCGCCGCAGCCGAGGATCCGCGCGACTATCCGCAGGATGACCCATATCGGGACAAGAACGCGCGCTATCGGGACGAAAACGAGCGTCATCCGCAGGACCGTTTCTATCCCGGGGAAGAGGACGACGGCGATCTCCGTGAAAGCGGCTACGCGGGCCAGAGCGCAACATCGCCCTATCCCACCAGCGGAGCGTATCGCTATCCCGACGAAGGTGAACCGTACGAAGAATATGAATCGCAGCCGCTGAGATATGACGGCTGGCCGCTGCGGCGCAAATCGAGTGTGTCGCTCAGGATCCTGCTGGGCGTCGTCGCCGCGGCGGCCGTCGCCGTTCTGTTCGCACTGTTCACATCGGATGCAACGCGCGCGATCATCGCCAACGCCAAGGAGGCGATCCTGCCGGACCGCCCGGATCGCGCGGCACCGCCCGAGCCGGCGGAGACGCAGCTGACCGCGGGCGATCTGCAGCTCAAGGATCCCGCACGTTTCGCGGCGCCGTCGTTCCAGTCCACCGCTCAACGCGGAGCCGCGAGTGCTGTCGCCGTGACTGCGCGCGAAAATGTCGCAACCGCCTATTCCGCCAGCCCGTCGGTCTACCAGGGCAATGGAGCATCCTATCAAGGCGCCCCGCAAAGCCGCGCCCTGCCCGCAGCCCACCAGCCCTTTGCCCCGCCGCCGGCCGCGGCGCCCGCGGATGCGCCGTCGTCGCTCGGGGCGATTGGCGGCGCGGCGGCGCGGAGACTTGCGCCCGATGAGCTCTCGAACCTGATGCGGCGCGCGCGGAGCCTGCTCGCAGCGGGCGATATTCCATCGGCGCGGCTGCTGCTCGAGCGCGCCGCCGATGCGCAGGAGGCTGGCGCAGCCTTTTTGCTGGCGCAGACCTACGATCCCGTGGTGCTGGGGACGCAGGACGCCCGCAGGATCATGCCGGATCCCGCGGCTGCGCGTACCTGGTACGAGCGCGCCGCGCAACTCGGTTCGATCGAGGCGCAGCGGCGTCTTGGTCAGAATTAGCCCTCAAGAGGTAGTGCGTATGCGACGTTTGTTTGGATTGGTGCTCGCTTCACTCGTGATCCTTTCAGGATTGGCCCACGCCCAGGACAAGGCCGCCGACCCGGCCAAGGTCAGCGACAGCCTGAAGGCGATCTTTCAAGTCGGTTCTGCGGAGACCAAGCAGGCGCTCAACGCCAACACGGTGACGCTGATCTCCGGCACGATCGGCGGCACCTATGTGCAGTTCGGCGCCGACCTCGCCTCGGTGCTCGACAACGGCAACGAGCTGCGCATCCTGCCGATCGTCGGACGCGGCTCGGTGCAGAGCGTCGCGGACATCCTGTTCCTGCAGGGCGTTGATCTCGGCATCGTACGCGCCGACACGCTCGACTATCTCGAAAAGAAGGGTTTTGCCAAAGGCATCAAGAAGCAGTTCGCCTACGTCACCAAGCTCTACAATGAAGAGATGCAGGTGATCGCGCCGAAACAGTACCGCAGCCTGAAGGATCTCGCCGGCCGCACCATCAGCGTCGACCTGCCCGATGGCGGCACCTTCGTGACGGCGCTGACCGTCTTCGAACGGCTCGGGCTGAACGCGAACTTCGTCTATATCGAGCAGCGCATCGCGATGGAGAAGCTGAAGACCGGCGAGATCGACGCCGTGATCGTGGTCGGCGGCAAGCCGTACAAATCGGTCAGCAACTTCGTCAATGACGGCCGCTTCCACCTGGTCACGGTCGACTATGACCGGCCGTTGCAGGGCGACTATCTGCCGGCCCGCATGACCACGAAGGACTATCCGAACCTGATCGCTGACGGCGAAACAGTCGACACCATCGCTGTACCCGCGGTGCTGGCGGCCTACAACTGGTCGCCGACCACCGAGCGCTACCGAAAACTCTCGCTGTTCGTCGACGCGTTCTTCACCAAGTTCCCGACCTTCCAGAACCCGCCATTCCATCCGAAGTGGAAAGAGGTGTCGCTGTCGGCGCCGCTGCCGGGATGGCAGCGCCTGCCCGCCGCGACGATGTGGCTGAAGGAGCACGCCACCACCCAGGGCCGCATGGACGATCTGCTCAATCCGCGCGCCGCGGCGGCGAGAACGGCTCCGCTCGGGCAGCCTCCGCGGGCACAGGCCCGCACCAATGCGCCGCCGCCGCAGCCGCGCGACCCGATGATGCAGCAGATGCAGTGATCCCTGGACGCAATTCGTCTTGTTGATGCCGGGCGAAGCTTCAGCTTTCGCCTTCAATTCCCCGCTTCAGCGCGGCGCGCGCGGCCTCGCGATGCTCCGGCTTGATGTGCGCGGCCACGAGGCGGATCGCGGTGGCGAGCACCGCGGCATCGTCCGTGAAGCCGAGCACCGGCATCATGTCGGGAATAAAATCGAACGGCAGCACGAAATAGGCGAGCGCCCCCGCCAGCGCCGCCTGCACATGGCGCGGCGTCTCCTTGTCGAACGCGCAATAATAGGCGGCGAGCAGATCCTCGGTGAAAGGCAGCTTTGTCACCACCTGCTTCAGCTTGATCCAGAACCGGCGCCGCAGGCTGTCGCGATCCCGCGCCAGCCGATCGGCCGGCTCGAACCCCACGCTGTAGTCGGATGCCATGGCGGCCTCCCTCGCCTTGCAGCGGCGGAACGCCGCGGCAGTCATGCACGCCAAAGGTGGGGGGTCTTGCACAACGGCGCAAGTTACCCGGACGTCGTCAGGTCACTCCGAATTGACGCGCCACGGCGTTCATCGCCTTGGCCAGCTCGATATCCAGCGCTGTGACGCCGCCGGCATCGTGGGTCGCCAGTACCACCTCTACCGTCCTGTAAACATTGCGCCATTCCGGGTGATGATCATTTTTCTCGGCGACCAGCGCGATCCGGGCCATGAATCCGAAGGCCTCGTTGAAGTTCTTGAACGTAAAAACGCGGCCGATCGCATCCCGGCCCTCGACATCCGTCCACCCGGACAACTCCTGCAAAGCCGCCGTCCGTGCCTCTGCTGTGAGCCGCCGCTGTGCCATCCCACGCCTCCTATTGTACCAGCCTCTTCACGGGAACTCTGCTATCGTGCCCTGCCAAGGGATCATTATCATTTCCAGCCGCTAACCATGACGCACTTGTAACTCTCGACCTGCAAGAATTTTGCTACAATTTTGGGCCTAACCGTTCCGGCAGCATGAATCTGAACCTCAAACGCCTGTTTGCGAGATCGACGACCGGAGGCCTCGACCCGGCGGGACCGCCATCCCCGCCCCGATCGGCGTTGCGCAAGGCGACCCTGATCACGCTCGCCGGTGTGCTGGCGATCGTTGGCGCGTTAGCGGGCGGCTATTATTTCGCAATGCGCCCGGTCACCTTGCGGATTGCCGTTGGTCCGGGGGGCAGCGACGACGTCAAGGTGGTGCAGACCCTGACCCAGGCGTTCGCCCAGACGCATGGCTATGTCCGGCTGCGTCCGGTGCAGACCGACGGCGCTAGGGCGAGTGCCGAAGCGCTCGCCGATGGCAAGGTCGACCTCGCGATCATCCGTGGCGATCTCGATGTCCCGAAGAATGCCCAGGCCGTTGCGACGCTGCGCAAGAACGTCGTCGTGCTATGGGTGCCGCCGTCCGCCAAGGGCAAGAAGGCCGGGTCGAGAATCACCAAGATCTCCCAGCTCGCCGGCCATCGCATTGGCGTGGTCGGCCGCACCGAGGCCAACGTCAACCTGCTGCATGTGATCCTGCAACAGTATGGGATCGATCCCGCCAAGGTCGAGATTGTGCAATTCCCGGCCGGCGAAGCCGCGGACGCCATCCGCAACCAGCGGGCCGACGCCTATCTGGCTGCCGGCCCGGTCAACAGCAAGATCACGGCGGAGTCGATCGCAGCTTCGGTGAAGGATGGCGGCGCGCCGACATTCCTGGCAATCGATTCGGCCGAAGCGATCGCACAGAATCACCCCGTCTATGAGTCGACCGAAATTCCAGCCGGCACGTTCGGCGGCGCGCCTGCACGGCCCGACGACGACGTGAAGACGATCAGTTTCAATCACCATGTCGTCGCCCGCAAAGGCATTTCCGACACCACCATCGCCGCCTTCACCCACCAGCTGTTCGCGGCGAGGCAGCAGCTGCTGGCCGAATTCCCGTTGACCGCGAAGATCGAAACCCCTGATACCGACAAGGACGCGGCGATTCCGGTGCATCCCGGTGCGGCGGCCTTCGTCGACGGCGAGGAAAAAACGTTCCTCGACAGATACAGCGACTACATCTGGTGGGGCCTGATGGCGCTGTCGGCGACCGGATCGATCGGCGCATGGTTCGCGGGCTATCTCAAGAAGGACGAGCGCAGCAACAACTCCTCGCTGCGCGAGCGCCTGCTCGACATGATCGCGGCGGCCCGCAAGAGCGAGACCACCGAGGAGCTCGACACCATGCAGGCCGAGGCGGACAACATTCTCCGCGACACCCTGCATTGCTTCGAAAATGGCGCGATCGAGGAGGGCTCGCTTACCGCCTTCAATATTGCGCTCGAACAGTTCCATCACGCGGTCGCCGACCGCCGTGCGCTGTTGATGAGCCTGCCGCAGAACCTGCGAACTGCATCGAGCGCACAGTTCCGCGCCACCGGAACGCTTTAGCGCCGAAAAGACCGTGCGCAAATACCAAAAGCGCCTCTGTAATCCTGCCGTCATGAAACCTTTCTAGGTCTAGGCGCGCTTCAGCCCGACCAGAGAGGCGCCCATGACGATCCGGATTCCCACCCGAAATTTCCGCCCGCTTTCCCGCCGTCGCTTCCTCACCACCGCGGCGGCTACCGGCATCTCGACCATCGCGATGCCCTATCTGAGCCGTGCCGCCGACCGCCCCCTGGTCACCCATGGCGTTCAATCCGGCGATGTCAGCACCGATGGCGGCGTGGTGTGGGCGCGCACCGACCGGCCCGCGCAGATGCTGGTCGAAGTGTCCACCACCGAATCCTTCAAGAGCGTCCGCAAATTGCCGCCAATCGCGGCGCTGCCGGAGAGCGACTTCACGGCCAAAATGCTGGTGGACAATCTGCCCGGCGGTCAGGACATTTTCTATCGCGTGAAGTTCCGTGATCTCTCGCACACCGACGTCGAAAGCGAGCCGGTGGCGGGCCGCTTCCGCACGGCGCCCACCGACAAGCGTGACGTCTCTTTCGTCTGGGGCGGCGACGTCGCGGGCCAGGGCTGGGGCATCAACGCCGATGACGGCGGCATGTTCACCTTCTCGGCGATGCGCAAGAACAAGCCGGACTTCTTCATCCATTCCGGCGACACCATTTATGCCGACGGGCTGATCCCCTCGGAGGTGAAGCTTGCCGACGGCAAGACCTGGAAGAACCTGACCATCCCCGAAAAGGCCAAGGTCGCCGAGACGCTGGACGAGTTCCGCGCCGCGCACAAATACAATTTCCTCGACGACAATGTGCGCGCCTTCAATGCCGAGGTGCCGATCTTCGTGCAGTGGGACGACCACGAGGTCACCAACAACTGGTCGGCCTCAAAAGACCTGCCCGCGGCCTACAAGGAGCGCAACATCGCCCTCCTTGCCGCCCGTGCCCAACGTGCCTTCCACGACATGTATCCGATGCGCGAAAGCATCGTCGAGCCGGGCCGGGTCTACCGCACCCTGAGCTATGGCCCGCATCTCGACGTGTTCATGCTCGACGAGCGCAGCTATCGCGGCCCCAACGGGCCGAACCTGCAGACCGAATACGGCCCGGACGCCTATTTCATCGGCCCCGAGCAGATGCAATGGCTGAAGCGGGCGCTGCTCAATTCGCGCGCGACCTGGAAGGTGATCGCTTCCGACATGCCGCTCTCGCTGATCGTCTATGATGACGCCACCAACAAGAAGGGCTCGGAAGCGTTCGCCCAGGGCGACGGCCCGCCGCGCGGCCGCGAGCTCGAGATCGCCGAGATCTTGCGCTTCATCAAGACCGCGCCAATCCAGAACACGGTGTGGCTGACCGCCGACGTGCACTACACGGCGGCGCATTACTACGACCCGAACAAGGCGCAGTTCCAGGAGTTCGAGCCGTTCTGGGAGTTCGTCTCCGGACCGCTACATGCCGGCACGTTCGGGCCGAACGAACTCGACAACACGTTTGGTCCCGAGGTGCGCTTCATCAAGGCGCCGGGGCTCGACAAGCAGAACCTGCCGCCGTCCGCCGGAATGCAGTTCTTCGGCCACGTCAAGATCGAGGGTGCGACCGGCCAGATGACCGTGACGCTGCGCGACCGCGCCGACGTCGCGCTGTGGTCGACCACGCTCGATCCGAAGCTGGCTTGAGCGTGACTTAACTGTTTCCCCCCGAGCGCAATCCACCTAAAGTGGATGTCATGGGGGGAACAGGCTTGCATGCGGCGTTCGACCTCGCCGCCTGGTTCGCCGCCGCGGCTGCAGCGTTCTGGCTTTCGCGGCGGAAGAACCTGCATTTTCCACGGCAAAGCCTCGAACTGCGCTATGTCGCGGTTCTGCTCTGCGGTGCCGGCCTCGGCGCCTTCCTGTTCGGCACGCTCAATCTTTGGCTGTCCGGACAGACCGGCATTGCGCGATCCGTCGAGGGTGCGCTCGCCGGCGGCATCGTCGCCGTCGAACTGCACAAATGGTTGGCCGGAATTTCAGTCCGCACCGGCGCGCGCTTCGCGCTGCCGCTCGCCGTCGGCATCGCGGTTGGGCGGCTCGGCTGCTATTTTGCAGGGCTCGACGATTTCACTTACGGCACGCCGACGACGCTGCCCTGGGGCCACGATTTCGGCGACGGCATCCTGCGCCATCCGGTCCAGCTCTATGAGAGCGCCGCGATGGCCGCCTTCGCAATTATCTACGTCCTCGCCGTCCTGCGGCACGCCGACTTCATCATCGAAAACGGCTTCTATCTCGCGCTCGCCTATTACGGGCTGCAGCGATTCGCCTGGGAATTTCTCAAGCCATATGGCCCTGTGCTCGGCCCGCTCACGCTGTTCCACCTGCTGTCGCTGGCCGTCCTTGCCTACGCGCTCGTCATGTTGGCGAGGGCGCCTTCCCTAAGGCTCACCGATGAACGCGCCGCTGCGTAGATCCCGCCCCTACATCTTCTGGGGCCAGACCCAATCGCTGTGCGAAACCTGTCTCGCATTGGTGCCGACCAAGATCCAGCTTCTGGGCGATGAGGTCTGGTACGAGAAGCGCTG
>NZ_JAFATE010000738.1 GCF_019244115.1 Bradyrhizobium sp.
TCAAGCCGGGCGATGACGCCGATGTCTGATAACGCAGCCGCGCGTACGATAAGACTATTTCCCCGCCGTCTTCTGCTTTCCGGTCTCCGGCTCCAGCCCGACCGTGCGGCCCGGAAAACCGGCGGCATCGAAGTAACGCTGTGCGCCGACGCGCTGGAAAGCCAAGACCGTGCGCAGGCCATTCGCCGCAGCCGCCGATTTGATCGTGTCGGAGGAGGCTTTTGGCGTCGCGCCGTTCGGCATCGCTTCCGTCATCGCGCGGCCGACCAGGCGGCCGTTCGGTTTCTGCTTCAGGCCAAGAATTTTTGCCGCGGTCATGCCGACATCGGCATTGCTCACCGGAAGCGGATCGACATATGCAGCCTTGAAGTCGGGGCCGATCGCCGCCATGAAGTTCATGGTGTCGGCGCGCCCGAAGCTGCCATGCATGCCCTGGCCCTGCCGCAGCACGGTGTCGGAAACCTCGACCGAGCAGTTGGTGGGCTCGTTGCAGCCGACGACATAGGAGCGGAAATTCACCACGATCGCTGGCACCGGCGTGATCGCCGCGCCCTTCAGGCCGATCTGCGAGAGCGGCAGCGTGCCGGGAATCTTCCCCAAGGAGTCGTCGACGAACAGGCCGGAAACGTAATCCTGCTCGAGCAGCGCCTTGACGGTACGCTCGGCGAGCTTCTTGTCCTTGTTCGGCAGATAGATCAGATCGGAGCCGCCATTGGTGGCGACCACCAGATCGGGCTTTGTCGGATCCTGGCCAAGCACGCCGTTGCCGGCCTTGGGATGGGCGTTGTCGCCGATCTTCGCATTCTTGTCGTTCGGATCGTAGAGCGGCAGGTCGAGCGCCTTGGCAAGATCGATCGCCAGAAAGCCCATCGGCAGAAAGTCTCTTGGCGTATCGTCGAAATTCATCTTCGCCGCCGGGCTCGTCTTGCTCTCCTTGGAAATCGTCGAAAAGCCATGGTCGGCCGCGATCATGATGTCGGTCGTGGCGGAAAGCCCGAGATCGTCGAGCGCCTTGCGCAGCTGCGCGAGATTGTCGTCGGCATTCTTGATGCTGGCCATCGAGGTCGGGCCGTTGATGCCCGGTGTCAGCGTGTTGAGGCTGTCGCCCTGGTTGTGCTGGCTGCCGTCGGGATCGCGCGACCAGAACACCAGCACGAAAGGCTTGTTGCGCGCCTTGAACATCGGCAGCACCACCTTGGTCGCCGCATCGGCGAAATAGCCCTGCTGCGTGGTGTTGGCAACCGTGGTGCCCGGCGTCTTGGCATCGCCCGCCTTGCCATTGTCGCCGCGCGAGGGCGTGGCGAGCGGCAGGCCCGCCTTGGTCAGTGCGTCCTTCATTTCGTCGGACAGCGGCACGCCGTTCTTGGCGCCGGTGGCATCGTCGATCACGACCGAGTGCAGGCCTGGCTTGTCGGCGCGGTCGGTGTGGTCGAACAGCAGGGTCGGGCCGACCTTGCCGATGGCCGCGGTCGAAAAACCTTGCGCGCGCGCCAGCTTCAAAATGGTCTCTTCGTCGAGATAGTCGCTCTTGAAGTGCTCGTCGATGTCGCCCAGCACGGCGTCGTTCTCGATGAAGGGAACGACGGTGTCGCCGGCGGGCACCGAGGTGTAGCCGGTGAAGATGGTGTTCGAGAACGTGCCGGTGTCGCCGAGATAGTGTCCAGTCGACATCGCCGAGCTGTTGGCCATGGTGAAGGTCGGGAACAGCGAATGCGGGTTCTTGAAATTGACGCCCTTGTCGCGCACCGCGGCCATCGCGGGCGCAGTGTCCGGCGTGACCTTGAGGGCGCGAAGCCCATCCGGGATGAAGAGCACGAGGTTGTGCGACGTGGCGTTGTTCTGGGCGAGGGCCGAGCCGGTGGACAGCACGGTCAGGCCGGCGGCGAGCCAGGCGAGGGAGCGACGCATCGAGGACTCCATGAAGGATTGTGGCTGAACAGCCGTGGCTTTCGTTTAGTTTTGCTGCATGACAGAAATGTTACAGCCTTGTTCGAACCCCGCAACACGACCGCGCGCCGAGGCCGGAAATCTGTTGAGAATTCCTCTTGCGCGAGGTCGCAAAGGCCGGGCTGCCGCGGATTGACTCAGCAAGAACAAAAGAAGAACATTGTGTGCAGCGCACCACCTTTGGATACCGCCATGACGTCCGGCCCATCTACCAGCTCCCAGCCAAATCCAGAGGGCACCGACGAACTAGACCTTGCCATCGACCAGGCGATTGCGGCCTGCGGCGGCGATCTGCGCGCGGCCATCAGGGCGCTCATACTCGCCAATGACTTTCTGGAGAACGAGGTGAGCGAGTTGATGAAGGCGGTGTCCCATGCCTATGTGCGGGGCAGGTTTCAAAGCTATACCGGGTAATGGGGCGCGGTACGATTCTGCACCCGCGCCGCCGAGACTTGAAGGCGCGGGGACACAGGGTCATCATCGGCCGGCCACATCCGCGCATGGGTTCATCAAAACCGAAAGGGACATCCGTTGGCCACAGCAACGCCCGCAATTGAGACGCCCGGCAGCGTCCAGGTCGCGACCACGCAGAAGATCGAGCTTGCGCGTGTCACGACGCGCCGGGAGCACGACCTGCTTGGCGAACGGGATGTGCCGTCGGATGCCTATTGGGGCGTTCATACCATGCGGGCGGTGGAGAACTTTCCGATTACCGGCGTGCCCGTCGGGCATTTTCCGAATTTCGTGCGCGCGCTGGTCTATGTGAAACAGGCCGCGGCCCGCGCCAACAAGCGGCTCGGCTATCTCGCGGCCGAGAAGTCCGACGCCATCGAGCGGGCCTGCGGCCTGATCGCCAATGACCTCAAATACCACGGCGAGTTCGTGGTCGATGCGGTGCAGGGCGGCGCTGGGACCTCGACCAACATGAACACCAATGAGGTGGTGGCAAATGTGGCGCTTGAATGCATGGGACGACCCAAGGGCGACTATGCGGCGCTGCATCCCAACGACGACGTCAACATGTCGCAATCGACCAATGACGCCTATCCGACCGCATTGCGCCTCGCGGTGATCTTTGCCGCCGAACCCTTGATCTCTGCGCTCGACGAGCTCGCTTATGCCTTCAAGGCCAAGGCGGTGGAGTTTTCGGACGTATTGAAGATGGGCCGCACCCAACTGCAGGATGCGGTGCCGATGACGCTCGGCCAGGAGTTCGACGCCTTCTTTATTACCATCAAGGAAGACGTCTCGCGGATCCGCGAGGCCGCCGCGCTGTTTCGCGAAGTCAATCTCGGGGCCACCGCGATCGGCACCGGCATCAATGCCGATCCGCGCTATGCGGCGCTCGCGATCGAGGAACTGGCGCGGATCTCCAAGCAGCCGCTGGTGCCGGCCTCCAACCTGATCGAAGCGACTTCCGACATGGGCGCCTTCGTGCTGTTCTCCGGCGTGCTGAAACGCGTTGCGGTGAAACTGTCCAAAATCTGCAACGATCTGCGGCTGCTCTCCTCCGGTCCACGCGCGGGCCTTGCGGAAATTCGCCTGCCCGCGGTGCAGGCCGGCTCGTCGATCATGCCCGGCAAGGTCAATCCTGTGATCCCCGAGGTCGTCAACCAGGTCGCCTTCATGGTGATCGGGCACGACATGACGGTGACGATGTGCGCCGAGGGCGGTCAGCTGCAGCTCAATGCCTTCGAGCCGACCATCGGCTATTGCCTGCTCGCCTCGATGCGCCACCTCACCGCGGCGCTGGAGACGCTGACCACCCGCTGCGTCAACGGCATCGAGGCTGACCGCGAGCGCTGCCGCGCGCTGGTCGAAGACTCCATCGGCCTCGTCACCGCGCTTGGGCCCACGCTGGGCTATGAAGCGTCCTCGCGCGTCGCCAAGCGCGCTCTGAACGAGAAGCGCAAGGTGGCGGACATCGTGCTGGAAGAGGAGCTTTTGACCCGCGAGCAGCTTGACGAACTCCTGAAGCCGGAGGCCATGACCGCGCCGTCCCGGGCGCGTCCGAAACCGGGGTAGCGGCTTAGCGTGAAGGTTCAGCGTTGCCTCGGCCCGATCTTGCTATACGAGACGAATTGTGACGTCAGGCTCCCGCCCAAACGACCGTAAATCAAGAAGAACATGTTCAAAAAAATTCTGATCGCAAATCGCGGCGAGATCGCCTGCCGGATCATCAAGACCGCGCGCCGAATGGGGATCAAGACCGTTGCCGTCTACTCCGAAGCCGATCGCGACGCGCTGCATGTCGAAATGGCCGACGAAGCCGTCTTCATCGGTCCGCCGGCCGCCGCCGACAGCTATCTCGTGATCGAGAAGATCGTCGAGGCCTGTCGCAAGACCGCTGCCGAGGCCGTGCATCCCGGCTACGGCTTCTTGTCCGAGCGCGAGGCATTTCCGCGCGCGCTGAAAGCCGCCGGCATCGTTTTCATCGGGCCCAATCCGGATGCGATCGCCGCAATGGGTGACAAGATCGAGTCTAAGAAGGCCGCGGCGAAGGCAAAAGTCTCGACCGTGCCTGGCTATCTCGGCGTGATCGAGGACGAGAGGCACGCGGTCAAGATCGCCGACGATATCGGCTATCCCGTGATGATCAAGGCCTCCGCCGGCGGTGGCGGCAAGGGCATGCGGATCGCGCAGTCGCGCGGTGAGGTCGCCGAAGGTTTTAACCTGGCGAAGGCCGAGGCAAAAGCCTCGTTCGGCGACGATCGCGTCTTCATCGAAAAATTCATCGTCGATCCGCGCCACATCGAGATCCAGGTGCTCGGCGACAAGCACGGCAACGTCATCTATCTCGGCGAGCGCGAATGCTCGATCCAGCGCCGCAACCAGAAGGTCATCGAGGAGGCGCCGTCGCCGCTGCTCGATGAGGCGACGCGCCGCAAGATGGGCGAGCAGGCGGTGGCGCTCGCAAAGGCGGTGCGTTACGATTCTGCCGGAACCGTTGAGTTCGTCGCGGGCCAGGACAAGAGTTTCTACTTCCTGGAAATGAACACCCGCCTGCAGGTCGAGCATCCCGTGACCGAACTCGTCACCGGGATCGATCTGGTCGAGCAGATGATCCGCGTGGCCGCGGGCGAAAAACTGAAGCTCGCGCAGAAGGACATTCGCCTGACCGGATGGGCGGTCGAATCGCGTGTCTATGCCGAAGATCCGTTCCGCAACTTCCTGCCCTCGATCGGCCGGCTGGTGAAATATCGCCCGCCGGCCGAGAGCCGTGCCGATGGTGTCACCGTGCGCAACGATACCGGCGTGCAGGAGGGCGGCGAGATCTCGATCTATTACGATCCGATGATCGCGAAACTGGTCACGCACGCGCCGTCGCGCGCCGCCGCGATCGAGGCGCAGTCGACTGCGCTCGACGCGTTCTATGTCGACGGCATCCGTCACAACATCCCGTTCCTGTCGGCGCTGATGAATCATCCGCGCTGGCGCGAGGGACGGCTGTCGACCGGTTTCATCGCCGAGGAGTTTCCAAGGGGATTCCTGCCGCACGCGCCCGAAGGCGAGGTGGGGCGGCGCGTGGCGGCGGTGGGCGCTGCGATCGATCATGTGCTCGGCGAGCGCAAGCGGCAGATTTCAGGGCAGATGATCGGCCGTCCGGTGAAGCGCGAAGGCCGCCGCGCAGTTTGGCTCGGACGCGACGAGATCGTTTTGGACATCGCGCGCGAAAACGGCGACGTCGTCGTGCGCTTCGTCGGGGCCGATGGCAAGGCAGGCGATCCGCACCGTCTGGCGTCGTCCTGGGTGCCCGGCGATCCCGTCTGGCAGGGGACGGTGGATGGGCATGCGATTGCCGTGCAGGTGCGGCCGATGCCAAACGGCATCCGGCTCGCGCATCAGGGCGTCGAGGTCCCAGTCTACGTGTTCACCGAGACGGAGGCGGCATCTGCCCGACTGATGCCGGTGGTCGCGGCCTCCGACAGTGGCAAAAAACTGCTGTGCCCGATGCCGGGGCTCGTGGTCTCGATCGCGGTCTCGGAGGGGCAGGAGGTCAAGGCGGGCGAAACGCTCGCGGTCGTCGAGGCGATGAAGATGCAGAATGTGCTGCGCGCCGAGCGCGACGGTACGGTGAAGAAGATTCACGCAGCTGCCGGAGCGACGCTGGCGGTGGATGCGCTGATCATGGAATTTGCGTAGATGTCGAGGAGTATTCCGTCATTGCGAGGCGCAAAGCGCCGAAGCAATCCAGACTGTCACCGCGGCGAGATTCTGGATTGCTTCGCTTCGCTCGCAATGACGGTTGGAGAAGTTCATGACCTTCCGTAATCGCCGAGAAAAGCTCCGTTCCATCCTGTCGGGCCCGCGCTGCATCCGGCCGGGCTCGGTCTACGACGCGATCTCCATCCGTATCGCGGAAGATCTCGGCTTCGAGGTCGGCATGTTCGGCGGCTCGGTGGCCTCGCTCGCCGTGCTCGGCGATCCCGATATCACGCTGATCACATTGACCGAGCTTGCCGAGCAGATGCGGCGGATGTCGCGGGCGAGCCCGCTTCCGGTGCTGGTCGATGCCGATCATGGCTACGGCAATGCGCTCAACGTCCGTCGCACCGTGCAGGAGCTGGAGGCCGCGGGCGCGGCCGGCCTGACCATCGAGGACACGCTGCTGCCCCAGGCTTTCGGCGAGGCGAAGACCCAGTTGATTTCTCTGCAGGAGGGCGTCGGCAAGATGAAGGCGGCGCTCGACGGCCGCGGCGATGCCTCGCTGGTGGTCATGGGGCGAACGGGGGCTGCATCCATCACCTCGCTCGACGATGCGATCGCGCGGGCCAAGGCTTACGAGGCTACCGGCGTCGATGCGTTGTTCGTCACCGGCATCAAGGCGCGTCGCGAACTCGAGGCGATCGCGGCGGCAACGACGCTGCCGATCGTGCTCGGCGGCGCGCCCGAGGAGATGTCGGATGTGAATTACCTCGCGGCGCAGCGGGTGCGGATCGCGCTCCAGGGTCATGCGCCATTTGCCGCCGCAACGCGGGCGGTCTATGACACGCTGAAGGCGCTGCGCGAGGGAACCCCGCCCCAGCAATTGAAGGGCCTCGTGTCGGGCGAATTGACGGCGCGGCTGACGCGCGATGGCGCCATGAAGGGCAAGGCGGCCGAATTCTTGGGACTGGGAAAGCGATGAACCAGGCCATTCTCCATGTGACGATCAGCGGCCGGGTGCAGGGCGTCGGCTATCGCGTCTGGCTCGAAGACCGGGCGCGTGATTGCGATCTGGAGGGCTGGGTGCGCAACCGCGCCGATGGCAGCGTGGAAGCGGTTTTCGCGGGACCGGCGCGTCTGGTCGGTGAGATGGTTGCGCTGTGCCGCCACGGGCCGCCCGGCGCGCGAGTCCAGGCGGTGCTGGACGAACCGGCCGAGGCAGATCAGCTCGCCCTGCGGCGGCCCGGCGAGCGGTTTTCGGTGCTGCCGACAGCGTAAGAGGGAATTAGGCGGGCGACCGATGAACGCGAAGCCAGCGGCGCAGCGCCACGCCCGCCCAGATCGCTTCCACCAGGCCGAACGGCCAGGCGCCCTGCAAAAAGCCGTAGGCCGAGCCGAGCAGGCAGGCGGTGGCAAAGGCCAGGATGAACCACCGACTCCGCTCTTCGAACGCGTAGCAGATGAGCATCGCCGTCACCGCAAACAGCCCGAACCAGGTGAGCCTGTCCATGGCGAGGTTCGCGGACTATCTCTGGCCGCGCAGCAGGGTTTGGGACGGCAATTCGCCAAACGTCTCGCGATAATGCCGTGCAAAATGCCCGGCATTGGCAAAATTGCAGGCGGACGCTGCCGAGGCGACGGTAACGGTCGGATCGCCCGACAGCAGCATGTCCCTGGCGTGTCTGAGGCGCACCGCCTTGACAAAGGCCATCGGCGAATAGCCGCGGCTGCGCTCGAAGGCGCGGAACAGCGAGCGCCCGCTGACGCCGGCCTCAACGACCAGCCGTTCGACGGTGATCGCTTCGCGCCAGTTGGCTTCGATGTACCCTTCCAGGCGGGCGACGACACCGGCGTCCGGCAGTTTCGCCTGCGCCTCCAGTGCGCCGCTATGGGCATGGCGGCTCGCCGAGAGAAACGCGATCTGGATCGCCTGCTCGAGTTCGCGATAGACCGCGGTGGGGAACGCCGTCGCGTCCGAATCGAGCTGTTCCGCCAAAAAGCCGACCAGGCGGTACAGCCCCTTTGCGTAGGGGCTCTCGGCGGCGATTGCCGGCGAAAGACGCAGCGCGCTTTTCGGACGCGCGCCGAGCAGGGCGGAAAGCTTTTGCGACAGGCACTCTTCGCGCAAGCGCAGCGTCAGGCGCTGATGCGCGGCGTTGCACGCGGCCTGCGAGGGGATGTCCGCTGGCGTTATGCCAAACTGCCGCTCGTCGATGTCGGTCGTCTCGCCGGCCGCGCTCGTGGTAGAACTGCCCTTCAGCGCGATCTGAACGCGGATGTAGTCAGCTTCGAGATGATGCGAGGTGAGGCCGCAACTCGTGGCGGCAAAGGCGAGACCGATTTCCTCGAGATTGATGAGGTTGACCAATGCTCGGAACTGGTCGGTGTTTGTCAGATCGAGCCGCACGGCGCCGAGCAGTTTTGAGGCGAGGCGGCGAAGCTCCTCCGAATCGGAGGTGCGGAACATCGGGAAACGATGCAGTGGGGGCGCGGAGCTGGCTGACATGTCGCCTCAGGAGTTCGAGCCATGAGCGGGACGGACGGTACTGATGCAGCTCATCGAGAGCCGCACCAGGATGTCGGCTGCGGCTTCGACATCATGCAGGCCCGCCGCGGCTCGTTCCAGCTTTCTTTGCGCAACGACCCGGGATTTCCGATCGCAGTTTCGCCGATGTCACGCTTGGCTGCCGATGCGTCGCATCTCTCATACGCGTGGCGCCGCCTTGGCCTTGATAACGCCGAGCGCGTTGAAAACGGCAGGCTCGATCCAGGGCCAGGCGGCGGTCGTCGTCGTCAGCAGTGTCGAGAGCGTCATCAGAACGATGGCCGAGCGTGCGATACGCCGCTTCGTCCTGACCCACCGCCAGGCAAGCCAGGCCCAGGCCACGATCACGACCGCGATCGCAAGCTTCGTCGCCCAGCCATGCGCATGGTCGAGAACGGCGATCACCCCGCCGGCGCTGACAAGGATCACGGCGGGCAGCGTCAGCGGCAGGATGCAACACGCCGTGCAGGCTGCGGCCGCGAAAGCAGTGGCGGCTGCCGCGACGCCGGCCGCCTTGCCGTCTATGGGATTCATCGGTGCGCAACCGCAAGCCGGGGAGCTCGATGTGGGCAGGGTGCAAGAGGGGCTGGTCACGTGCATGTGAATCTCCTGTTCTGGTTGAGCGGTGTTCTGTCAATGCGTGACCGCTACCCTCTGAAGCCACTTGAGGTTCAAGCGAAAACGGATTGGAATGTTGAGAATCGGCGCACTTGCGGAGCGGACCGGAACGACGGTTGCGACCATCCACTATTGCGAACAGATCGGGTTGCTTCGACCGCCAGCGCGATCGGGTGGACAGCGGATCTACGACCAGGTAGACGTCAGCCGCCTTGCATTCATCCGGCGCTGCCGCGACTTTGACTTGTCGATCGAAGCGGTCGGCGCGCTGCTGACGCTGCTCGACCGCCATGGCTCCTGCACCG
>NZ_JAFATE010000804.1 GCF_019244115.1 Bradyrhizobium sp.
CGCCGCAAGCTCCGCGCGCATCTTCCCGACCCGATCCGCACGGCGCCTGATCGCGAATGATCGACGCCAGTGTGAGCGAGGTCGCTCCCGCAAGCCGTGGGGACGAGAAAGCTGCGGCGGCGGATCATACCCGATTCCAGTCGAACGTTCTGCGCAAAGGTAAGTTCCTAGTGAGATAAGGGAACAAGCTGAGAACCGGGGCGTTCGCCATGAACTCATCGCGCAAGGGAGGGATAATCGTATGAGCCAGCTCGCATGCGCATCCGTGACGGTGCAGCCGTGAGCGGGCGATGGCGCGCGTCCTGATCGGAACGTCGGGTTGGCATTACGACTCCTGGCGCGGGCCGTTCTATCCCAAGGGCGTGACGCTCAAGGATCAGCTTCGCTATTACGCCAGCCAGTTCCAGACCACCGAGCTCAACGGCGTGTTCTATCGCACGCCCACCGTCGAAGCCGTGAAGAGCTGGCGGCGCGACACGGGCAAGGACTTTGTCTTTGCCTGGAAGGCATCCAAATTCATCACGCATTGGAAGCGGCTGTCGCAAAAATCCGTCAACAGTCTCGCGCTGCTGGAGGAGCGACTGGCGTTGCTCGGCGGCAAGGCCGGGCCGATCCTGTTTCAGCTGCCGCCGAATTTCGCCGCGGATCTCGATCGTCTCGACGCCTTTTTCGAGCTGCTGCCGGCGAAACGCCGCTTCAGCTTCGAATTCCGCAATCCAAGCTGGTACGACCCGCGCGTGTTGCGGCGGCTTTCCGATCACAACATCTCGCTGTGCCTTTCAGACCATCACGACGCCCCCGCGCCCTGGAAGCGAACCGCAGATTTTCTCTATATCAGAGGTCATGGTCCCGGCGGGCGCTACAAGGACCACTATGGCGCGACGACGCTTCGGCAGTGGGCAAGCCGCATCAAGGCCTGGCGGAAGCAGGGCTGCGATGTCTATGTCTACTTCGACAACGATCAGAAGAGCGCGGCACCTCGCGACGCGCTGCAGCTGCGTCGGCTCCTGGAGTGAGGCCAGACATGCTGCGGCCGAAATCGAACTGGCTGGCGGCGGCCGAGCTCGGGCTCGTCAGCAGCACGTTCTCGACCATCGTCAGCCAGCTTGCGGCCGCGCGTCTCGGCCGCGACGCGCTGGTCGACTGGATGACGGTGGCCGCCATCCCGGTACGCGACTGGGCGATCAGTGCCGAACCCTCGTGGAGCGCCATCGCCGTCGGCATCGCATTCCACCAATGGGCTGATTTCAGCTGGGCCATGGTCTTCTTCGGACTCTTCGGGCGCTGGACCGCCGATCTCCGGCCGTGGACCATCTTCCTGCTCGCGATGCCCTGGGCCGTGCTGTCATCCGCCTCCGAATGGTTCGTGCTGGTGCCGCTCTTCCCGTTCTGGCAGCCGCTATTCACGCTGCAGCAGCCCTACTGGATTGGCCTCCTCGTGCACATGTCGTCGGCCGCGATGTATCCGCTGTTCGCCTGGATCCGCTGGCCGCTGGGCACGGCGCCGCAGTCGGCGGACGTCAGATTTGCGAAGATCTGGGGTGCAGGCGGGCTCGTCGTCATCGCGGTCGTCGGCGGTGTCGCCCTGTCGAGCTCGCTCGGACACGGCCTGCCGTGGCTGGGAGAGGACCGCGAGGCGGACCAGACCTATATGCGCCACATGACGACACATCATGCGCAGGGGATCGAGCTTGCCGGGATCGCGATCGTGCGCGCGCAAGACTCCCATCTGCGGGCGCTGGCAGCCCTTATGGTCGCAAGTCAGCACGGCGAGAACAGGATTTTCGACGGCTGGTGGCAAGGCTGGTTCGGCACGGCGATGCCGGACTGCACGGCGGAAGAGCGCGCGGACATGCCGGGCTTTCTCACGCCGGGGCAGATGCAGCAGGCGAGGTCATCTCCCTCCGACCAGTTCGACGCCGTCTTCGTGCAGTTGATGACGGCCCATCACGCCGGCGCGGTCAACATGGCAGACCAGGCGTGGCACGGCCGCGGCGATCCGCGGCTGAAGCTGATGGCCCACGCGATCCGTCACGAGCAGCAGGGCGAGATCGCGCTGATGCACGGCGCCTCCGGCCTCGCAGCCGTCGCGCAAGCCGTCCGCAACATGATGGCGGATAATGTCAACTGAACTGGCGCGCTAGGCCGGCATCGCATGCGCCTCGACCCTGACCGGGATCGATTTCGCGGCCGGCGTCTTGGCCTTCTCCTCGTGATGCCAGAGCGGCAACAACGGATTGCATTCCGGATAATAACCTGCAGCGCAGCCCTCGGGAATGTCGTAGGCGACCACGCGGAGGCCGCTCACCCTGCGCTCGACGCCGTCGTCGACGGCGGTCGCAAGGGTGACGGTCATGCCTTCCTTCAGGCCGAGCCGGTCGATATCGTTGCGATGCATCATCACGACCTGCCGTGAACCGAAGATGCCGCGAAAGCGGTCGTCATAGCTGTAGACCGTCGTGTTGAACTGACCGTTGCTGCGCAGTGTGATGAGCTGGAGGATCTCACGTTCCTCCGGACGCGTCTCGATATCCGTCGCCAGCGACGTCGGCGTGATGAAATTGGCCTTGCCGGTCTTGGTGTTCCACTTGCGCTCGCGTGCGGCAAGCGGACGATGGAAGCCGCCCGGCGTCCACATCCGCGCGTTGAAATCGTGGAAGATGTCGGGATATGTGGCGGCGATCGCATCGCGGATCTTGCCGTAATCCGCCACCCATTCATCCCATGGAATATTTGAGCGCGCCGGCACGGTCGCCTTGGCGAGCTCGGCGACGATCTTCGCTTCCGAGAGGAGGTCTGGACTTGCCGGCGGCACCTGGCCCCGCGAGCCGTGCATGCAGCCGGTGGAGTCCTCGACCGCGACGGCTTGTGGTCCGCTGGCTTGCCGGTCGATCTCGATCCGCCCGAGGCACGGCAGGATATAGGAGACCTCACCGTGCACCAGCGCGCTGCGATTGAGCTTGGTGAGGATATTTACCGTCAGCCGCAGCTGGCGCCAGGCCGGCTCGACCCGGCGATGGTCAGGCACGGCTCGCACCAGATTGCCGCCGAGCAGCACCACTGCGCGTACCGTGCCGTCGATGATCTTCTCGCAGGCCTCGACCGTGTTGAGGCCCTTGTTCTGCGGCACGTCAATCCCGAACAGCGTCTTGATCTTCTCGGCCGGCACCAGTTTTGGTTTCTCGGTGATGCCGACGGTGCGCTGTCCCTGCACGTTGGAATGGCCCCGTACCGGACAAATGCCCGCACCGGGCCGGCCGATACTGCCGCGCATCAACGCCAGATTGACCATCGTCTGCACGGTCTCGACGCCCTTGTGATGCTGGGTGAGCCCCATGCCATAGATGAACATCACCGATTTGGCGTTTGCATAGACGAATGCCGCAGCTTCCAGCGCGCCGCGGGTCAAGCCCGAGCGGCGCTCGATCTCGCCCCAGTCGGCCGCCTTGGCGGCGGCTGCGAATTCGTCGAAACCGTGGGTATGCTCGCGGATGAAGTCGCGATCGATCACGCCTCCCGCAGCCGGCGCTTTTTCGTCCAGCGCCAGCAGCGCTTTGGCGATCCCCATGATGGCGGCGGTATCGCCCCCGCTCTTGACCTGATGATATTGCGAGGTGATGCGGGTCGGTGACGTCACCAGCATCTCGACCGGCGATTGCGGATTGGTGAACGTTTCGAGCCCGCGCTCGCGCAGCGGGTTGAAGGTCACGATCGGAACGCCGCGTTTTGCGGCCTCCTGCAACTGGTGCAGCATGCGCGGACTGGAGGTGCCGACGTTCTGGCCAAAGAAGAAGATGCAGTCGGTCTTCGCGAAATCGTCCAACGTGCAGGTGCCGACCGGCACGCCGATGCTTTCCGGCAGCGCCACCGAGGTGGTCTCGTGGCACATGTTGGAGCTGTCCGGCAGATTGTTGGTGCCATAGGCGCGCGCAAACAGGCCGTACATGAACGCCGTTTCGAGCGAGGCACGGCCCGACGTATAGAGCACCGCTCTGTCGGGGTCGAGCGCCCGCAGCTCCTGCCCGATCTCGCGGAACGCATCGGCCCAGGACACCGGGATGTATTTGTCGGACCTCGCATCAAAGCGCATCGGATGGGTCAGGCGGCCGGCGGCCTCGAGGTGGTGATCATCCCATCCCTCCAGCTCGGTCACGGTGTGCGCGGCAAAGAATTCAGGCGTGACCCGCTTGTGGGTGATCTCCCAGGTCGTCGCCTTGGCGCCGTTCTCGCAAAACTCGAACACGCGCGGATCGGCCGGCTTGGCCCAGGCGCAGCTGACGCACATGAAGCCGCCGGTCTTGTTTTGACGGAGCAGAACGCGCGATCCGCGGAAGGTCACGTGCTCGCGCGTCAGGCTGCGCGCCAGTGAGCCGACGGATCCCCATCCGCCGGACGGATGATCGTAGTTCTTGACCTCGAGGTCGGGGCTGAGTTGGCGTTTGCTGGTCATGAGCTGATCTCGGCTGGGTTGGCGAACAACAGCGGCCCCCGCTCTCTCAGACAGGCATAGAGCCTCAATCCGGCCGCCTCGGCGGTGCGAACCGCAAGCGCCGTCGGCGCCGAAGCAAACACGAGCGCGGCAAAGCCCGCGGCAACCGCCTTTTGCACCATCTCGAAGGAGCAGCGGCTGGTGACGAGACCGAAACCTTGCGTCGTACGGAAATCGCCGCGCAGTCCCGCGCCGATCAGCTTGTCGAGCGCGTTGTGCCGGCCGACATCTTCCCTGACGGCCCGAATCGATCCGTCGGGCGACGCCCAGGCGGCCGCGTGAGCACAGTGCGTCGACCTGCTCAGAGGCTGCCAGCTCCGCAGGCTCTCCAGCGCGGCAATGATCGCCTCGCGCGCGGGAGGCTCGCTCCGGCAGATTCGTGCGACCGGCCGCGGCAGGCTTTCGAAATCCTCCACGCCGCACAATCCGCAGCCGGCGTAGCCGCGCGACTGTCGAACCCGTCGCCGCGACAGATAGCCATGCAGGCAGCGGCCAGCAAGCACGATATCGATGGCGATGCCACTCTCGGCGCGTTCGATCGACATGCCACTGACGTCAGATGGTGCTCCGATCACGCCCTCGGACAGCGAAAATCCAAGCGCAAAATCTTCGAGATCGGCCGGTGTCGCCATCATGACGGCATGGCTGAACCCGTTATAGCGAAACGCGACAGCCTCCTCTTCCGCCACACAGGCAAGAAACCGATCGTCGCGACCGCCGTCCACCGCGATCGCGTCCACCGATCGCGAAACGGCAGCGTCAATCGACTCGATAGCCGAAGCTTTGATGGCGCGGCCCGGCATGCTTTTCAAGATTCCGGCTGCGTGCTGATTCCAAGTGCCTGCTCTGCCAAGTGCCTTCTCTGCCGATTAGTTCCTGCCGCCGCCTTCGACTTCCGCTCTAGCCCGCCGATTGGAACCAACAGCTGCAAGCCAGATTGATGAAACGGACCCGGTCGTGCGGACGAAATCATGCGGACCGGCCGCGTTGCCGTGCAAGCGCGTCACAGAATCCGCTGATGCCGATCAGCGGTGCGCCGCCTGCTTCGCTCGGCAAGCCGCTTGAAAGTGACACCTACTCTCGATCGCCGTTCCGCCCGCGGCGGCCGCGAATGTCGCATCCGTCACGTTGATTCTCGTTGTGACGCGTTTCTGCCCGCGAACCGGTGCCCACACCGCTCGAAAACGCTCTAGGAACGTTCCTCAGTGACGCGGATTGACCAGCGATACGAGACCCTGGACAACATGGCCCGATGACACAGCATGCAGACCGGTTTTGCATTCACGAAATTTGCCGATCGACTTGCGAGTATCGCCGACGTCACCCCCGACGATCTCGACCTGCTGGCCCGGATGCCGAGCACCATCAGTCATCATTCGTCGCATGAGAACATCCGCCGCAAGGGCGATCGGCCGTCCTCATGCGCGCTCCTGTTGCAGGGCTATCTTTGCTGGCGAGACGTCGAGCTTGGATACGGTCAGATTACATCGATCCACGTCCCCGGCGATGCGCCCGACCTCCATGGCATCGAGGGCAGCGGACTGGACGCCAATCTGAGTGCGCTTGGACCTGTCGTGGTGGCATTCGTGTCTCACGATTTCTTCCGGCACGTCTCGCGGGCCTCGCCGGGCCTTTGCCGCGCGTTGTCGCTGGCGATGCTGGCGGACGCCTCGTTGTTGCGAAACTGGATCGTCAACCTGGGAAGCCGTGATTCGCTGACGCGCGTAGCGCACCTGATCTGCGAAATCGGCTATCGCCTGCGCGCTGTGGGGCTGGCCCGCGATGACTGGTTTGCATCGCCATTTACGCAGTCGGACCTTGCGGCGGCCTGCGGCATCTCGGCCGTGCATGCCAACCGGATCATCCAGGAATTACGCCGCAGACGCCTGCTGCAGTGGCAGTCGAGAACGATTACGATTCTCGACTGGCCGGCACTGGTCCGTCTTGCCGGCTTCCGGCCAGACTACCTCGGTCTGCGCGATCCGCATTCGCCCGACCAGCATCAGGCGGCGGAGACACTCGCGACGGCGGATTGTCACCTCCTGGCGTCGCAATGACCTGCGGTGACGCGTCGTGATGCGCGCCGACCTTGCTGCGATCCGCTTGGACCCGCGCCTCGAGAGCGGATCGAACATCAGTGATCACATCGGACCACTCGCCTGCCCTGCGCTGGTGAAACAGGCGCGCGCTCGGATACCAATAGGTTCGGCTGCCGGACGCCGGCCAGCGCCAGTCGCATTGCGAATGCAGCATGATCCAGGTCTCGCGCCCGAGAGCCGCGGACAGATGCGCAACCATGGTGTCCACTGAGATCACGAGATCCAGACGGGCGAGGCGCCTGGCCAACGTTTCGATGTCCGGGGCGCCGGCGTCGATTGCACCAATTTCGGTCGCCGCCTCACGCGCCGGTCCTGCCTGAAGCGCATAGAGTTTCACCCCATCCATGCAGAACCGGCGGAGCAGCAAGGCTGGAACCCGCCGCCGCTCGTCCCAATCCCCGACGTCCCACACCAGGCCGACCGACAAGGCGGCGTCGCCACCGCCACTCCGCGGTAGACCATGTGAGCCGAGCCTCAGATAGGGCGCGCGCATCTCGAACTGGGTGCGCTGCGCGCGGATCGCGTGGGGAATTTCCATGATCTCGATGTCGACATCGAATGCGACATCCGGGGTGCCTTCGTGCAGCGGTATCACGCGGTCAACCCCATCCACCCGCTCGACGAGCGGCAGCAGGTCCGCTTGGCACCAGACGATCACCTCGCGCGCGATGCGGCGCAGGCCTGGAATGAAACGGGCGAACTGGATGGTATCGCCGAGGCCGTGATAGCAGCGCACCAGAACGCGCCGGTCGCGCAACTCTTCCCCCCGCCAGATCCTTTGCAGGTGACGCGGACCCGCATGCTTGTCGCGGTGGCCATCGGCTGAGCCCGCAAGCTCTGCCAGGTTCTTGTCGCCGATCGCCCAGGCGGCCGCGAAGTCGCCGGCGCGCATCGCGCGCACCCAGGCGCTGGCATCGACCGCCGCTGCGACGTCGGTGATAGATCCTGCGATCCGTTGCACGGCTATTCGGCTGACCGGCGGACGAATTTGTGAAAGCGACTGAGCTTTCCGTCTTTGGTGCGATCCTGATACAGGAACGCGAGATCAGCCTCATCGAACTTGCGGAAAAATTCGTTCCATTCGATCTCGTCCAGCGCCTCTTCCTTCGGATCGAAATCGATCCGCAAAATACCCGCGTGACCGTCCTCCTCGGTCGCCCGGACAGTCGCGGGCCGGCCGCCGCGTCGTTCGGCCCAAGTCCGTATCGTGTCGTGATTGGTCGTGGTTTCGCTGTCACTCATCGTCGGCTCCAATGCTGACATGCCTTTGATTCGGCTTGTCCGGAATGAAACGCCACTGCCGCACTTTCGTTTCTGTTGAGCGCTTGCGCGCGCCGGAAGAATCGACCCACCTCGTCATCAAGGAAGCATCATCATCTTCTTCTTGTTCTTCTAAGTTGCCTTTCGTTCCGGACCGGCCGGCGGAAAACCTATACCAGGTTAATCTTTTCGCATTTTGTAGCCGCAAATCCCTCGGCGCTTGGCGCGACGCGCCGAAGCGCAGGAACGAACGCATCCATTGTACGTTCGCAAACGTACTTACATCGCGCGAACGCCATCGGCCCAGCGGAGGACTCCCTCGATGCATTCAACTCTTGAACCCCGGCGCAGTGTCCGCGTGGGCATCGTGGGGGTCGGCAATTGCGCGAGTTCACTCGTCCAGGGACTGGCCTATTATCGGGATGCCAATTCGAACGAACCCGTTCCGGGACTGATGAACGCGGACCTCGGCGGCTATCACATCAGCGACATCGAGATATCGTCGGCATTCGACGTCAGCGCGGCCAAGGTCGGACGCGATGTCGCCGATGCGATCTGGGCCAGACCCAACAACACGCATCGTTTCTGCTCCGTGGCGCAGACCGGCGTGACCGTACAGCGCGGACCGGTGCTCGACGGCATCGGCCGCTATCTCGAGGACGACGTTCCCGTCGCCGAAGAAGCGGAGGCCGATGTCGCCGAGGTGCTGACGAAGTCGCGCACCGACGTCGTCGTCAATTATCTTCCGGTCGGCTCGCAGAAGGCGACCGAGTGGTACGCCAGCCGGGCGATCGAGGCAGGCTGTGGCTTCGTGAACTGCATCCCGGTGTTCATTGCCTCCAATCCTACTTGGCAGCAGCGGTTCGAGCGGGCCGGCCTCCCCGTCATCGGCGACGACGTCAAGAGCCAGGTCGGCGCCACCATTTTGCATCGCATGCTCGCGAACCTGTTCCGCGAGCGCGGCGTGCGCCTCGACCGGACCTACCAGCTGAATTTCGGCGGCAACACCGATTTCAAGAACATGCTCGAGCGCGAACGGCTGACCTCGAAGAAGATCTCCAAGACGCAGGCGGTCACCAGCCAGTTCGATGTCCCGATGGAAGCGGGCAACATCCATGTCGGGCCGAGCGACCACGTACCATGGCTGACCGACCGCAAGCTCGCCTATATCCGCCTGGAAGGAACGGCTTTTGGCGGCGTGCCGCTGAGCGTCGAGCTCAAACTCGAGGTCTGGGATTCGCCCAATTCCGCCGGTGTCGTGATCGACGCTGTGCGTTGCGCGAAACTTGCCATGGATCGCCACCTCGCAGGAGCGTTGACCGCGCCGTCGAGCTATTTCATGAAGTCGCCGCCGCAGCAGTTCACCGACGAGCAGGCGCGCCTGCGCACGCGCGCCTTCATCGACGAGAAGGCGTGAGCGCCACCATGGTGAAGACGATCCATCTCGTGCGCCACGGCCATCATGCGCTGCTGGACCGTACATTGTGCGGCCGAATGGCCGGCGTCGGTCTCGACGCGCTTGGCTGCCGGCAAATGTCGGGTTGCGCGCAGCTCATCTGGCCGCAGCCATCGCTGATCCAGTCGAGCCCGCAACGGCGGGCTCGGCAATCTGCCGGCATCTTGGCAGCGCACTTCGGCGTGTCGGTCGAGATCGTCGCTGCGGTGGACGAGATCGATCTCGGCGAGTGGACCGCGCGTTCCTTCAGCGAACTGGCGAACGATGCCGCCTGGCTACGCTGGAACAGCCACCGTGGCGCGAGCCGGGCGCCGAACGGCGAGAGCATGCGGGAGCTGCAGCAAAGGATCGTCGGCCACCTGGAGAGACTGCGCGAGGAGCCGACCGACGCGACGATCGTGATCGTCAGCCACGCCGAGCCCATCCGCGCCGCGCTGCTGCATTATCGCGGCATGGCTCTCGACGACTTCATGGCGATCGGCGTGGACCCGGCGAGCATCAGTACCCTGTTCGTCGATCGCGCCGGCATTCGCGTGTCGCAGATCAATCAAAGGGTGCCGGCGTGAAGATCGTCGTTTTCGGACTTGCCATCTCTTCGTCGTGGGGAAACGGTCACGCCACGCTGTGGCGCGGCCTGTGCAAGCACCTCGTCCGGCTCGGCCATCGAGTGACCTTCTACGAACATGACGTTCCTTATTATGCGGCGACGCGCGATCTGTTCGAGCTGCCCGGCGGGCGGCTCGAATTGTTCTCGACCTGGGACGAGGTCCGGCCGCGGGCACGCAGCGATCTGCACGATGCCGACGCGGCCATCGTGACGTCCTATTGCCCCGACGCGCGGGAGGCGACCGAGCTCATGCTGGACAAGGGCGGCGCCATCCGTGTGTTCTACGATCTCGACACGCCCGTCACGCTCGCAAGGCTCAGAAACAACGAGGCCGTTCCGTACATCCCGCCAAATGGCCTTGGCGACTTCGATCTGGTGCTGAGCTTTACCGGAGGCCGGCTCGTTGCCGACGAGTTTTGCCGTCTGGCCGGGGCGCGGCAGGTCCAGCCACTCTACGGACATGTCGATCCCGACATCCACCGGCCAACGGCCCCGCAGCCGCATTACCGCGCCGATCTGTCATATCTCGGGACCTATTCGGAAGACCGTCAGCAGCTCCTGCAACGTCTGTTCGTCGAGCCCGCCCGGACGCGACGAGACCTCCGCTTCCTGATCGGTGGCGCGCAATATCCGCAAGATTTTCCCTGGTCGCCGAACATCTTTTTCGTCCAGCATCTGCCGCCCTCGGAGCACGCCGCATTCTTCAGCTCGTCCCACCTGACACTGAACGTGACCCGCAGCGAGATGGCCAGAATGGGCTGGTGTCCCTCGGGTCGGCTGTTCGAGGCAGCCGCATGCGGCACGCCGCTGCTCAGTGACAGCTGGGACGGCCTCGACACGTTTTTTACGCCTGGCGAAGAGATCATCCTCGCGCATGAGGCAGCGGATACGCTCGCCGCGATGGATATGAGCGATGACGTGCTAAGCCGGATCGCCGGACGCGCGCGCGAGCGAACGCTCGCGCAGCACAGTTCCGCCAGGCGTGCAAGCGAGCTCGTCGATCTGCTGGAGCACGCGGTGCGGGCCGAACCCCGCCTCGCCGCAGAGGAGGCCTAAAGATGTGGGGCATCGTACCAGCCGCCGGGCGCGGCAGCCGCATTCAGCCGCTGGCGTTCTCGAAAGAGCTGTTGCCGGTCGGCAGCCGCAGCGACGCAGGCGTGGAGCGTCCCTGCGCCGTTTCGGAATACCTGCTCGAGCGCCTGATCCTCGGCGGTGCCGACAAGATCTGCTTCATCATCTCGCCGGGGAAGTCCGATATTCTCGAATATTTCGGCGATCGCTACGACCGTGCCGAACTCGCCTATGTCGTGCAGCCGCAGGCCGCCGGACTATGCGATGCGGTATTCCGCGCGGCGACCGTGGTTGGCGACCGCGACGACGTGCTGGTCGGCTTGCCCGACACGGTGTGGTTTCCGAAGGCTGGGCTCGCCTCCTTGCCCGCGGCCGACCTGTCGTTCCTGCTGTTCCCGGTCGAGCATCCCGAATTGTTCGACGCGGTCGTGCTGAACGGCGACAGGGTCCGTGAAATCCAGGTCAAGCGCACAAACGCCGAATCGAAATGGATCTGGGGCGCCTTCCGCATGTCGGCTGCGGCCTTTCGCGATCTGCGCCGGCTGTGGCAGCTGAGGGATTGCGCGGACGAATATTTCGGAACGCTGGTGAACGCCTATCTCGAGGCCGGCGGCGTCGGCATCGGCGTCAAGGCCGGCGAGTCCTATGTCGACGTCGGAACCATTCATGGCTATCGCACGGCGATCAGCCTGCTGGGAAACGCGCAAGCTGGCGAAAATCCCCAATCAAGGCCGCTGGCGCGGCGGGCCGACGGCGCGGCGACGGCGGCTTTGGCCGGAATTGTCTCATGACCGGCCAGCTCTCCAGGGAGGAAATCCGCCAGCGCGTCGATGCGCTCGGTCCCTGGTTTCACAACCTTGATCTGAACGGCGTCAGCACGGCGCCGGTGCATTTCCTCGGCGATTACCCGACGGTGAAGTGGCGGCGCTTTTCGCACGTCGTGCCGGACAGACTTGACGGAAAGTCCGTACTCGACATCGGCTGCAATGCCGGCTTCTACGCCATGGAAATGAAGCGTCGCGGCGCCGATCGCGTGCTCGGTCTCGACACCGACGACGAATATCTGGCACAGGCCCGGTTCGCCGCCGACGTCAGCGGACTGAAGATCGAGTTCCGCAAATTGTCGGCCTATGACGTCGGCACGCTCGGCGAGAAATTCGATCTGGTGATCTTCATGGGGGTTCTCTACCACCTGCGTCATCCGCTTCTCGCGCTCGATCTCATCCATGAGCATGTTGCGCGCGACCTCCTGCTGTTCCAGTCGATGCTGCGCGGCGACGACAGGGTCGACAGCCTGGAGACCGACTACGATTTCTGGACCACGGCGCAGTTCGACCGCCCGGGTTATCCAAAACTGCATTTCATCGAGCACAAATATGCCGACGACCCGACCAACTGGTGGGCGCCGAACCGCGCCTGTGTCGAAGCGATGTTGCGCAGCGCCGGATTTGCGATCTGCGCCCATCCCGAGGACGAGGTCTATCTTTGTCGAACGACCGCGCGTCCGCAGGCCGAAGGGCCCGTCTACCCGCGTCGGAGCGAGATCAGATGATTGAAGCCGCCAAGATCTGGAACGAGCCGAACAACAAGTCGCACTGGGACCTTCAGCTCGACCCGGACTGGGAGAAGTTTGCGGCGATGACGATCGCCGCGGGACGGGCGATCCGCGCCGCTCATCCGACGCTGCCGCGCGTGCTCGGCGGCATCTCGCCGATCGACCCGCAATTCATCGAGAACATGAAGCAGCGGGGCGTCCTCGATCACGTCGATGCGGTCGCCGTGCACGGCTTTCCGCTCGACTGGAATCTGTGGCAGATCGACGAGTGGCCGCAAAAGCTGGCGGAAATTCAGGCACTCGTTGCGGTTCCGGTCTGGGTGACGGAGGTCGGCGTATCATCGTTCGGCGCTGACGAGGTGCAGGCATGGGGGGTGCGTCGCACCGCCGAGCTTCTGGCCGGCCGCGCGCCGCGCATTCACTGGTACAGCCTCTACGATCTGCCCTCGACGTGGGAGGCGACGACACGGCACCGCGAGGCCGAGGGTTCATCCTATTACAGGCATTTTCATATGGGGCTGCTTCGCGAGGACGGTACGCCTAAACCGGCGCTCGAAATCTTCGCAGACCATTCGGACAGGATGGGGCTGTGCCAGTGGTTCCACTTCGAGGATCATCGGCTCGACGAGGCCGTACGCTGGATGCGACGGCTCGGCGTGCGGCATGTCAGAACCGGCCTGTCCTGGGCGGACAGCTTTCGTCCCCACGCACTCGACTGGTTCGACCGGCAGATGGACGCCCTGTCGGAGTTTTGCGTCACCGTCACGTTCTGCTTCACGCCCGAGCATCGCGGAATCGCGCCGCATCACACGAGCCCACCCCTTGAAACGAACGAGTTCGCCGAGTTCTGCGCCAGCATGATCAGCCGTTATTGCGACCGGACGACGCCGATCCGATCGATCGTACCGGCTCCCCCGGAGATTTTGCGATGCGCGCCCTGATCCTTGTTCTGGACTCCGTCGGAATCGGCGCGGCGCCGGATGCCGCGCTCTATGGCGACGACGGCGCCAACACGGTCGGCCACATCGCGGAGGCCTGCGCGCTTGGCGACGCGGACAACGCGCATCGCCAGGGACCGCTTCACATTCCCCATCTCGTCGAGCTCGGGCTTGGCGAGGCCTGTCACCTAGCGAGCGGCTGCCGTCCACCGGGGCTAAAATACCGAGCGTCCACCGTCTCCCATTTCGGCTGCGCCATCGAGCAATCCCGCGGCAAGGATACACCCTCCGGCCATTGGGAGATCGCCGGCGTGCCGGTGCCGTTCGACTGGGGCTATTTCCCGAAGACGGTGCCGTGCTTCCCACGCGAGCTGACCGACGCGCTCTGCGAACATGGCGGCCTGCCCGGCGTCCTCGGCAACTGTCATGCCTCGGGAACCGAGATCATCGCGCGGCTCGGTTCACTGCACATGCAGACCGGCATGCCGATCTGCTATACGTCGGCGGACAGCGTCTTCCAGATCGCCGCCCACGAGGAGGCCTTCGGACTCGACAGGCTGTACGCACTTTGCCTGATCGCGCGGCGCCTGCTCGACCCCTTCAAGATCGGCCGGATCATCGCGCGGCCCTTCGTGGGCAGCTCGAGCGAGGATTTCACGCGGACCTACAACCGGCGCGACTTCTCCGTTCCGCCGCCGGAGGACACCATTCTCGACATCGCCGCGGCCGACAATCGCGACATCGTATCGGTCGGCAAGATCGACGACATCTTCGCGCATCGCGCGACCGGGCGGAACAAAAAGGGCGCCGGCAATGACGCCCTGCTCGATTGCACGCTGCACGGTTTCGAGCACCTCGCCGATGGCGGACTGTTGTTCGCGAACTTCATCGATTTCGACACTATCTATGGCCATCGCCGCGACATTGCCGGCTATGCGGCGGCGCTGGAAGCCTTCGACACGCGCCTTCCCGAGCTGCTGGCGCGGCTGAAGCGGGACGATCTGCTCGTCATCACCGCCGATCACGGCTGTGATCCGACCTGGCGCGGCACCGACCACACGCGCGAGCAGGTGCCGATACTCATGTCGAGGGCAAGGGTCACATCCCGCGTCGGCCAGCGCTTCGGCTTTGCCGACGTCGCCGCAACCGTCGCACGCCATCTGGAGCTGCGGCCTCCGCGTCATGGCGCGCCGTTCTGATGCGAAGCGCGCCACGGGATTCACTCAGGTTATTGATCTAGGTTAGGCAAACTTTTGTTTGTACGTGTTTGTACGGACGCTTGAAAGGAACGAACATTCGTTGCGCCGCTTCTACCACAGGAGGGACAAGCGCAGGTCTGCAATTGGTGCCGATAATCGCCCGGACCGAACGCTTTGGCTTCAGACACCGGCGGCAGCTGACCGCCGCAGCGTGGGAAGGAGAGCCGGCGAATGAAACGGGTTCTGATTACGGGAGGTGCCGGATTTATCGGCTCGCATGCGGCAGACGTCCTGCTCGCCGCGGGTTACGAGGTCAGGCTGCTCGACAATCTCTCTCCGCAAGTTCACGGATCCTACCGTCGGCGTCCCTCCTATCTGAACGCTGATGCGGAACTGATCGTCGGCGACGTCACCGACGCGTTCGCGGTGGAGCGTTCGCTGCGCGGCGTCGACATGCTGATCCATCTTGCCGCCGCCGTCGGCGTTGGCCAGAGCATGTACGAAATCGCATCCTATGTCAGGACCAACGAGCTTGGGACCGCGGTGCTGCTGCAGGTGCTGGCGAAGCATCCCGTCGAACGCCTCGTGGTTGCCTCCTCGATGAGCGTGTACGGCGAAGGATCCTGCCGCGGTGCGGACGGCACGATGCTGTCGCCGGACGAGCGCTCGGCTGGCCAGTTGAAACGGGCCGAATGGGAACTGCTCGATGCCGATGGACGCGCCCTGGAGCCGGTGCCGACGGCCGAAACCAAGCCGCCTTCGCTGAGCTCGATCTATGCGCTGAACAAATTCGCGCAGGAGCGGATGTGCCTGATCACCGGCAAAGCCTACGGCATTCCGACCGTCGGCTTGCGCTTTTTCAATGTATTTGGGCCGCGTCAGGCGCTGTCAAATCCCTACACCGGCGTGCTGGCGATCTTCGCCGCGCGCCTTCTCAACGCCCGCTCGCCGCTGGTGTTCGAGGACGGGCTGCAACGGCGCGACTTCGTCCATGTCCGCGACGTGGCACGTGCCTGCCTGCTTGCACTCGAGACGCACCACACTGGCGACGTCTACAACGTCGGTTCGGGCCAAAGCCGCTCGATCTTGTCCGTCGCGCATGATCTTGCGCGGGTCATGGGCTGTCCGGCGATCACCCCGACCATTACGGGAAAATACCGCGCCGGCGACATCCGCCACTGCTTCGCGGATCTCGGCAAGAGCCGCGCCCGTCTCGGCTTCGCGCCACAAGTCACGTTCGAGGACGGCCTCGATGAGCTCGCCGGCTATCTGGCCGATCAGATCGCCGACGACCAGGCGGAAAGGGCGAGTGACGAACTGATGCGCAGGGGACTGGTTGCATGATGATGGCAAACCCAGACAGCAGGCCGATCCTGATCACCGGCGGATGCGGCTTCATCGGCTGCAATCTTGCGGACCGGCTCGCCGCGCGCGGCGATCGCATCATCGTGCTCGACAATCTCGCGCGTGCCGGCATCCGGGACAATGCGCAGTGGCTGAAATCGCGGCACCGCGATCGTGTCGACATCATGGTTGGCGACGTCCGCGATCCGATCACCGTGATCGACAGCGTTCGCGACGTCCGGGCCGCGCTGCATCTGGCGGGCCAGGTTGCGGTCACCGACAGCCTCGAAGACCCACTCGGCGATTTCGAGATCAACGCGCGCGGTACCATCAACGTGCTGGAAGCGGTTCGGCTGCACAACCGCACGGCGCCTGTGCTTTTCGCATCCACCAACAAGGTCTACGGCCGCCTGCTGGAAAATTCGTCGATCGAACGCGTGGGCTGCCGCTACGCCCCGCGGAGCCCCGCACTTGCAAACGGCGTGTCCGAGGCCACGCCACTCGATTTTTACAGCCCCTATGGCTGTTCAAAGGGAGCGGCGGATCAATATGTCCGCGATTATGCGCGGGTCTTCGGGTTGCGGACGGCGGTGCTGCGCATGAGCTGCATCTACGGCCCCAGGCAGTTCGGCACCGAGGATCAGGGCTGGATCGCGCATTTCCTGCTTTCGGCGTTGCGGGGCGAGCCACTTACGATATTTGGCGACGGCTGCCAGGTTCGCGACGCCCTCCATGTCAGCGATGCCGCGGAGGCCTGGATCACCGTTCTCGACAATATCGAGCGCGCCGCGGGCTGCGTGTTCAATCTCGGCGGCGGTCCTTCGAATGCGGTCAGCCTGCTCGAACTGATCGACCACATCTCGGAGCTTTGCGGCATCCATGTCCGGCACAGTTTCGCCGATTGGCGGCCCGGCGATCAGCCCTGGTATGTCAGCGACACCAGCGCGCTGTCCGCCGCCTTCGGCTGGAAGCCCCGGACCGTCCTGCGCGACGGGCTCGGCTCGCTGCACCAGTGGCTCGAAAGCCGCTTTGGACTGTCGCTCGGGAAACGCGAGGCGCTCGCATGACGCGTGTTGCCCTGATCAATCCGAACTGGAAGTTCGACGGCAGCATTTATTTCGGATGCCGCTCGCCCCATCTGCCCCTGGAGCTCGGCATAACTCAGCATCATCTTGCGCAGGCCGGCCACCCGACACTGCTGCTGGACGCCCACATGTTCGATCTCGCTCTTTCCGACGTCGAGGCCGAACTGCGCGCTTTCCGCCCCGACCTCGTCGTGGTGACGACCGCGCCCACCTATCTGTTCTGGCGCTGCGCACCACCCGAGCTGCGCGTCCCGCAGCAGCTTGCCCATGCGCTAGGTGGCCTCGCGACGCTCATCGCCGTCGGCCCGCACGGGTCGACGACACCCCGGACCGCGCTGAGAAAGCTCGCGGCCGACATCGTCGTGATGGGCGAGTGCGAACATGCGCTGCTGCGCATTGCCAACGGCGAACGCGAATTCGCCGGCCTTGCCTGGCGCGATGGCGAGGCAATCCGTGTCACTGGTGGTCCGCAAGCCGTCGATTTCGCCGCTCAGCCGCCACTGGTCTGGCCGGCGGAGATGATCCGCCGTCACCATCATCACCATCACCGGTTCGAAGCCGAGCCGGTCGGTCCGGGTGCGGAGGTCGAGGCGTCGCGCGGCTGTCCCTACAGCTGCACCTTTTGCGCGAAAGAGAATTTTCGCAACCATTATCGCAAGCGTCCCGTCGATTCGATCCTCCAGGAAGTCGATAGCCTGCGTCGCCAGCAGGTCGAATATATCTATTTCGTCGACGAGATTTTTCTGCCGAACACGGAGTTGCTCGAGGGACTGACCTCGCGCGGGCTCAAATTCGGCATTCAGACCCGGATCGACCTGTGGAAGCCGGCCATGCTGGAACTGCTCGGCCGCGCCGGCTGCGTCTCGATCGAAGCCGGCGTCGAGAGCCTGACGCCGGAGGGACGGGCGGCGCTTGCCAAGAACTGCAGGATGAGCACCGACGCACTTGCCGACCGCCTCGTCGAAGCGCGCCGCCACGTTCCGTTCGTGCAGGCCAACCTGATCGAGATGCCGCAGGATGACGATCCCTCCGTGCAGCGATGGCGGGCCCGGATGCAGGACGCCGGCGTCTGGGCCAACGATCCGGTCCCGCTGTTTCCCTATCCGGGTTCGCCTGATTACCGAAAGCTCTGGGGCGAGCCCGACGACTTCGCCTGGGAACGGGCTCATCATCATTACCTTTCGATGTTCGACCAGTTCAGCGACGTGCAGGAAGGACGTCCGATGCCGTTGAACGCCTTGGAACTGCAGGTCGCCTGATGAAGCATCTGTTCGACATGAAGATCCTCATGACGGCCGATGCGGTGGGCGGGGTGTGGACCTACGCGACCACGCTCTGTTCGGCGCTCGCGGAAAACGGCGCGGACGTCTATTTGGTCACGCTCGGACCGAAGCCACGCGCCGATCAGCGGACCGCGCTTGGCGATTCCGGGGTGAAGCTGATCGAGACCGATCTCGCGCTCGAATGGCAGGATCCCGACGGCAACGACCTGCCTGCGGCACGACGCTGTCTTGCCGATCTCGAGCGCCGGATTCGGCCTGACATCGTCCATCTCAACAGCTTTCGCGAGGCGAATTTCGAATGGCAGGCGTCCGTTGTCCTCGCGGCCCATTCCTGCGTGAACTCCTGGGCGCGGGCCTGCGATGACACCGATTGGCTCTGCGATCCGCAATGGCAGCACTACACACGGTTGGCCGTGCAAGGGCTGAACAGCGCGCGAGTCTGGGTCTCCCCTACCGCCGCTTTTCGCGATGTGGTTCATGAGATCTATCGGCCTGCCACGCCGGGTCACGTGGTCTGGAACGGCATCGGTCCGTCCGCTCCTTCCTTGCCGGAGAAGTCGGCCTTCATCCTCGCTGCGGGACGGATGTGGGACGCGGCCAAGAACCTTCGGACGCTGGCCGAGGCCGCACGCGAGCTCGCCTGGCCCGTGCTCGTCGCCGGACCCGGCGCGATCGAGGAGCCGGTGGGCGGGGTCCTATTGGGAAATCTGACGCGCACCGAGCTGCAAAAGCGTATGCAGCGTGCAGCAGTTTTCGCAAGCCCCGCCTTGTACGAGCCGTTTGGATTGTCCGTGCTCGAGGCCGCAGCCGCGGGCTGCGCACTGGTGCTGTCCGAGATCGCGACCTTTCGCGAGCTGTGGACCGGCGCCGCCATATTCGTTGATCCGACCGATCGTGGCGCGCTGCATGATGCGCTCGCCGAGATGTGCGCCGACGATCGGCGACGCGCACAATTGCAGCGTGCCGCCCGCGAACGCTCGCATCGCTACTCCATTGCGCGCATGGTCGATGCGTATGCGACCATCTACCAGGACCTGCTCGCCTCCGGTCAGGCTGCGTCCCACCCCCTTGCCGCCGAGGTCTGTGCATGAGGTGCGTGTTGTTCTATCATGCGTTTACGTCCTGCTGGAACAACGGCAATGCGCATTTCCTGCGCGGCGTCGCGCGCGAGCTGCATGCCCTCGGCCACGACGTCATCGTCTATGAACCGGCCGACGGATGGAGCCGCCTGAACGCGATCCAGGACGGCGGCACGGAGGTGCTCGCCCAAGTGCCGCAGCTCTTTCCCGGCATCGATATCAGAGCATATGACGGCTCGCTCGATCTCGACGAAGCCCTCGATGCCGCCGATCTGGTCGTGGTCCATGAGTGGAATTCGCCAGATCTCGTCCGGCGAATCGGCCGCCGGCGCACGCAGGGCGGCAGTTTTGCACTGCTCTTTCACGACACCCACCATCGCGCCATCACCGCGCCCGAACAAGTCGAACAGTTCGATCTGGATGGCTTCGATGGCGTGCTCGCCTTCGGCGAGGTGTTGCGACTGATCTATCTTCGGATGGGATGGGCGAACAGGGCCTTCACGTGGCACGAGGCGGCGGACACGAAATTGTACCATCCACTGCCGCGGATCGAGCGCCAGCACGACGTCGTCTGGATTGGAAATTGGGGGGACGGCGAGCGCGGCGCGGAGCTGGTCGACTATCTCATCAATCCGACCGTTGCGCTCGGCCTGCAGACCCGGATCTATGGTGTCCGCTACCCTCTGGTCGCCCTGCGCACCATCGCAGCCGCAAACATCCAATTCGGCGGATGGCTGCCGGCGCACCTCGCGCCGGAGGCATTTGCCGCGGCCCGCGCAACAGTCCATGTTCCCCGCGCCCCCTATGCCCGCGCGCTGCCCGGGATTCCCACGATCCGGCTGTTCGAGGCGATGGCTTGCGGAATCCCGCTGGTTTCCGCTCCATGGGACGACGTCGAAGAATTGTTTCCGCCCGGCAGCTATCTGCGCGCGGCCGATCCGGCGCAGATGACGCGCGCATTGCAACTGCTGCGCGACGATCCGGAACTGGCGTCCGCGACTGCCGAAGCCGGATTGCAAACCGTATTGACACACCACACCTGCGCCCACCGCGTGCTGGAGCTTCTCGATATCGTCGAGCAGATCCGGGGCGTGCGACTGAGCGCAACACAGGCCGAATATGAGGGAGCGGCGTCATGAAGATCTGCTTCTTCGGCTCGAGCCTGGTCTCCTCCTACTGGAACGGCGCTGCCACCTACTATCGCGGCCTGCTCAAGGAGATCGCTGCGCTCGGCCACGACATCACGTTCTATGAACCCGACGCCTTCGAACGGCAGGCGCATCGCGACATCGCCGATCCCTCGTGGGCCAGGGTCGTGGTCTATCCGGCCACCGACGCCGGCTGGCAAAGCGCGCTGGAGAACGCCGCGCGATCCGCTGATATCCTGGTCAAGGCGAGCGGCGTCGGCGTGTTCGATACCGAGCTGGAAAAGGCCGTGGCCGTGGGCTCGAAGGCGATCCGGATCTTTTGGGACGTGGATGCCCCGGCGACACTCGACGCTATCGCTGCCAATCCGCGTCATCATCTGCGTCAATGCTTGCCTCACTACGACATTGTCCTGACCTATGGCGGCGGCGAGCCGGTCGCCTCGGCCTATCGGACCGCCGGCGCCCGCGACTGCATCCCGATCTACAACGCGCTCGATCCGGCGACACATTTTCCCGTGCCGCCGCAGGCGCGGTTCACCTGCGACCTCAGCCTGCTCGCCAATCGCCTGCCCGACCGCGAAGCGCGGATCGACCGCTTTTTCATGGCGGTCGCAGAACGCCGCCCTTCGAAAGCTTTCGTGCTCGGCGGCTCCGGCTGGGAGACCAAGCCAATGCCGTTCAACATCCGCGCAGCGGGTCACGTGGGAACGGCGGATCATAACGCCTTCTTTGCCTCCGCGCTCGCCACCCTGAATGTCAATCGCGACAGCATGGCGAGGTTTGGCTTCTCACCGCCGACGCGGATTTTTGAAGCGGTCGGCGCGGGAGCCTGCGTGATCACCGACGCGTGGGACGGCATCGCGCATTTTCTCGACCCGGGCGACGAGGTCCTGGTGGCGTCGGACGGAGCCGAAGTCGCTGACCTGCTCGATCATCTCAACACCGAGCGCGCGCGCGAGATCGCTCGGCGCGCGCGGCGCCGGATCCTGGCCCGCCACACCTATCATCACCGCGCCCTTCAATTTCAAAACCTGCTCACCGGCATGAGCATGAGAACAGAGGCTGCCGAATGAAACTCAGCGTCGTCGTCATCGGACTCTCGGTCACCTCCTCCTGGGGCAATGGCCACGCCGCGACCTACCGCGCCCTGCTCGCAGCACTCGCGCGGCGCGGCCACAGCGTCACGTTCCTCGAACGCGACGCGCCGTGGTACCGCGATCATCGCGATCTGACCGAGCCGCAGGGCTGGAACGTAAAACTCTATCACTCGCTTGCGGACCTGCCGCGGCTGTTCGGATCCCTGATCCGCGATGCCAATCTGGTCATGATCGGCTCCTACGTGCCCGATGGCATCGCCATTGCCGATTGGGTGACGAGCCACGCGCAGGGCGTCACCGCATTTTACGACATCGACACGCCCGTCACACTGACCGGCCTCGATCAGGGAGGGATTGAGTACATTTCGGCCGCGCTGATTCCTCGCTTCGATCTGTACCTTTCGTTCGCAGGTGGCCCGGTGCCCGGGATCATCGAGGATGTCTATGGCAGTCCACTGGCGCGCGCGCTCTATTGCAGCGCCGATCTGGAACCCGTTACGCAGCGGCCCCGTGAGACCAGATGGTCGCTGGGCTATCTCGGCACCTATAGCGAAGATCGTCAGCCGCAATTGCAGAAGCTCCTGCTCGATCCGGCGCGGGCGCTCGGGGCGGACCGATTTGTCGTTGCGGGGTCGAAATATCCCGAGGACCTGGTTTGGCCGGCCAATGTGGAACGCATCGAGCATCTGGCGCCGTCCGATCATGCGCGGTTTTACGCGGACCAGCGATACACGCTGAACGTCACGCGCGCCGACATGCGGGCGCTGGGATTTTCTCCCAGCGTGCGCTTGTTCGAAGCTGCCGCATGCGGCACACCGATCATCTCGGACCGTTGGCCCGGCATCGAAACCATCCTCGAACCCTCGACCGAAATGCTGCTCGCCTCCGGTCCCGACGAGGTCATCCAGATCCTAAGCGACCTGCCCGAGGACAGACGGCTCTCGATCGCGGACAACGCACGCCGGCGGATCGCGCGCGATCACACGCCCGGTCATCGTGCGCAGCAACTGGAGACCCATTATCTCGAAGCGATCGCCAGGCGTCGCAGCACCACACGAAAACAATCGACGAGCCACGCAATCTTTGCGACCGAGATGTCCTCATGACGGTACAATTTTCCATCGCCCACGCGCGCTCCGGCCGGCCGGTCCACCGCAATCTCATCACTGGAGGCGCCGGCTTCATCGGCTCGCATCTGTGCGATCTGCTGCTGCAGCGAGGCGACGCCGTCATCTGCGCCGACAACCTTTCGACCAGCTCGATGCGCAATGTCCGGCCGCTGCTCAACCATCCGAATTTTCAGTTCATCGAGCACGACATCCGCCAGCCGCTGCACATCGATGGCAGCATCGACCGTATCTACAATCTCGCCTGTCCGGCTTCCCCGAGACACTACCAGCGCGATCCGATCGGCACGATGAAAACCAACGTGCTTGGCGCACTGAATCTGCTCGAACTCTCCCGCAAAAAGTCCTGCCGGTTTCTGCAAGCCTCGACCAGCGAGGTCTATGGCGATCCGGAAATCCACCCGCAGCCCGAATCCTATGCCGGCAGCGTCAGCACGACCGGGCCGCGCGCCTGCTATGACGAAGGCAAGCGCGCCGCCGAGACGCTGATCTTCGACTATCGCCGCGTCTACGGACTGGAGGTGAAGGTCGCGCGCATCTTCAACACCTATGGGCCGCGCATGCTCGAGGATGACGGCCGCGTCGTTTCCAATTTCATCGTTCAGGCCTTGCACGGCCGGCCGATCACGATCTACGGAACCGGCAAGCAGACCAGAAGCTTCTGCTTCGTCGATGACCTGGTCCGCGGCCTGGAAAAGCTGATGGAATCGCCACCTGCGGTCACGGGCCCGTTCAATCTCGGCAATCCGCATGAAATCACCATCGAAGCCATTGCACGCGAGGTGCTGGCCTGCACCAATTCGCTCTCGCGGCTCCAATTCAAGCCGCTGCCGCAGGATGATCCGAAACGGCGCAAGCCGGTGATCGCGGCGGCCGAGCAATGGCTCGGATGGCGCCCCCGCGTCACGCTCAAGGACGGGCTGGCGGCGACGGTCGCCTATTTCACGCTTCGCATGGCCGACCGCGCGGCTTCCGCACCCAGCGGTGGCAGCACACGAAAGGTCCGACGATTTTCGCCGAATCCACTCAATCTCGCACACGAAAGATAGCCACAGGACATTCAAGATGCGCATTGCGGTGATCGGCTAGCGACGAAGTCGAATACCTGATGCGCAGCCTGCGGCCACAGCTCGACTGCGATGTTGCCTCCAATCCGGGTCAAATGAACGGCTTGCCGCCGGTGACGGCAACCGTGGTCCCCGACGTGTAGCTCGAAAGCGGATCGGCGAGCATCACATAAGCGGTTGCGAGTTCGACCGGTTGGCCGGCCCGTTTCATCGGGACCTGCGTTCCGAAATTCTTGACGGCCTGTTCCGGCATCGTCGAGGGAATGAGCGGCGTCCATATCGGCCCTGGCGCGACGGCATTGGCGCGGATGCCCTTGTCGGCTAGCATCTGCGCAAGCCCTCCGGTGAAATTCTGGATCGCGCCCTTGGTCGTGGCATAGGCCAGCAATATGGGATTGGGCATGTCGGAATTCACCGAGGCGGTGTTGATGATGGCGCTGCCCGGCTTCATGTGAGGTACCGCCGCCTTGGTCAGTAGAACATCGCATGGATGTTCGTCCGGAAGGTCGCCTCCCATTCCTCGTCGCTGATGTCTGTGATCTCCTTGAAGGTCGCCTGATGCGCGGCATTGTTCACCAGAATGTCGACCCCGCCGAGTTCGTCGACCGCACGTTGAACGACCGCGCGACAATGATCCGGATCCTGCAGATCACCGGGGACCAGGACCACCTTGCGGCCTTCCTGCTCGATCAGTTCCTCGACTTCGCTGGCATCCTCGTTCTCGTTCAGATAGGCGATCAGGATGTCTGCGCCTTCGCGCGCGTACGCGATTGCGACCGCCCGCCCGATCCCGCTGTCGCCGCCGGTGATGATCGCCTTCTTGCCGCTCAGCCGGCCCGATCCCCTGTAAGTTGTCTCGCCGTGATCCGGGCGCGGATTCATTTTTGAGGTCGAGCCGGGCATCGGTTGAGTCTGGCCCGGAAATGGCGGTTTCGGAAATTCATTTTGCATCTCGACCTCCACCGGTCGCAGTCTGATTCTGTTTGCGCCATGCGGCGCTTCACTGTTCAGCGCCCCTGCGTATGCTGGCCTCCGGGCCGCGAAATCTCGTGCAGCGAGGCTGCGGTCGCATCGCCGGCCTGGCTGCGCGCGATGTCGCCCAGCGAGATGATGCCGACCAGCCGCTTCTGGCGATTGAGCACCGGCAGCCGCCTCACCTGAATGTCGCCCATGTTCCAGGATACCTGCTCGAGTTCCTCGTCATCAAAGCAGTACTTTACGTCCTCCGTCATGACTTCGCCGATCCTGGTGTCCGGCCCGCGGCCATTGCCGACCGCGCGGATGGCGATGTCCCGATCCGAAATCATTCCGACCAGACGGTCACCCTGGGCAACCGGTAGCAGCCCGACATCGAGCTCGGCCATCGCTTCCGCGGCGTCCCTCACCGTGTCCTCCGGCGTGCAAAGTTGAACGACGCCCGTCATCGCATCAGCAACCTTCATCGCAATCCTCCACTTTCGACCAGTTCCGCCTTCAACCGCGTTCGCCCTTCAACCGCGAGGCAAGTCCGGAAACCACCGCGCTCGACGGCGCTTCAATGCGTGTCCGATTCATGCCACTTCTCGAGGTCGGGCTTTGGCGCGCCCTTCGGACTCTGTTCCTTCTCGACCGGCTTCTTCCAAGGCTCGTCGGTCTGCCTGAAGTTGCGCTTGTCCGATCGCTCGCGCGGATCCTCATTCGGTTTCTCCCGGCTCATGGCCAGCCTCCTTTCGCCCCGTCGTTTCTCACGTTGCGTCCATCAACCGCTCGCTCCATGGCTCCGTTCCTCTACGTCCTAGCGGTTTCGTAACGGCCGGCGAACCCCTGCCTGTTCCCTGTGGCGGAACAGGAAAGGTCCCACAGTTCGTCATCCTGCCTTCAAGATGCGGACGCTCCGCGCCGCAATGGCAATGCCTGAACCCTCCGGGCGGACTTCTTCCCCGTTCAGCAAATCGACGAATGTCCTCGCCTGCGTCGACCCGGCAGCATCGCCCCCCAGCGCCACAACAGCCGGCTTCGCGCCATAGTTCAGGATCACCAGAATGCTGTCAGATGGTTTTTTGCCCGGTCTGACATAGGCAAGTACGTTCTGCTCCGGTGCGACATCGAGCAGGCGGATATCGCGCGATCGCAAGGCGGGGTGGTCGCGCCGCAGCGCGATCAACCGCTGGTACCAGCCGCGCAGGTGGTCAACGTCTTCCCACATGATCGGCCCAAAGCCCTTGTATGGCTCATAGGCTGCGCCGATTTCTTCTCCGGTGTACAGGCAGGGAATTCCCGGCAGCGTAAGCAGCATGGCCGCGGCGATGCGCGTCCGATCAAGGCCGTAGCGCGAACGGAAACGCGGCCCGGTATCATTGTTTTCGAGGAAGCGGAAGACGAGAGCCGCGGAAGTTGAGGTCTCGATCGCGGAACGCAGCTCGCGCGCCGTATTCGCTTCGTCATCGAATGGCTTTTGCCAGGCCCATTCGCCAAGCTTGTCGGTCCAGTCGTAGGCGGCATCAAACCCGTGCCGGCCGTAATAGCGATCGCGCGCGGACGCCTCTGCGAGCAGCAGCAGATCGGGTTTGATGCGCTTCAATTCGGCGCGCCAGCGTGGCCAGAACTCCGGCGCGCGCTGCCTCGGCCCCCAGGCAGCATCAACCCGAAAACCGTCCACATCGAATTCTCGGACCCAGTAGGCAAAGCCTTCGATGACGAAGCGCTGCACCTCCGGATTGGCATAATTCAGGTTCGCGAGATTGATCCAATCAAAGTAATGTTCGGCATGTCCGCCCCGGTCGCGGGCAAAGAAGTCGAAATAGGGCGAGGCGCGGCCGTGCGCGACGGTGTCGGTGAAATAGGCGTTTCGATCCGACAGATGGTTCGGCACGAAATCGAAAATCACGCGCAGGCCGCGCGCATGGGCGGCCTTTATCAGGTCGTGGAGGTCCGCTTCGCTTCCAAGGCTGGGTCGCAGGCGGAAATAGTCGGTCACGGCATAGCCGAAATCGCCGGGCGGGCTTGCCATCAGCGGCGAGAGCCAGAGGGTGGTCACGCCGAGATCGGAGAGCTGATCGAGCCGCGCTGTCACGTCGGCGAGACCGCGCGATCCGAACAGCTGTGGAATGACGCCATAGACCACGGCGCGATCGATCCAGCCGGCATGGTCGTGTTCGCGATCGACGCCACGCAGCACGTGATCCTGCGAGCGAAGCAGGACGGTACTTTCATCGGTGCGGCCGACAGCGTCGGTGACGTCGAGTGTCACCTTGTACTCCCCGTCCGGTACGGACCCTGACAGAGCCAGGCGCGGACCGCGCGCCGGCAGCCCGGCGAGCGCCACGGGAGTGCCGTCACCTGTCCGCCATTCATAGCGGGTGATCGTGGCGGGACGCACCGGCGCCGGCGCGCTCCGATGCGCATCCAGGGTCAGGCCGGCGCCGCGCTGAGAAATGCGGATCGATGCCGTCGGTGCATTGCGGAGCCGCACCTGCCAGTTCTGCCGCGCCTCGCCACGCACGACGTCACGCGCCCGGCATTCGGCCCTGATCTGATTGTTGCCCGGCTGCAGCGCGAGCCGGGCGCGAACATATCTCCTTCCCGCGCGCAGGACATGGGTCGCGATCGGCGAGCTGATGGCGACATGGTCGCAGCGGCGCGCCGGAACGGCGACATCGACGGACTTGGCAAAGCTCCACGCGTCTCCGCCGCGGGTCCCGAACGCGACCGGGGCCTCATTCGCGAAGAGGCTGCTCGCAACCAGCAGAATCGCGCCGAGCACGCCGGCGCGCAGCAAATTCGAGGAGCCCATGGTCGATGCCTGGGTGATGCAGCCAGCTAAAGTTAGCCGGTTCGCGCGGAACCGGCGTGGAAATTTGCCGTCGCGACAGTGCGAACCTAGCGTCCGCGCGTCATTTCCGCTCAGCCCATGAATGAGCACGAATGCGCAGCCGCCGATATTCTCGCGGCGCAATCTGCGCCCGAGTGATGGGTCATGCATGTCCCTCTCGACTGAGAGGGCGCAGGGAATGCCCCATAGGCGTTAAGATAGCACGGGCATCGATTGATATCGACGTTTTCGTGGAGGCTCGTAGAGATGCCTGCGGAGTGTCCGTTTGCAGTGACGCAAGCAGCGGATGGTTGGCTGTGGGATAATTGCCTGTCGCAACGATGCCACG